>CAMUQR010000016.1 GCA_947097085.1 uncultured Candidatus Saccharibacteria bacterium | reverse complement strand
GGCTAAAACAGTAATGTTCGTAGGGATGGGGCGCAAGATTATCCTCAAGATAAGCATTTTACCCTTGCTAAAACCGTAAAATATGTGATAAAATGAAAAAGTCTCCATTGATAAGCTAGAGAGTGCACTTTAGATTATTGAGATAGAGGGGGAAATATGAAGAATATTCATATGTTATTAGTATCCGTTGCTCTAGCTACCATGACAATCATAGGTTGGGCTAACAACGCTTATGCTTACGGAAGTGACTGCACTTCTCGTGGAGCAGAATTTAGAATCTCAGGCAAACACATCACCAACTGCAAGTATTTTACGCAAGGTCAGGTCGTAAGTCTTAGTGGGCTATATCGAGCAGACCGAAAGGGGGTGGTGTGCGTGGAAATTCAGCACAGGAAGAACGAATATTGCAAGTGGACAACTGTCGATAAGCTAGACGTAGCTTATGATAATGAAGTTCACGAACAAGTTCTGACGAAGGGACGTAAGTCTCGCGGAATTAGACACGAGCATGAGATTGAGATCGCCAATAGTGGCGAGTATCGTATTGAATACAATGGAGATTCAGATCTGACGGTCTATTGTACAGACATTAGATTTGAATAGATAAGTTATATTCACGCACTCTCTAGCTAGCTCTTTAGACTCGCCCATCGCCTCTCGAGGTGGTGGGCTACATATTTTGCAAATAATATTGGTATTTATTATGACGTGCGACTTGACTTTTTGAAGCACAACGTGTTATAATGAAGATGTACATTTCCGACCGGCAGGTCGGGTTTTTTAATAAAAGAAAAGGAAAAAAGATGGAAGATTTAGACTTGAAGCAGTTTGTCTCTCTGGTGGGGGCGATTGCTGAAGAAAAAAACCTCACTCAGGAAAAAGTGTTAGAAATTATCGAGACGGCAATTGCGGCGGCTTGGCGACGTGATAATGGTGATCGTGATCAAGTGGTGCGAGCTGAGTTGAATACGGTTGATGGCACCGCGAAGGCTTTTGTGGTGTATGAAATCGTCGAAGAAGTTGAAAATCCAAAAGCGCAGTTGACACTCGAGCAGGCTCGTGAGCGCAAAGCTGACGCTGAACTGGGTGGTGTGATTGAAGAAGAATATGAAGTGAAGAAATTTGGTCGAGTGGCAGCGATGACTGCAAAACAAGTGATTGTTCAACGCCTCAAAGAAGCCGAAAAAGAGGTGATGTTGGCAGAATACGAGGATCGGATTGGTGAAGTGGTTAATGGCAATATCCAACGCGTTGATCGCGGAACTGTCTACGTTGATCTGGGTAAAGGTACGGGAATTATCCCACGTCGTGAGCAGATTCCAGGTGAATATTACGCTGTCGGCGCACGTATCAAGGTTTTAATTAAAGACATTGAGCGTGGTATGCGTGGTGCGCAGTTGATTTTGAGCCGGGCTGACTCGGTGTTTATCGAAGAATTATTCCGTAGCGAAGTACCAGAAATGGAAAATGGTGCTGTCGAGATTAAAGCGATCGCGCGTGAAGCTGGTGTTCGTACAAAAATCGCTGTTTGGTCAGATGTGCCAGGTGTCGATCCAGTTGGAACACTGGTTGGCGGACACGGTGTGCGTATTCAATCAGTGATTCAAGAAATCGGTGATCGTGAAAAAATCGACGTGATTAACTACAGTGAAAGTGTCAGTGAGTTGATTTATAACGCTCTCAGTCCAGCGGAAGTGATTAATGTCGAAATTGACGAAGAAACCAAAAAAGCCAAGGCTTTTGTGACGAAAGACCAGCAATCAATTGCCATTGGTCGCTCTGGCCAAAACGTCCGCCTAGCAAGTCAGTTGGCAGGTTATGAAATTGACATTGTGGTGGCTGGCGAAGAAAAAGTAGCGAAACCAAAGCGTCGCAACGTGGAAGATGCGCTAATTAACGCTGTCGAAGGAGAGAGCGATAACTAGTTTTTGCTAAGATTAAAACAAAGTAAGCTCGGAGTGTTTAGCTCTGAGCTTACTTTTTTTAAAAAAAGAACGGTGAGGTAGTTGTGCGGTGCTGGGGAAAAGTGGCGCAACGGGGCTTTTTTTGTTAAAATATAAAGATGAATATGGAAGAATTCGCCAATATGATTAATAATCTAACAGAGAACGCCAAAGCGAGCCTACTGGGGGCGGATATTTGGGCGTATTCACTGGGTCAATCGATTATTAGCGCTGAGCATATTTTGTTGGGACTAGCGTGGCGGGCAAATTCGACGGCTGGGACTTTTTTGGAAGATGCTGGAGCGAATATTGGTATTTTAAAAGATAAACTAGGGGTGGCGGATTTGCAACCAGCGACAATGCCAACGGCTCCGATGGCGCGAATGTTTGATGATGATGCTAGGATGGTATTTGAAGAAGCTTGTCGGGTAGCGGCGGGAAATGGTCTAGATTATGTTGGTTCGGAGCATTTGTTGTATGGTTTGTTGTCGGCAAAAAACGGCTCGCTAGCGACGGTGATGCTTCAGTCGGCGGGTGTTGATATTGATATGATGCGTGATGATTTGGTGAGCTTGATGAATCAGCAGAGTGTGACTAAGGTGCGCCACGAGGCGTTATTAAATGACAAACAGCGGATTTTAAAGGCAAAACCGAAGTTAATGATTGAGCGTTTTGGGGTTAATCTAACCGAACGGGCTTTTCAGGGCGAACTTGATCCAGTGATTGGTCGGTCGGCGCAGATTGAGCGCTTGGCGACGATTTTGTCACGTCGCGCTAAATCCAACCCGATGCTGATTGGTGAGCCAGGCGTTGGGAAGACAGCGGTGGTTGAAGCACTGGCGCAACAAATCGCCAACGCCAACGTTCCACTGAATTTGATTGGCGCGGAAATTATTCAACTTGATTTAGCGTCAATGATCGCTGGCACCAAATATCGTGGCGAGTTTGAACAGCGCCTTAAACAAGTGATTGATGAGCTAGCAGAAGATGAGTCGCGAATTGGTTTTATTGATGAAATCCATCTATTGATGGGCGCGGGCGCAGCTGAGGGTATGATGGATGCGGCTAATATCTTGAAGCCGGCTTTGGCGCGTGGTCAAATTCGCTTAATCGGAGCGACGACGTATGAAGAATATCGACGATTTATCCAGAAGGATCAAGCGCTAGATCGACGGTTTCAGACAGTTGAGATTACTGAGCCGAGTTTGGATGAAACGATCAAAATTATCAAAGGCTTGCGTCGCAATTATGAGTTGCATCATTTAGTTGAGTTGCCTGATGAGGTCATTACACAAGCGGTGATATTAGCGGATAAATACCTGACTGATCGGTTTATGCCAGATAAAGCGATTGATTTGATTGATGAAGCATCGGCGCTCAAGCGTGTACGTAAGACGAAGTTATCGCCTGAGTTTAAGCAAACAATGTATGAAGAAACGCAACTGGAAATTGATTTAGCGAAGGCTTTAGAACAAGAAGACTACGAAACAGCCGCTGATCTCAAAAATCGTCTCGATAAACTAGAAGTTGACCTCAAAAAACAACGCAAAAAGCTGGCAAAACAGACGACTTCTCGTCTGGAAGTGGCGGATGTGGCACGCGTGGTGGCACTGCGGACGGGTATTCCAACACAACAACTCACGAAAAGTCAGAAAAAGCTGATGCTTAATCTCGAGAAAAACCTAGCAAAACACATTATCGGTCAACCGACAGCGGTCGCGGAAGTAGCTAAAGCGATTCGGCGCTCACGTAGTGGCATTGGCGATGCGCGTCGACCGATTGGTTCGTTTATTTTTCTGGGTCCGAGTGGCGTGGGTAAGACTGAGTTGGCGAAGGTGCTGGCACGAGAGGTGTTTGGCAGTGAAGACGCTTTATTAAAAATCGACATGAGTGAGTTTGCCGAGCGTCATTCGCTGAGTCGGTTATTGGGGGCGCCGGCCGGCTATGTTGGTTATGATGATGGCGCAAAATTAACCGATGCAATTCGTCGTCGACCGTATCAGGTCGTGCTGTTTGACGAAATTGAGAAGGCTGATGGAGATGTTTATAATATTTTGTTGCAATTATTAGAAGATGGCTATTTGACCGATTCGCATGGTCAAAAAGTTAGTTTTAAAAATACGATCGTAATTTTAACTAGCAATCTTGGTACTGAACAAATTGCTGAGCGCAGTAGTAAGCGTAGTTATGGCTTCGGTCAAGGAGTCGAGTCGGCAGTTGATGCTAAAAAACTAGCAATTGAGGCGCTGGATCGATTTATGCCAATTGAGTTGATTAACCGCTTTAATGATGTGGTGGTGTTTAATCAGTTGACGACGAGTGATGCGCGCCAGATTGTCGATTTGATGCTCAAAGATCTCGAAAAACGCCTGCAAACGAAAGATTTGACACTCAAAATCAGCCCATCGACCAAAAAAATGCTCATCTCCAAAGGCTTTAGTGCTAAAAAAGGTGCGCGTCTACTCAGGCGCACAATTGAAGAACAAATCGAGAACCAAATCGCTGAAGCGTTGCTATCGGAGCGAATTAATGCAGGTGATCAGATTAAGCTGGTGATTAAAAAAGGTCATCTGGAGCTCATAACTCATGCCTCAACTAAATAGCCGGTTGTGTGGCGGACGTAATGATAAGCGTTGTTTGAGTACTAGTCGAATTGGTGGCGTTAAATTCAAGTTAGCGCTACTAACGGTAATTGTTGGGCTGGTGCTATTTGTTTGGCCGAATACTCAGCTACTTACTGATATGATTTTGGCGCACAATGTGCAGTTGGGTGGCGAGCTGGGGGCAATGGCTGGTCGTTTGGAGCTGACGGAACGGGCGGATTTAATCTTGCGCGCCTCAGAACCTCAACTTCAGACCAAGCAACAGTTTAATCAAAACTGCCAGCGTAAAGAAGCCACGGCTTTTATCTTGGGGTGCTATAATGGGCGCAGTATTTTTGTTTATCAGGTTAACAATCAGGAGCTAGCAGGAATTAGTGAGGAGACGCTAGCTCACGAGTTGTTGCATGCGGTATATCGGCGGATGACGCCACAGCAACGTACGCGTATTAATCAGCTGTTAGTGACGGACTATAATCGAGTCAAAACCAGCGAGCTGGAACAACGCATGGAACTCTATCAGCGTACACAACCGGGGGAATTTGAAAATGAACTGCATTCGATTTTGGGGACGGAATTTGCTGGTTTGTCAGAAGAGCTAGAACAACATTATCATCAGATTTTTAAGAATCGTCAGGCGATTGTGGCGATGAATCAAGCGTCACAACGACCATTTTGGCAAAAACAGCAGGTGTTAGAGCGCTTAAAAACTGAAATTACCAGTGGTGAGACAGCGCTCAAGCAACGTCAGGCGGAATACGAACAGGCAGTGCGAGTGTTTAATGCCGATGTGGTGAAATTCAATCAACGAGCGTCAACGGCTGGCGGTTTTCAAACTCAGGCCGAGTTTCAGGCGCGTCGGGCGGAATTGGCCTCGCTTCAAACTCAGCTTCGTCAGCGTCAGTCGCAATTAACAACTGCTATCACGCAACTTAATCAGAAAATTGATCGATATAATCAAACTAACTTGGCGATGCAAGAATTGAATCGGAGCCTCGATTCGCTCAATTCACCTCAAGCGCCAGACACAGGAGAAAACTAATGGCCAAACAAAAATCAATCTTCATTTGTCAAAAATGCGGTGCGCGTCACCCGAAGTGGGCAGGGCGGTGTAGTGAATGTGGCGAGTGGAATTCCCTCGTCGAAGAAGTGGTAGATGATGCTAAAACCGCCATTGCTAAATCGCGCCAAACCGCCTCAGTCCTCAATCCTGAGAGGCTTCAGTATGACGGTGGTCGAGCGCAGGTTAATGAACGGCGTCTAGATTGTGGCATTAAAGAAATTAATGATGTGTTAGGCGGTGGTTTCTTGACCGGCGGTGTGGTGCTGTTGGCGGGTCAACCGGGTATTGGTAAATCAACTCTGCTGATGCAAGTGGCGGGCTTTATTTCACAGACGGCGCGGGTGCTATACGTGTCAGGCGAAGAATCGTTTGCTCAGGTGGCGGCGCGGGCGCATCGGTTACATCCCCATAAAGAGCTGACAATTGAGTTTATTTCGTCAACCAATGTGGCAGATATTTCAGCGACAGTCTTGGATCAGAAGTATGATTTGGCGATTATTGACTCAATTCAGACCATGCAACTCAATTCGATTACTTCAGCGCCAGGTTCGGTGAGCCAGATCACGAATTCGACCAACGTGTTAATTCAGTCAGCTAAAACCGCCAATTCGGCGATGGTGATTGTCGGTCATGTCACTAAAGAAGGATCAATCGCTGGACCGAAGATTCTAGAGCATTTAGTCGATGTGGTAATGCAGTTTGAGGGTGATCGCTACGGTGGTTTTAAAACAATTCGTGCTATTAAAAACCGTTACGGTTCGACTGAAGAGCTAGCAATTCTCGAAATGACAGCTTCAGGCTTAAAAGTGGTTAAAAATCCATCGGAGATTTTATTAAAAGAGCGCGCTAATACGGACGGCTCGATTGTGCTCGCGACAGTTGAAGGTAATCAGCCATTGTTAGTGGAAATCCAGGCACTGGTTAATAAAACTAACTTTGGTTATCCGAAGCGGACAGCCTCGGGTTTTGACACCAATCGCCTGAATTTATTAGTGGCGGTAATTGAACGGCGGACTAAGTTGGACTTGAGTGATAAGGATATTTATGTTAATGTAGTGGGTGGTTTGAAGCTAAATGATCCGGCCGCTGATCTCGCTGTAGTGATGGCGATTGCCTCTAATGCTACTGGTCGTAAACTTGCTGACGACATCGTAGTGTTTGGCGAAATTGGTCTGGGCGGTGAGGTGCGTAGCGTGCCAAGTATTGCCTCGCGTATCAAAGAAGCACAAAAACTCGGCTTCACCAAAGCTATCGCTCCGAGAGGCGATGTTAAAACTGATTTTATTGAGTCGGTAAAAGATCTCCGACAAATTTTAATTAAATATCTCGAAAAATAACTAACAAATACGGTGGATTTGAATCTAGAGCAAGCGTGACTGTGAGACTTTATTTTTACATTATTAGCGCGTTTCATTAAACAAAAATCCCCACAGAAAGGACTTTATGGAAGAATATCTAACTTTAGCCTTGGTGCTAATTATTTTGGGCTTGACGGCAGATAGCTGGCGTCGGCTACGTTTTAAGACAACGCGTTCGGGTGGTGGACGTCGGGTGTTGCTTGATACTTCGGTGTTAATTGATGGACGAATTTTGGAGCTTGCGAAGACTGGTTGGCTCAATGATGAGTTGGTTATTCCGCGCTCAGTGTTGTCAGAATTACAACTTTTGGCTGATGGTTCGAATACTGATAAGCGTACTCGCGCTCGCTACGGCATGGACGTGGTGGCGGAATTGCAACGAGTTGAACAAGTGACGGTGACGATCTTGCCAGATAATCGCAATACACCAGAAGGAGTTGATAATCGACTGTTGGAACTGGCTCGCGAGCAAGGTTTTGCGCTGGCAACAATTGATTATAATCTTAATAAAATTGCCGTGGTTGAGGGCGTGACAGTGCTGAATATTAATGAACTAGCAAAAGTGATTCGTTTGCAGGTGTTGCCGGGCGAACATGTGAAAATTAAGCTAATTCAGGAGGGGCAAGGCAAAGATCAAGCGGTCGGTTATCTAGAAGATGGTGCCATGGTGGTGGTAGCACATGCGCACAAGCAGATCGGTGAGACCGTAGAGGTCGAAATTAGTCGGGCTTTGCAGACGGATGCTGGTAAAATGATTTTTGCGGAATTGGTCAAAAAGCCGGTTGTGGTAGCGGAATCATTGTCGATAAATTATGATAATCAGTTAAAACAGCACACTACGAAATCTGCCAAGCAACCTAAACAAACTGTTAAACAGGCTAAAAATAATCAATCAAGACCAGCTCAGTCAAAAGCGAATAGTCAGTCAATCAAGGCGACGATTCAAGCAAAGTCAACTGCAAAACCTACAAAAGAGCGTCGTTCTAATCAAGCCTCAACTCCTTCTTCCCACTCAACGAAACAGCGCTCGCGCAAGCCAAAATCTCGTCAGGATGAGTATCTTGATCGCATTATTAATAACACTTCCACTAAATAAAAAAGTGCTTTATAAAATCCCGCTATAATTTAGCGGGATTTTATGATGATTGATTGTGGCTATCTAGCTATTACTGAGAGTTGGACCGATGAAGCTTTTCTTAGATTGATAGCCTCCGCCATCCTGGACGATCACGTCAATCGGAGCGCGTGAGGTGGCAAAAGTATGTTTGACGGTAACCGTATTGCCAGTCGGTGCAGAATCGTAGATAGTCTTACCTTCAGTGACGACGATAACTTTGCTGAGAGGATGTTTACCGGGCTTGAGGTTGATTTCTAGGCTATAGTCCTTGTCTTTGACGCGTGTAGAGCGCATGCTATCGACTTGCGGTTGAGCATCGCTACATTGGTGGACGTCATCGTTTTCGTTCGGGTTATAGCCGTCAAGTGCGAACTTAGTTTCTTTTTTGGATACTGGATCAATGACAGTCCAGACGTCTTGTTCGATACGTGCGAGTTCTGGTGTACACTCAGTGGCTTTTTTCTTAGAAATTTTATCAAACATCAGACGCTCTTTTTTACCGGCTGAATCTGGATTAAACCAGCTTGGCCAGAGGTCAGTTTTGCCCATAAAGCTCATATGCTTGAGGCCAGCAGGCTGAGCGATTTTATCGCCTGATTTCCATTTGCCTTGTTTGGCGTAGACATTCTTGTGAACACCTTCCATGTAGTTATGGATTACTCGGCGAACAACGTGGTTGGAGTCACTAGTGAGTGGCGCACCGTCGTGGTTGCCCGACCAAACACCGGTGGCAATTTTGTTAGAATAGCTCATCATCCAGGAGTCTTTTGCTCGGCCAGCACCGTTATCGGTGGTACCAGTTTTTGATGCAGTCCAGACGCCTGGCACTACGAAGCCGTAGCTGTAGCCCATTGAGCCGAAGACGAGATTACGCGAAGCGGCATCTGCTAAAATATCCGTTACCATATAAGCCGATTGCGGGTCGATCACTTGGTCGGGTTGAGCTTTTTTCCAGAGGTAGAGCTGATTTTTGTTATTATCGGTGATTTCAATGAGATAAGATAGCGGTAGATAAGCGCCACCTCGAGCTAGCGACGCATAGGCGTTGGTGTGTTCGGTTAATTTTAGAGTACAACCACCACCGATAGCTGAGGATAGACCGATATAGCTATTGCCTTGGCAGTAGGATTTGTCACCTAGACGACGGGCAATGTCGATTGCTTGGTCGACACCAACGATGTGCATGGCTTTAATTAGTGGGCGGTTGAGCGAGTTGGCAAGCGATTGACGAATAGTAACATCGCCATAAGTCCGCCTGGTGTAGTTCTGGACATTACAGCTAGCTGGAGCGTTTATACAATAGATATTGCGAATGTCTTCATCACGCAGAATTGAGCCTGGGCCGTAATTTAAACCTTCACGTTTCATAAATAATGGTGCGATGTCGGCAATCGGTTTGATGCTGGAGCCGGGTTCGAGTTTTGAGACGGCGGCGTTGCGCTGACCATAACCCGGTTTAAAGAAATCAACGCTACCAACCATGGCAATGATTTGTCCAGTCTCGACATCAACTGAGCTCATCGCTAAGTTGTCAGCACCAACGCCGGCAGAGAGTTTGGAGCCGGCAGCGACGGCCGCCTCAGCTTCGGCTTGGGCGTCAAGATCAAGGGTTGTTTTGATGGTTAAACCACCTTTGCCGAGGACTTTGACGCCAAGTTTTTCTTCAGCTTCGCGCTTGGCTTCTAAGACGAAATGTGGAGCCTTGATGTCTTTCCACTGGCTAGATTCTGGTTTAAGAGTGTCTAAAATAGCGACTTTTTTGGCTTCGTCGGCTTCGGCTTGCGTAATGGCACCGGTTTCGACCATGTCGTGTAGGACTTTGTGTTGACGAGCGATGAGCGCTTTGTGGCCAGCGACCCAATACGGGTTATAGCGAGCCGGGTTGTTCGGGATGGCTGCGAGCAGAGCTGCTTCGGCGAGAGTGACGTCTTTAGCGTGCTTACCGAAGTAAGTTTGAGCACCTGATTCAACGCCGTTGCGTCGTCCACCGTAAGGCGATTCGTTGAGATACATGGTAAGAATTTGCTCTTTAGAGAAGAGGCGCTCGAGCTCAACTGCCAGGATCATTTCTTTAATCTTACGCGGGATACCTTTAATGCCACGTTCTTGAGCTTCTTCAGCAAAAAATGCTTGTTTGATTAACTGCTGAGTGAGAGTTGAGCCACCTTGAACGCTACCACCACGGATGTTATTAAATACCGCTCGAGCAATACCGCTTAAACTAACGCCTTTGTGTTTATAAAAATCACGGTCCTCAATGGCAACGGTAGCTTTTTTGATATAATCACTGATTTCTTCTTGTTTGACGACTAATTTGTAATTGCCGTCGCCTTTATCTTCCCAGAGGAGTTTACCATTGCGATCGACATAGCGGTTAACACTGGTCTGGATGCGTTTAGCGACTTCTTCAGGGCGGAGGTTGTTAACTTCTTTGCGATAATGAAGATAAAGCATAGTCAGCGACAATCCGCCGATTGCCACCATTACCAAAAAGATTTTTAAGAATAAGAAAGCACCTTTTTTAGAAAAAACAAACTTGGCGACACGCTTCGGGTGCATGCGATACAAAAAACGCTTGACTGGATGCTTCGGTAAATCCGCCAGCTCTTGTGCTTTGTGCTTATTGTCGTTTTTTTTGGAGTCTTTAGTGTTCTTGCTGTTTTTGATGTTAATTAAATTGCGATAAACACTCACTTTGGCGGCTTTTTTCGCCTTGAGTTGTTGTTTTGAGCCCTTAGAGTTGCCCGAATTGGTTTTCGATTTCTTCGTCATATTCTCCTTAATTCTCTAAAAATCATCATCACTAATTCTATTTTAACATACTTAACCAGTTTTAAACTATTTAAAAAATTGATATAATAAGCGTCATAAATAAAGGAGATAATTATGAAACTATCGGAAGAACTGCACTGGCGTAATCAGGTTCAGGATACGACTTATGCTGATTTGAGCATTTTAGATCGCGAGAAAGTCAAGTTCTATATCGGAGTTGATCCGAGTGCCGATAGTATGACAATTGGTAATCTGGCGGCCATGCTTCTAGCGCGTCGGATGATCGAAGCTGGACATCAAGCTTATTTGCTAGTTGGTGGGGCGACTGGTATGATTGGCGACCCAGACGGTAAAAAAGACGAACGAGCCCGTAAAGATTTGGTGACGGTTGAAGCCAATAAGCGCGGGATTGTTAAGCAATTTCGTCAGTTGTTTGCTGGTCAGAATTTTATGATTGTTGATAATTACGACTGGTTCAAGGATATGAATTATGTCCAATTCTTGCATCAGGTTGGTAAATTCGTGCCGATGAGCCACATGCTGAGTCGGGAGTTCGTCAAAAGTCGGCTCGGTGATGATGGCAGTGGGATTTCTTATGCGGAGTTTTCCTACGCTTTAATTCAAGGCTATGACTTTGTGCATCTTTTTAAAAATCATGGTGTGACTTTGCAATTATGTGGGGCTGATCAATGGGGCAATTCCGTAGCGGGCGTGGATTTGATTCGACGAATTGCTGGTGGCGAAGCGCATGTAATGTCAATGCCTTTAGTGGTTAATAAAACTACCGGTCGTAAATTCGGTAAAAGTGAGGATGGGGCGGTATGGCTTGATCCAACTAAGACCAGTGTTTATAAATTCTATCAATTTTGGCTTAATCTTGACGATGAGGGTGTGATTGATTATCTCAAGATTTACACAATGCTATCTAAAGATGAAATCGAGGATATCGAGGCACTGCACAAAACCAATCCAGGCGCACGTGTTGCACAAAAAACTCTGGCAAAAGAAGCGACTATTCTCGTGCACGGACAGGAGCGTTACCAAAGTGTCCAACGCGTGACTAATGTGTTGTTTGGCGGTCGTGATTTTAATACGCTGGGGCTTGATGATATTGAAGTCTTAGCCGGCGAAATTCCAACGGTCGGTTTAAACAAAACGATGATTGAGATTCTTACCGAGTCTGGCGTGGCGGGTAGTAATGGTGAAGCACGCCGTTTGATGGCGTCGGGGGCGATTTCAATTGATGGTGAAAAAATTACCGACGACTGTCTGATCAGTGAACCATGTTTAGTGAAGAAAGGAAAGAATAGTTTTATTCTCGTGAGGTAAAAACAAATGCAAGAACATCTCTCAAAAACAGCTTATCAAAATCTCCAAAAATGGTTAACTGAACCGAGATTCGCGGAATTTAAACCTGAAATCGAGGCTTTGGTGGCATCGGAAAACTGGCAGGCGCTAGAAGATGCTTTTTTTATGGATATTGAATTTGGCACGGCTGGTATGCGCGGAATTGTTGGTGTTGGGCCAAACCGTATTAACGATGTAACGGTAGGTGCGGCGGCGCAAGGTTTGGCGCAGTTTTTGTTAAAAAAATCAGCCGAATCAGCTCATCAGGGCGTGGTCATTGCCTACGATACGCGCAACAGCTCGCGACAACTGGCGGAACTAACCGCTCGAGTGATTGTCGGTAACGGACTGACAGCTTATTTGTTCGAAAATTTTCGGGCAACACCGGAGCTGAGTTTTGCGGTACGTCATTTGCAAGCGGCGGCTGGCGTAGTGATTTCAGCCTCACATAATCCACCTGAATACAACGGTTTTAAGGCTTATGCAAATTACGGCGGTCAGTTGGTAGCGCCGGATGATCGTGGTGTGATGGATCAATTTCACGCTGTGACGGAGATTAAACTGGGTGATTTGGCGCAGGTCAAGATGATCGGTGAAGAGGTTGATCAAGCTTATTTGGACGCAGTGATTAACGGTCAAACCGTCAGTGATCCGCAATTATCAATCGTTTATTCACCACTGCATGGCGCTGGTCAAACTAGCGTCTTGCCAGTGTTGAGGCAACTTGGTTTTCAAGTCAGTACCGTTGAGGCACAAATGACACCGGATGGTAATTTTCCAAATGTTGCCAATCACAAACCTAACCCCGAAGAGCCAGGCGCGAATACTTTAGCGACCGAGCAAATGCTGGCCGACAATGCCGACATTGCAATTACCACCGATCCAGATGCTGATCGTTTGTCGGTGATTATTAATCATCGCGGTAAAGTTATCACGCTTGATGGTAATCAGTCAGCGACTTTGATTATGAATTACGTCATGAAAAACGCTGATCCGACCGATGCGTATGTCTGCAAAACGATTGTGACGACTGATTTTATTACGGCGATCGCCAAAAAATACGGTATTAAAATGTATGATGATATGCTGATTGGGTTTAAATTTATCGGTGAGCTAATTGAAGAAAAAACTCCGCTCGGTGAACGCTTTTTGGCGGGGGGTGAGGAAAGTTATGGGGTGCTGGTTGGCACTCATGCCCGCGATAAAGACGCTGCGTCGGGCGCTCTAGTAATCGCCAAATATGCTGACGAGCTCAAAAAAGCTGGCAAAACATTATACGACGAGTTGTTGGCGTTGTATGAAGAGTTTGGTGTGTATCAAGAAGGCTTGGCGACCGCCGAGTTTACTGGTGCGGTTGGTTTTAATAAAATGAAGCAATTAATGAATGATTTGTGCGAAAACCCACTCCAAGAATTGGGCGGTTTGCCGGTCACGGCGGTGCTTGATTATAATACTTTGACTAAAACTGATCTGGTAACTGGTGCGCAGACGCCGTTTAGTTGTCGTCAAAAAGGTAATGTCTTAGTGTATGAATTTGGTGACGAGCGCAATCGCTTGACAATTCGACCATCGGGAACTGAGCCAAAAATCAAGCTTTATCTCAAGCGCTATGAGCCAGTCAATCCTTATGCCGATGTTCAAACTCAGTCGCAGGTGATGCGCGACTATATTAATCAATTCTTAACGGCGGCTAAGGAGCAACTGCTGAGCTAATGAACCAAGCGTCGCTGGCGGATATTAAAGGCATTGGCGAAATTAGCCTGGTGAAACTCCATCAAGCTGGGATTTATACCCGGCTTGATTTGATTTATTTTTTGCCACGCGATTATCGGACGGTCAATTTTTTTCGGCGGATTGCTGATATTCGTCCAGGGCAAATCACGGTTAAAGCGTCGGTCAGTAAGCTTAGCCAGCGACGCGGTCAAAAACGTTTTTTAGAAATTACCACTGCCGAACTCGAAGATGATTCGGGTAAGATTCTAGCGACTTGGTTCAATCAGCCCTATCGCCAAAAACAATTAGCCCACGGTGAGTTTTATTTTTCAGGCGAATATAGTTTTAATCGAGGGCAATTTCAGCTGTTAAATCCGAGTGTTCAGTCGGCAACCGCTAGCACTCAGAAACGCATGGAGCAGGATATTATCGAGCCGATTTATAGCACGGTGCGTGGCTTAAAATCGAGTTTTTTAAGCA
>CAMUQR010000015.1 GCA_947097085.1 uncultured Candidatus Saccharibacteria bacterium | reverse complement strand
CAATGCTGAAGAAATGCGTCAGATTGCCATCGACGCTGGTGTGCCGGTTGGGGCGATAAAAATTGAACCACAATCGCGTAACACGCACCAAAACGCCGTCAATGTCAAAAAACTGATTGAAGAATATAATCAACAAAATCCATATAAACCAATTAATTCATTGATTTTGGTGACGTCGGGTTATCATCAGGCGCGGGCTTACAAGGAATTTCGCAGTCAGTTTGCTTCGGAGTTTAAGATTTATAATGCACCACTCAAACAAGACCGTGATTGGTCGCCGACTTGGTATTTGTCACCACGCAGTTGGTATCTAGCAGTAAAAGAAGCTGGTGGATTATTGCTAGTGTCGGGTAAATAAGAGAAAAATATGGCAAGAGTATTTGTCGGAATGAGCGGTGGTGTAGATAGCAGTGTGACGGCTGGTTTATTAAAACAAGCCGGTCATCAAGTTGTTGGTGTGTATATGAAAAACTGGTCGCAAGATTTGCCAGGTATGCGTTGTCCGTGGGCCGAAGATCTGGCCGATGCCAAGCGCGTGGCGGTGCGTCTGGGTATTCCGCTAAAAGTTTATGATTTTGAAACTGATTATCGCCAGCGAGTGGTAGATTATATGTTGGCGGAATATCGGGCGGGTCGGACGCCGAATCCAGACATTATGTGCAATCAAGAGATTAAGTTTAAATTATTCTTAGAAACAGCACTAGCGGACGGTGCAGAATTAATCGCTACTGGCCATTATGCTAAAAAAGTTGTGGTTGATGGCAAAAGTTATTTAGCGTTGGCGACTGACCAGAAAAAAGACCAAACTTATTTTCTATATCGTGTGACGGGTGAGGCTCTGGATAAAACGCTATTGCCACTAGGCGAATTAGTTAAATCAGATGTGCGCAAGCTGGCGGAAACAATGGGCTTAATTACGGCGGACAAAAAAGATTCGCAAGGAATTTGCTTTGTGGGGCAAGTTGGAATTGAGGAGTTTTTGCGGGAGTATGTTGAAGTTAGTCCTGGTGATACTATTGAGCAGGAAACTGGTCGAGTGCTGGGGCGACATAAAGGTGCGATTTTTTATACAATTGGGCAACGACATGGTTTAGAAATCGGTGGTGGCTTACCATATTTTGTGGTCGGTAAAGATATGACTCATAATCAAGTGTTTGTATCGCGCAATTTAAATCAGGGCGGGCTGTGGGTGCGTGAAATTGAGCTACACGATTGCTTCTGGACACATCAAGTGCCAGTTGCTGGCCAAAAATATCACGTTCGCTTGCGTCATTTAGCGCCACTAATTGAAGCAAAAATTGTGGTTAGTGAGAATAATACCGCAACCATTCAGTTTACTACTGATCAAAAAACCATTGCGAGCGGACAATCGGTTGTGGTTTATGACGGTGAATTGTGTTTAGGTGGTGGTATTGCTAGATAGTTAATAAACGGTTATAATAAGCCAGAATTAAACCATAAACATGATACGAGGAATTTATGAATCAAGATAATTTTAACCAAGAAAATACTAACCAGGAACATTCAAGCCAAACCAATTTCAATCAGACGACCTCTAGTACACCAGCTTCTGATAAAGTCAAAGCGTTCGGCGATAGTTTGTCACAGGTAATTAAAGAACAGGCAAGCGTCATTGAGCAAAGCGCTTCGCAATCTTTTGAGGATTTGAAAAATCAATTTTCAAGTTCTTCTAACACCTCGGCTGATAGCAATACAACTGCTTCAAATGCTACGGATAATACGTATTCATCAGCTCCGACGCCAGCGCCATTAGCTATGGTTTTGAATTCAGAATTTAAGATGTCGGCTATCGAAATGTTTGCTTATACAATCGCGTTGGCGATCGGTACAGTTTGCACCTTCGGAATTGCCTATCCTTGGTTGGCGTGTTGGCAGATGCGAGCAATGGCTAGTGCTACTTACATCAATGGTCGCCAGTTGCGATTTGATGGTAAGGGCGGCGAGTTATTTGTGAATTGGATTAAGTGGATGCTGTTTTCGATTATCACTTTGGGGATTTACTCAATCTGGGCGGTGCGCAATATGACAGCTTGGATTGTTGAACATACCCACGAAGCCTAAAAGATAAAAACACCAGCTGAGCTGGTGTTTTGAAATGTTCTAAGCGAGGCGGTTATAAGCTATGATTATCAGTTCCCTATGTTTTGTGCCTTCGTAGACTGGCAATAAAGGTTTTAATTCGCGCATAGCATCTTGCACTTCCATTAGTTTATTATTTGTATTTAAATAAACGTAATCAGTGCTTTTGATTTTGCCTTCCTCGCGAAACCCATACCGTATGAAATAACTGTATGTGCTCGCGCGTTGTTTGAGGGGTTTGGAACCTCTCGAAAGGCTAACTTGTACTAGACGAGTGCTGGCATATTCTGCTCGTCGCGGGTTGTAGAGTGAATGAAGGCTAACGTCGTCGAGCAATTCTCTCCAAGACGCTGATGTTCTAATTGGTTTTGGAATATCATAAGTGAAAATTTGTAATGTAGCTTCTGGAATACCTTTATTGTGTATGGCATACGTTATGTTATAAGTATAGTGATTATTTGCGCCATTAAATAGCGCAAATAATTTCCTAATAATATTTAGCATTAAATATCACCCTCTCTTTATTAATGTGCGATTTTTTTAAAAAAATAAGTTGATGACATTGTATAGGTTGCGGAGCTTAATGTCAAAGCTAGCTTTTAAAAACACCAGCTGAGCTGGTGTTTGATGCGAATCATAGCAAGAGATTAATTATTTTTGTTAAAATTAGATTTTATTAATGTGCTGAGATTATTATCAGCATCATTGACACGAGCGGAGATAAGTTCTTGTGTAATATGTCGTAATGCTGATTGAGCTTGATCATCATCAGTATTGTTAAATAAAAAATTTAAAAGTTTAAACAATCCATGAATTTTCTGGGGTTTGGTATTGTTAAAAGGAACTGGAGTAAAATCCAGAATACCAACAGGTGATCCATTGATTGATAATAGATCATAAGTAGAGTCGTGATTACCGGAAATCTGTTCGATTTTTTCACTGAGGATAATTAAATCCGTGCCATAACATAAAATGTTATTTTCCAGTATTAGCATTAGTAATTTATCCAGCTTATTAAGTAATTGAGTTTGGCTTTTGTAGATATGAATCAAATAAACTAAATCTGTTAAACAATTGATTTGTTTATAGCTGCCGTCCATAATTCCTCCTAACATTAATTAGGTATTTGTATTGTACGATAAATACCACGTAGCTGCAATATTAAAAGAAAATGGATTAGTTTGATCAATTAGAGGGGTCTGAATTAGCTTTTTTATGGTAAAAATGCTAAAATATCTCTTATGAATGCACAACAAATCCGCCAAAAATATCTGGAATTTTTTGAAAGTCGAGGGCATGTAATTATTCCTCGCGCTAAACTTTTATTACAGGATGATCCGACAACGTTGTTTACTGGATCGGGTATGCAACCGCTGTTGCCATATCTGCTCGGCAAAACTCATCCAGCTGGTCAGCGTCTGACCGATAGCCAAACTTGCTTGCGCTCGCAAGATATTGAGGACGTGGGCGATAATCGTCATACGACTTTTTTTGAAATGCTTGGCAACTGGAGTTTGGGTGATTATTTTAAGGAACAACAGATTCGTTGGTTTTTTGAGTTTTTGACTCAAGAAGTTGGGCTGGATCCACATAAAATCTACGTAACGTGTTTTATCGGTGACGCGAAGTATGGCATTCCACGCGATGATACGGCGGCACAAATCTGGCAACAAGTGTTTGCTGAGGCAGGTGTTGAAGCCAAAATTGTGGAAATTGGCTCGGCGGAGAACGGCGACCGCGATGGCATGCAGGGCGGACGAATTTTCTTTTATGATGATGGTGAAAACTGGTGGAGCCGAGGCGGACGACTGGACAAGACTCCGATTGGTGATCCGTGCGGTCCAGATAGTGAGGTGTTTTATGATTTTGGCGAAGAAAATCACGACCCGAGCTATGGACAGGCTCATCCAGCTAGCGATAGCGGACGTTTTATGGAAATTGGTAATCAAGTGTTTATGGAATATCGACGCTTGGAAGATGGCAGTTTTGAACCGTTAGAGCATAAAAACGTTGACTTCGGTGGTGGACTCGAACGCATCACGGCTGCCAAGCTTAACAGTCCTGATGTCTTTCAAGGTAGCTTGTTGTGGCCAATTATCGAGGCGCTAGAACGTATTAGTGGCAAAACTTACGCTGAACATACGGCGTCAATGCGAGTGATTGCTGATCACTTGCGGAGTGCGGTTTTTTTGGCGGTTGATGGTTGTGTGCCGAGCAATAAAGAACATGGCTATGTGATGCGTCGGTTGGTGCGTCGGGCGCTGGTTAAAGCGTTTGACCTGGGCATTGAACAAAACTTTTTAGAGCAAATTGTACCAGTGGTGGTGGAATTATATGCTACTGATTATCCAGAAGTGGTGGAAGCGCGCGATGTAGTCTTAACAGTGCTAATGAAAGAAGAAAAAGCCTTTCGTCAGACACTCAGAAAAGGTGTGACTGAGTTGCAAAAAATGGCCGTTGATACCTTAAATGGTGCGCAAATTTTCAAACTGTATGATTCGTATGGCTTCCCGCCAGAATTAAGCGTAGAATATGCCGAAAAACAAGGCATTGCTGTGGAAGAAAACTGGCGAGTTGGTTTTGATCAAAGCATGGCCGAACAACGCCAGCGCTCACAAACTGCCTCAAAAGGTATGTTTAAGGGTGGTCTGGAAGGTCAGAGTGATTTGCAATTGCGTTATCATACCGCGACCCACTTGTTGCTATCGGCACTGAAGCGGGTTTTGGGCGATCAAGTTGAGCAAAAAGGCTCGAATATTACAAATGAACGCGCTCGATTTGACTTTAACTATGATGAAAAAATGACGCCAGAACAGATTGCACAGGTCGAACAGCTCGTCAACCAGGCGATTGCTGATAAATTGCCAATATCGTTTAGTGAAATGTCAATTGAAGAAGCGAAGCGGGCTGGTGCGCATGGCAGTTTTGAAGAGCGATATGGTGATCGTGTTAAGGTTTATCAAGTTGGTGAAGGCGAACAGCGGTTTAGCTACGAAATTTGTGGTGGACCTCATGTTAAAAACACTGGTGAAATTGCGCCAAACGGCGAGAAGTTTACAATCGTCAAGGAACAATCATCGGCAGCTGGAATTCGTCGTATTAAAGCTGTTTTAAAATAGTCTTTCGCGCTTAACCTGACAAGAAAAAGGTTTATTTCTAAGCATAATTGTTATATAATGAAGCCATGATATTCAAAAAACTCACCAAACAATCGGCTGAGCCACCGATTCAGGAAACTTTTGTATTGGCGCTAGATGTCGGAACAGAGTGCGTAAAGGCATTGCTGGCGAAACTTGATGGCGACCAAATCACTGTGGTGGGGGTGGGTCGCAAACCTCAACAACCAAATGATATGCACGCTGGGGCAATTGCGGACATCGCGAACGTTGTCAAAAACTGTGAAGCCGCAGTCTCCGAAGCTGAGGCACAGGCTAATGTTCAAGCTTCCAAAGTTGTGATGGGCATAGCTGGCGAACTGGTTAAAGGTGTGACACACACGATTCGGTATCGTCGACCACAACCAGATAAGATGCTGGATGAAGCTGAGATGGACTTTATTATTGATAAGGTGCAGGAGCGGGCGCTGGAAAAAGCTCAGAAGCAAATTGCCATCGAAACTGGCAATGATAATGTTGAAGTGAAGTTAGTAAACTCGGCACTGGTCGGGATTCATATTGATGGCTATAAGGTCTCTAACCCGATTGGTTTTCAGGGGCGTGATGTGGCTATCCAGATTTATACGGCCTGTGCGCCAATGGTGCATATCGGAGCGTTGGAGCGTGTTGCCGAAGAATTAAATCTTGACTTAATTGCAGTTTCTGCAGAGCCGTTTGCGGTATCACGCTCGGTGATTGGTAATGATTCAGCTAGTCATTTTACGTCAATTCTAATCGATGTTGGTGGCGGTACGACCGATATTGCCGTGGTAAATGACGGCGGTGTTGAAGGCACGAAGATGTTTGGCATTGGTGGTCGTAGCTTTACGAAGACTATTTCGGGTGATTTAAACTTGAGTTATAAAGAAGCTGAGACTTTGAAGATTAACTTAGCTGATGAGCGTATTAAAAAAGACATCAAGCAAGATGCGCTAATGGCAGTTAATAAAACTCTTGCTGTTTGGCTATCAGGTGTGGAATTGGCGCTGAGTGAATTTGATTCGGTTGATCAATTGCCAAATCAGATTTTGTTGTGCGGTGGTGGTTCGAGTTTGATTGGTATGGTCGAAAAACTAGCCGACTACAAATGGCCGGAAGATTTACCTTTTACCAAACAGCCAACGATTAAGCATATCTCGCTCAAAGATGTGGTTGGTGTAAAAGATGAGACCGATAGTCTCAATGATCACACCTTAATTACGGCGGTTGGACTGCTTCGGGTGGGCTGTGATACAATGTCTATTGAACCGGACGAAGCGGCTGGTCTACGCGATAAGATTAATAAATTTTTGAGAATATAGCATGTCCAAAGAAGTAATTTATATAGACGTTAAAGATGATGTCACTTCGATCATCGATAAAATTAAAAAAACTGAGCATAAAATCGTCGCTCTAGTGCCACCAAAACAGATTGGAATTTTACAGAGTGCGGTTAATTTGCAATTATTAGCTCATGCCGCTAAACAAGCTAAAAAAGTGATGGTGATTATTACTAATCAAGAGGCGCTAATTCGTCTGTCGGCGGTGGCTAAAATCCCAGTCGCCAAAACTCTCACTTCTAAACCAGAAATGCCCGAAATACCAGCGCTCAAAATTGACGGCGATGATGATATTATTGACGGCGCGCAACTCAGTGTTGGTGAACTCGCTGGTATGTCTAAAGAAGAGATCGAAGCTTCGAGTGGCGATACTAAGGCGAAAACACCTTTTGATAAACTCGCTCCAGTTAAAATTAAAGTCCCAAATTATGACAAATTCCGCAAGAAAATCTTCATTGGCGGACTAGCTCTGTTAGTACTGGGCGGTTTCTTGGTGTGGGCGATTATTTTTGCACCACGAGCCGAAATTACGCTGATTACTAACACTAAGGGTGTTAATATTTCCTCAAGCATTAGCTTTGTTGAACAAGCAGATCAAACTAAGTTTGAAACAAATCTAATTTATGCTCAAACCCAAAAATCTAACCGCAAACGTTCACATGAGTTTGAAGTGACAGGCACGAAAGATTTGAAAATCCCTGCTGGTGGTACGATTACTTTATTGAATTCTAACCTTGGCGCAAAAACCATTCCAGCTGGCACGAGTTTTTCAGCTGGCGGTTGTGTTTATACTTCGCAAGAGGCAGTCAATGTGCCTGCTCCAAGCGGTGCTTCTCTGTCTGATGCCGTGCCCGGTAAGGCAACAGTCACTGTCAAATCGACCAAGCCAGGTCCGTCATGTAATGCCGATGCTCGTAAGTATTCTATTCAGGGCGTGGCTCATATTGAGGCTCTCGGTTCAGCTATGACTGGCGGTAGCGAGCGCACGATTCGGGTGATGACCCAGGCGGACTATGACAAGGCTAAAACTGAACTATTAAAAGACGGCCATGATAGTGCTGTCAAGGAACTGCGCAATAAGTTTGACTCGTCAATGGTAATTATTAAAGACAGTTTAATTACTAAAGAAGGCGAGCTGGTGTCGAATGTCAAAGTTGACGAGGAAGCTAAAGATGGCAAAGTCAAACTCGAACAGATTGTTGAATATCAAATCAGCGCCGTGCCGAAGAAAACCCTTGAGGAATACATTGGCTATATCGCACTTAAAGACAATAAATCTGACAAAACTAAGCTAAAAGTCTACAATTCCGGCGTTGATCAGGTGGTATTTAATGACTTTGTATTTAAAGACGGCAAGGGTTCAATGCGTGTGTCGGCTCAGGCTCAAATTGGTCCTGACATTGACAAAGAACAGGTCAAAGAAGAGGCACGCGGTAAGACTTTGGGTGATGTGCAATCGCATTATACCTCAATTGAGGGTATTAAAGATGTGGAAATTAAACTCTCACCGTTCTGGGTGAAATCAGTCCCTGGCAATAAAGACAAAATTACAGTTTTTGTGAAAAATTAGGTAGCTGAAAAATATGGCAAGTCGACAAATTATGGCGCTAGACTATGGCGATGCGCGTGTGGGCGTGGCGATGGCTGACGAAAACATTAAAATTGCTATTCCGTATGGCGCACTCGAGAATACCGAGCAGTTACTGACCGAGATTTTGAAGTTGGCGCTTGATAATAATATCGTTAAAATTGTGGTTGGCTATCCGCGTAATCAATCTGGTGAGCCAACCGCTCAAACCGAAAAAGTCGAGCAGTTTTTTAGTCAGTTAGAAGAAGTTTTTGATGGTGAAATGGTGTTTAAGGATGAATCACTAACCAGTGTCTTAGCGGAAGAACGCCTCAAAAGCTACAAAAAACCATACTCCAAGGGCGATATTGACGCCCACGCTGCGACAATTATTCTTGAGGATTATCTCGAGGGGCGTTAACTACGAACTAATATTTTTAAAATAAGGAAACAAACATGCACGGCGATGATTTTAAAGACATTAATTTGAACTTGGAGCCGAATTTACAGGCGGTAGATGCTAACTTAAATTTGCGCCATAAGACGGCGCGCTCAAAGTCGCACTCAGCAGGACGTAAAATCTGGCAAACTGTTGTTGGCATAGTGCTTTTTTTGATAATTGGTGGGTTGGTGGCCAGCTGGTGGATGTTGACACCGGCTAATAATGATACAGTTCATCTCACAGTCAAAGACGGTGCGTCGTTGGCACAAGTGATTGATGAGCTAGCTAAACATGGCGTATTACGTAATGCTCAAATCGCTAAAATCTATCTAAAAGTCACCAAGTTTAGTCATAATATCCAAGCTGGTGATTATGAAGTGGCACCACGCCAGCCTAGCATCCAGGCTCTGCTGACTAATCTCAAAAAAACTCAGCCAAATACCAAAAAAATCACTTTTTATCCCGGTGCAACTTTAAATCATCGTAATAGCAAAACCGATACCACGCCATCGCATCGTGAAGCTCTCAAAAAAGTCGGCTATAGTGACGCGCAAATTGATACGGCGTTTAAATTTCGCCAGCATAAATTATTCGACTTATTGCCAGAATTAACCAATCTGGAAGGTCTAATTTTTGGTGATACTTATGAGATTTTTACTAAAGGCACAGCCGAAGACGCGCTGAAGCGTACTTTTGATGAGTATTGGAAGGTTATTCAAGATAATAAACTAGTGGATCTATATAAAAAACAAGGGCTGACCCTTTATCAGGGGATTATTTTAGCATCAATTGTCGAGCGCGAGGTTAATTCAGCGGATGATCGAGCGAAAGTAGCGCAGGTGTTCTTGAAACGTTACAAACAAAAAATGGCACTGGGGTCAGATGTGACCTATCAATACGCTTCACGTCTGGCGGGTGTTGAGAATGATTTGTATATCAAATCGCCGTTTAACACCCGTCAGGTGGTCGGATTAACGCCAACGCCAATCGCCACCCCAAGTAAAAGTTCGCTCCTAGCGGTCGCTCAGCCATCTGATACTGATTATCTATTCTTCGTGGCGGGTGATGACGAAAAGACTTATTTTGCGAAAACTCTAGTTGAGCATAATCGCAACGTCAAGCAATATTGCCATAAAAAATGTGCTGTCCATTAGAGCATTGTCCCGGAAAAAACCCGAAAATTAGACTTTTGGCGTGATTTTTGGTATAATGTAAAAGAGTTATGCTTACAGTGGTTCGAAGTGGCCGATTAACTTGGACTAATTAAGCCTAGCGATATTAAATATGAGTATCAAAAATAATCTAAAATCATTCAAACTATCTCTAGTAGACGCCCGCAAACGGCGTTTAATATCAAAAAACGTAGCCCTGCGTCATGGCCGAACCTATCATAAGGTGTCGCTCTGGAAATACACCATCTTTTTTGCATTGTTGGTGATTTTTATGGCGGGTGGTTATGTGCTGGATTCAAAAAAATCAGATCAAGCTGTGGCAGTAGATTCTATGAAAATGGCACAAAAAACCGCTAAAACCATCAAATCTAATATTGATGATGACACTTCCATCGGCGTGGCGTTGGACCTGGCGGAACGTGCTAACTTACCAGTGGCACAAGATGTGGCGATTTTATCTGAGATGAATGCCATTAAAAAAGAAGTTTCCTTGCAGAATGCTGAGTTAACGGTAGCAAAAGCAACGCCAATTTTTGACTTAGCATCAACGAATCGGAGTGTTAAATTACACCGCGTACAAGCTGGCCAGACTATTCAGCAAATCGCTGACCAATATCAAATTTCAACTAACACGATTAAATGGGCAAATAACCTAAAAGATGATAATCTAACGGTTAATACTGACCTGAAGATTTTGCCAGTTGATGGTATTATTTATAAAGTTAAAGCTGGTGACACCATCGAAAAAATCGCCGAAAAATACAAAGCTAACATTCAGCGCATTCAGATTCTCAATGATATCGAGGTTAAAGGCTTGGTGGTTGGTAGCGATGTGATTATCCCAGAAGGTATCTTGCCGAATGAGGAGCGACCTGGCTATGTGGCGCCTCGACCGGTGGCGCGAACGTCATATACTTCGTGGAACTCTGGTTCGTTCAGTGCGACTGGTAGCGGTGGTCGCGTTAATGTCACGCGTATCCCGAACTTGTCTTATCGTCGTAATACTTATGCTGATGGTAACTGCACTTGGCACGCCTATGAGTGGCGCGCGCGTAATGGTCGCCCAGTTGGACCATTCTGGGGTAACGGTAGTAGTTGGGCATATAGCGCTAATAAGGCTGGCTATACGGTTAATAAAACTCCGGCTCCGGGTGCTATCTTCCAAACTGGTTCTGGTTGGTATGGTTATGGCCACGTGGGTATCGTGGAAGAAGTGCTGGCCAACGGTGATATTGTGGTGTCAGAGATGAACTACGCTGGTTATAACGTCACTACTCGGGCGATAATCCAAGCTAAATACGTGCCGACTTATAACTACATTCACTAAAAATAACTTAAATCTTGTTAAAAACTACCTGAGTCAGCTCAGGTAGTTTTTTGTTGAGGTTGGGATTGTGGTATTTTAAAACCGACTCGAATCAATCACGTTATCGACCCGCACATCATCGGGCTGTTGGTCAATGCACTGCTTCAAATCTTGCAGAAGTTTCGCGCCATCAAAATCCACTCCGATGAACACTAGTTCAGTCATTGGCTCTTGATCATCCGGCCAAGGTTGTCCCGATAGAGTATGAGTTTGACCGACTTTTTGGATTAAAATCTGACGATTGCCGAGCGATTTTTGACCAAAATACATCCAGCCTTTAAGCCGATAAACCCCACTCGGTAGATTATTTAAAAACTTAGTGGTAGCTAGCGGGTCAAGCGGTTGGCGTTCGCGAAAGGTCACTGAAATATAATTAGCTAAGTGCTGGCGTGGAGTTTGACCGAGTTTCAACTGAGTGACAGCTGGCAAATCTAGCAAAATCTCTGGATTGAATTGACAATTGACAGTTTTTAAAATAGTGGCACGAGGGTTGGTTTCGCGAACTTGCGTTTCAATGGCCAAGAGTTGGTCAGGCGCTAGTAGATCAGCTTTGTTGATTAAAATTAACTTCGAACTGCCCAGATGAGTGCGAATTAAATCAGGTTTATCGCGCCACAAGGTTTCGAAATTAACGCCATCGATCACATAAATCAGATCAAGTAGTTTAATAAACTGATTCTCAGAATTAAACAATAGCTCGGTCATTTGGAGCGGATTGGATACGCCACTGGCTTCAATCAGAATCAGATCGAGTTGGCTGTCGGCATGAGCGAGTTGGTTGAGCGAATCGTCAAGTTCGTTCGATAGCGAGCAACAAATACAGCCATTAGACAAGGCGATTAGCTCTTCGGTCGATTGTTCAACTAACATAGCGTCAATGTTGAGTTTGCCAAAATCATTGACGATCACTCCGATTTTCAGACCAGTGGCACTAGCGAGTAGGCTGTTGATCAGGCTAGTTTTGCCAGCTCCGAGATGGCCGGAGATGATGGCGACTGGGATATGGCGAATGGGTTGTTCGGGCATTTGTTTCCTTTTTTAAAAAAATAATTCTGACTAAACCGACCGGTAATCGCGATTGACTAGCGGTCGGTAAAAGTCTATTTAAAACATATTGATGACAGGAATCACCACTGGGGCTTGTTTGGTTGAGTCAAACAAAATGTGAGTAACGTCGTCTTTGATTTCAGTTTTGAGGTCTTTAATATCGATATTGCGTAGATCAGTTTTTTCAATTTTGATCTTCAGGTAGTGACGGACTCGACTCATCAGCTCCTCGTTATCTTTGAGATAAATAAAGGCGCGGGAGATGATATCCGGAGTTTTGGCTATACGACCGGTCTTTTTGTTAATCATCAACACGACAATCACGATACCCTCAGTCGAGATATGCAAACGATCTTTGATCACTGCCTCGTGAATGGTGTGGTTGGCTGAATCGTAGATAATTGTGCCGGCTTGGACGCGACCATTGCGTTTGATGGTTTGATCAGGCAATAGTTCAATCACGTCACCATTATCGCAGACGACGATATTTTCTTTTTTCATGCCAATGACGTTGTAAGCCATTTCAGCATTGTGCTGGAGCATCGAGAATTGACCGTGAATTGGCATGTAATTCTTCGGACGGAGGCTTTGAAGCATCAAGACGTGATCTTCATAATAAGCGTGACCCGATAAGTGCAGATCGCCAATACCGGTCAAATGAGTGCGGCGGTGTTGGATGACATAAGAACCTTCGCGCAATAAGCCATCAACCGTTGAAACAACCCGCGGTTCATTGCCAGGAATTGGGTTGGAGCTGAAAACTACAGTATCGGTTGATTTAATCTTAATGAAGCGGTGTGAGCCGGTGACCATTTTGTTTAAAACAGCGTTGAGCTCACCCTGGCTACCAGTACAGATAATTGCCACTTGGTTGTCTGGTAGGCGCAAAGTGTCCTCGATTTTGACAATGGTGTCTTTTGGAATTTGGATTTTCTTGGTGCGTAGCGCGGTTTCAACGGTGTTAATCATGCTAAAACCAGCGAAAGCAACTTTGCGACCGTGCGCTTTGGCCTGTTCTAAAATAAACTGAATGCGGTAAATCTGGCTTGAGAAACAGCTCATGATAATGCGACCGTTTGGTCGAAGATCCATAACTTTACCGATATTATCGCCGACTTCAGCTTCGCTGACGGCGTGTGTACCAGGTGAGTCGATATTGGTTGATTCATTGAGAAAAAGGGCGATACCTTCTTTTTGAGAAATTTCCACTAGGCGTGGCATATCAAACGGAGTCTCAATTGGGTCTTTTTCGAAGCGCCAGTCACCAGAGTGAACGATGATGCCGTTCGGGGTGCGCAGGACAATTGCTACACAGCCTGGAATCGAGTGCAGAACGTGAATAAATTCAAAACTCAGGTGTTGCGAAATCTTGACATCTTCATGAGCATGAGGATTAACTACGTTGTAGTTGAGATTGTAATCTTCCGACAGCTCGTCCATCTGTTTTTTGATCATTTCGATGGTAAAATCCGTACCGTAAATTGGCACTTTACCGCCCGAAGCTAGTTCTGGCAACAGATTGGCACAAGCGCCAATGTGGTCAAGGTGGGCGTGGGTGAACAGAATTGCCTTTAGTTTGTGGATGTTAGCCTTAACGTAAGACACATCAGCCGTCATATGGCTAACGCCAGGGTAATCTTCGTTCGGGAAAATACTACCCATATCGATCAGTACCATTTCATTTTGGTATTCGATTAGGGTCATGTTCTTACCGATGCCGAGTTCACCCAAGCCACCGAGGGGAATGATGCGGACGGCGTTGGGATTGAATCGAGCCTGTTTGATGGCAGTTTGAGAAATTTGTTGACCGTGGAGGCCATTAAACTCGGATTTGTTGACCGGAATTGAGACGATGTGCTGAGATGAGCGTAGGTTAATATCGCTTGAAATCATGCGCTGAGCTCGGATCACTTCACCACGGCGAGTGCCAGGTGCGACGCGAATCTGGTTTTTGTCGGCTGGTTTTTGAGTATTAGCAGGGGCATTGGTTAGTGCGCTCTGGCTTTTACTAGCCTTAACAGCCTTGGCGTCGATTTTCATCGCCGAGGAATTTTGGCGGGGCTTTTGGGCGGTCCGACGCAAATTCGCCCGTGGGGCGGTTTTTTTGTTAGTTTGATTGTTTTTCATAAGTCTCCTGTTTAAAACTTGTTTAAATTACCTAATTGATTTTTAAAAAATGTTTAAAAAACAAGCTGGGTGATTCAAATAAGATGAGGCGCTGATTTTGTTGAAAAATCAACACGCATATATCTTCATTATACACCAAAACGCATCAAAAGTCTAGGTTTTTGTGCAAATTAAGCTATTAATTGGGCGTTTTCTCTCTGTTAGGCTAAAACAGTAA
>CAMUQR010000014.1 GCA_947097085.1 uncultured Candidatus Saccharibacteria bacterium | reverse complement strand
GTATTGGACAAATTACTATCAATCGCGATTTAGCAGTCTATGCCCACAACTGCCAAAAACAATACTATGGTTTAGCCATCAATGGACACAATGGTAATAATTTTACAATTTTAAATAATGGCAATCTGTTATTAAATAATGTTGCTCTAAATACAACACAGCCATTAGCGTTTCAGATACACGTTGTAAATTCAACTACAAATACTCAATCACCTCTATCTGTTAACCCTGGACAATCCCTTAAATACACGATTACTGCTATAAACACCTCTCAAGAACCACTATCTGATGTTGTAAAAATTAACTTAAGCGATCTTGCTGAATACGCTCATATTTTAAATAATTCACTCAATAGCGATCAGACAATTTATTGGCAGATCAACAATCTTCGTCCGCGCCAAAGCCTCACTTATGATATTTATACCAAAACTAACCATCTTTTTAGTTCTAACCCATTAAATGTTAATTCACCGACCAGCCATGATTGTCAGCTAGCCCTAAGCATTGGCAATGCCGCAAATACCGTCAAGGCTAGTTGTGGCCCGCTCAAGCAAGTTGAATTATTAACCCATCAGTATCTCGCTCCATCACGCTATGATTATAAGATTTTAATTTCAATCCTTCTGTGCCTGCTACTCGTTGTTATGTTTAAAATTCTACACATTGCTCGCATCAATTTCATTTCTAAAGAAATTCGCATCATTCGCCATAATATCAATCAAGGAATTATCTAATGGCTAAGAAAGCAGATATTATCAACAGCTTCATACAGGCTAAGAAAAGTAAGAAAAACCGCAAACTAACGAAAGTTCAAACCGTCAATCGCCTGCTCGGTTCACAAGTATTACACACTAATCAAATCATTAAAATCAGTAAGCTAAAAAACGTCCAAAGCGATACTTTAAGCCGACGCACTATTAATCATGGCTTTATTAAGACCATCACTGAGATGCGTGACAATCTACCGCGACCGGAGCGCCAAGCCTCCAAAATTATTCATAATCGTGGCTTTGAGATAATTGCCTTCATGATCAATGACTTATTACTCAATCCAACTGCCATTGCCCAAGGGATGATGTTTTTCTTCATCTTAAATATTATCTATTATTCATTATGTACTGTTTATAATTATTACTATAACCCATTGATCGTAATAATACTGCTAATATCTAGCTTCATTGTCGGATTCATCAGCTTAATCATGGCTAAACCTAAAAAACAATAAGTTTAACACCGCAAAACCATTTAAAACCGCCCTTGTCGGGGCGGTTTTACTTAATACGCAAGTCTAACTCTTGCTCATCATCGGAGCCAATTTTCAGGCTATTATTTGGCTTTAAAGGCGGTTTAATGTCCATCACTTTAGCTTGAGAAATATTCACTGATCCATCATCCGACCCACTCGTTAAATGCGTTACTTTAGTTTTAATTTCATTCATAGGACGACTGGTAGAGACTACACCCGTTGACTGACTCGCCTGCGTATCTACTCTTACGGTCGGTGAATCTAACGATGATGGTGGTGTCAAAGAAGCCTGTGGATGGTTGGCACTAGCCTGTGTAGCGCCCAGATTATTCTGACTCTGCGTCTTTAGCTCACGACGTTTTTTCAGCCAACCATCCAAGAAGCCCTCTTCCTGATCAGTAGAAGACGCACTAAGCTGATGATTAGCCGGCACCTCAGGCATAGTCGCTCCGGGCATAGACTGAGTCTGCTGATTTGGCTGTTGCGAACCCGCTGATAAGCGTTTAGCAATTTCAGCGTCAATCATCGCCCGACTTTGGCCAAATCTTGTGGCTGACAAGCGTTTAATCGCGTCACGCACCGCATCACTAGAGTCGCCGACTGGCGGTAAGAGGTTCATGCTGAACGGACTAGATGGCGTGTTATTAATCATCACCGTAGTAATCGTTTGGTAATTAGGAAGCCGTGTCAGGTCCTCAGCATTAAACACTGGTAAGAAGCGCTTCTCAAGGATCTGAGCATCAGTAATACCAATCCGGCCAGCAATAATCGTACCGACGTTACCGATAATTGCTTCGCGAATTTTTTCCGTCAACTGTGTCATGAACTGGTTAGCAACAATCAAGTTCAGTTTATATTTACGAGCTTCTGACAAAATTGATTCAAAACTCTCCGTAGCAAAGTTTTGGAACTCGTCAACATACAGACAAAACTCCTTGCGTTCCGCCTCTGGCATATCAGCTCGACTCATCGCAGCCGCCTGAAACTTCATCACAAACATCATACCGAGCAACTTCGCGTTCAGCTCACCAGTCCGACCCTTTGAAAGGTTAATCAATAGAATTTTATTATTATCCATAATTTGACGCATATTAAAGCCTGATTTCGTCTGGCCAATGATATTGCGCATCATTTCATTTGACAAAAAAGCGCCGAATTTCGAGGCAAACCAGCCAAGAATTTCACCCTTGGCTGATTCTGGCATCATAGCCATTTCTTTCAGCCAGAAATCACGTACCGTCATATCCGTCACGAACTGCATCTTATAATTCATAAAATCTGGATCGCTAAACATTTTTGGCACATCGATAAATGATGAACCGTCTGGATCAGCCATCAGTGCCAAGGCAGCATTACGGAACCAAGTCTCAAAGCGTGGACCCATAATACCAGTATGACCTGGATCATATAATCCGTATAACATTTGAATACATTCCTGAATCAAGAAATCTTTTTGATCCTCATTTTCAAACTCAAATAAATTCAACCCAATTGGATTATCAATATCACTTGGATTAAAATAAATCACATCCTCAACGCGATTGCGCGGAATCATCCCGAGTAATCGCTCAACTGAATCACCGTGTGGGTCGACGAAAGCAAAGCCCTTACCATCCATAATATCCTGATAGGCTAAGTTTTCTAGCAAACCAGATTTACCAGTACCGGTTTGACCGATAAAATAAGTGTGACGCAAGCGATCTTTGGCGCTGAGACGAATCGGTTTTTTAACACCACGGAACTCATTATAACCAAGCAACAGACCCTCTTCAATCAAATCCGTCGGACCGTCAACTTGTTTAGTTGCCTGACGCTTAATTTGTGAAGTCGGAATATCTTTTTGACTTGGAAGATGAAATAAAGTTGCCAACTCCACACTATTTAAAATATTAGTTTTAATACTCTGTGGAAAAAAACGCATAATATAAGCCGTCACCAACTCATCAATATTTTTGGATTGATTATATTTGAAACCATTAAAATTAGTGGAGTTAAGTAGTGCAAATGAGGCAATAATATTTTGCAAAATTGACTGCGAACGAGTTGAGGTTTCAGACGATACCACCACCCTAACAAGCGTCTCAAATCCAGGATAACGAATTTTATTTTCAATCGCTTCAATTGCCATACGATCAACTTCGTCCGGTCCTTTGAAATCGTCTTTCTGCTCATTAGATTGTGGTGGTTTCCACAACACTTCCAACAGTTCCCCTGGTTTATAACCGATATTCAGGCCTTTCGAACCTCCCTTTTTTCCTTCTCGCATAGCTTTTGTTGTATTTATTGCAACATCAACCCATGATTCATCAGCTGGTCGAATCAAAATCTGAATCGCTACACCATCACCTTGTTTAGAGGCTGACAAGGCGTTAAGTAGCGAACGTGACACGTCTTGTTTTGATTCTTGGTAAGTCAGAATTGGATAGGCCGGCTCTTTGCGCAGAGTAAACTCACCACCGCAGATTGAGTTATAGTTAGCCGATTCTTGAAAAATATTTTTTCCTTCAACCTCCTCAATACGAGCAGAAGGATAAGCTGTAGAAATAGCTTGTTTGATAATATCAATTAGCGACATTGGCACTACGGCGTAATAGTAAATTAGACCGTCTTTAGCGACGATTTCAAATGATAAATGTCGCTGACCGAATAACCGCGCCTTAAACCCGCTATAAACCGTCGAAGCAATAATACTATACATTACCTGTGCCTGCGACAAAATCTCATCCGTCAAATCACGCTGGTCACGGCTCGATCCAGTCGATTCTAAGTCAGTACTACTTGGTGGCAAATGAATGTGCAAATAAACCATCTTGAGGCCCCGCTCGTAGTTTTTTGATTCTTGCAAAAATTTACGATATTGCGTCCACACCAAAAACACCACACCAGCCCCGCCAGCCAGCACCATCAGACCATAGATTAGATATAAAAACTCTTCCACCCGCCCCTCTTATCTTACCTATGCAACTTTCCGCTTCTCCTGGTAAATTTTACGGATTTCTTTGATTTCATCATCACGACGGCTCGGTTGATTTTTGGTCATCTCTAGAGTTTTTTTGACATTCGACACCCAAGCCGATTCAATTACATCACCATCCGACACTTCCAGCCGTTTAAAGCGTTCAGTTGCCATAATTGGCTGACGAATCACCGTACTGGCTGGGACTGAAGAAGGCGCTGGCTGTGGATTTTGTACGGCTGGTGTCTGATTTGCATTATCAGTATCTTGTTGTGGTGCAAGCTCATAACTCCGATCCGGTACTATTAATGGACGCTCAACTCCAGCCATCGGCAAATCCCCCACCTCATACGGATTCGGTAGATTCGGCATTTGTTCTTTTTTGTTTAAATTGAAAGAATCCATAACCATTATTATAACATATCAGCGTCTACTTATATAGAAACAAATTAAAATACAAAACAACATAATTAAACTAATTTCCGCTACCGTAATATCACGAATTGATTGAATCGCCAACATCACCACTGGCGCCATGCTGATAATTGCCAAGTAGAAATAAACCCGATAGCTATCACTAGTTACGAGGCGTTTCGTGATTAGCATACTGAACAATCCTGCAAACAAACTATAAACCACAAAAGATAATGCAAAACAAACTACATAAATTAACAAAAAAATTGTCAGCGCCCCAATCGGCACAAATTGATCAGGAGAAAAAGCATTCATTAAACTAATAAGCAAAATAAAGGCTCCTGTCCCACTCAAAATAATACCGATTGACTGTTGTTTTTTAGTTTTAAACATAAGATTATTATACTACACGACCCACAAGCTTGTTCATAATAAAAAGAGCCCAGAGGTCATTGGATACAACCGCATCCAACTAATAACTATATAAATAAAGTGTCGGGGGTTTGTAATTCCTATGACTCTCTGAGCGTTTGACCGCCTCACAGAGTATATTTAATCTGCGAGACACATCCTTGCGTCGCTAGCCTGTTTTTTTTATTTTTAAAAGGAGACTAGGCTAGTCGCCGCGCGCTCAACACTCAAGCAATCTTGAATGGAGCATCAGCTACAATTCAGAGGAATAGTAACTGATCTTTCCATTGAAGAGTTTGGTGTGGCCAGATATTTCTAATGAACTAATGTGTAAATATTTTTTGGCTTTTATGTTATAAAACTAGTTTTTGTGTTTGCTAAAAGCTTACACACATATTAGCACAAGCATTTAAAAATGTCAACTCCTTTTTGCTATTTTTATATTGTTTTTATTGCATTTATTTTTTACAACACTGCTAATAAAAGATTAGAAAAATATAGATTAGCTAAATTTTAGAGTTGTAAATATTACAATAAATTAGAAGATACTTTTATACAACGAGCGATTTTTGACTTAATTATCGTGCAGTTCGTCCTTTTCATTCTTAGTCTTAAAGTCATCGTATTATTAATCATAGTACGTTTTTGTAAAGCATAGTTTTTTTAAAAAAACTTAGAAGTTGACTATTTAATATTGAGCAGGTCTGACAAATTAAGATTTTCGAAGTTATTAATTTGAGCATTTTTTTTGTTACACGACAAATATAACAAAAGCCAACGCCATACCAACTTGTTAGTTTTTTAAACATTCAAAACTAGCGCTAGACATTTCGACATATATTTTAATCTTCATGATTGGTATTGTATACACACTACACCCAACATCGTCAGAAAGATCTTTCTTTATAGCACCATAGATTTTAATACATCGCACGCGCTAACTGCCATAATGCACATATTCACTGTTAACAACTTCGATACCGTTTTTGTAGTTTTCATGTTTTTATTGCACCATCATCATTATTTTATTTTTTAAAAAAATATTATTTTTGCAAGTTGGGTATAATTATTAGCATGAATTGATTTTTTAAAAAAAATAGCATCCATCACAATTATTTTAGCTATCTTTTATTCCACTCCGCGCCCAGCTAACGCGTCATTATTAGCAAGCCAGCTTAGCTCATTCACTCGCCCGTCAATATGCATACTAGTTCCATGCCAAATCATCACAAAATCTGACGTTAATTTGAGCATCATTTTCAATATTTTTTTGGTATTTTTGCAGTGTTTTTGACATCAAACATGATTAAAAATCTAGCTCGATTTTTTGCCCTTCTCTATTAGCCATAAGCTTTTCCACAAAACTGTGGAAAAGCTTTAAAAAATCACCAAAAAATCTTTTGCAAAGTTGTTGACATATGCGTTTTAATTCGCTATTATAGAGGTAGCTCTTGAACAAAAATATTGTGCAGGGAGCTAAACAAAAAACAAACAGCAATCCTATAACTCGCATAAAACGACCGAACTCGCAGACGGTCGTTTTATGTTTTTTATGCTAGTTTTTAGCCAATAAAAAATCGCCCGTTGTATAAAATCTTCGGGCGGTTTTTAAATTAATAATTCCAATCTTAAATTATTGGTGGAGCTGCCGGGTACTGCCCCCGGGTCCGGTTGAATTAAGACTAACCATCTACAAGCTTAGTTATTTTTCAAAAAATAATTGACTGATAATCATATCAAAAATAACAAAACAAATCATCAAGTCAATCGCAAAGATTTTTGTCCTAAGTAAGTTTTGCGATGACTAAACTTAGTAAGCAGTTTAAAATATGACACCACGATCAACCCCAACTGCTGAGTTAATGTGATGATCGCTAATAATTAAGCAGCGATTGGCGCAAATGCCATTTTAGGAGCGAAAACGCTCGCTAGTTTAGCAAATGCTGTTTTTGCTTTAGTTGCATTTATTAAATGATACGCTCATTGAAGCGACTTGCTAGTTAGTGTTAAGTTTCAATCGTCTAAGCTATTCAGCCCCAACTTTGTAACTAAACATTATATCAGCTTGATTGAGTTTTTCCAAGTTGTATGCTTAAATAATACTAGTTATGGTTAGCAAAGTTCAATCAGTCGCACCAATCGGGTTTGAGGGTTGCATCATTGATGTTGAGACCGATATCGCCAAAGGATTACCTAGTTTGCAAATCGTTGGCATGGGTAATAAAGCGATTGATGAAGCTAAAGAGCGAGTTCGTCGCGCCATCACTAATTCAAATCTTGATTTTCCCAAACACAAGATCATCGTCAATCTGGCTCCAGCCGAATTACCGAAAGACGGTACCTACTTTGACCTACCAATTGCAATTTCAATCCTGACCGCCTCCAAACAACTCACGCAACCTGAAATTGCTGATAGTATTTTTGTTGGCGAGCTGGCTCTTGATGGTAGCCTACGACCAGTCCGTGGTATCATTAATATCGCCGAAACCGCCAAGACCGCCGGTATCAAGAATTTATTTCTCCCCGCGTCTAATCTCCAACAAGCCGAATTAATTACAGGCATTAATTTATTCGGAGTTGATAATCTACAACAATTATTCTTACATTTAAAGAAAATTCAACCGCTTTCTGCTCATATCCCCACTCCCGCCACACTGATAAGCACCGAAAATCAAACCACACTTGATGATATCTATGGCCAAGAGCAAGCTAAACGTGCCCTCATTATCGCGACGGCCGGTCGACATAATATTTTACTAAACGGGCCACCCGGAGCTGGTAAAACTATGCTGGCCAAAACTATTACCAGCCTATTACCACCACTTAGCGATGAAGAAAAACTAACCGTCACTAAACTATATAACCTGTCGGGTGAATCTGATGAAGAAATTATTAATACGCGACCTTTTCGTTCACCTCATCACACCGCTAGTAAAATTTCGATTATCGGCGGTGGGCGTAATCCCCAGCCTGGTGAAATTAGTTTAGCGCATCTTGGTGTCTTATTTTTGGATGAATTGCCAGAATACCCGCGTTCCATCATTGAAGCTTTACGTCAACCGATTGAAGATAAAGAAATTTGGATTAATCGAGTCAATGGTAAAACCCATTTTCCAGCCGATTTTATGTTAGTCGCTACCATGAACCCCTGCCCTTGTGGTTATTATGGTGACCCATCCCACGAATGCACTTGCACCAGCACTCAAATTCATAATTACCAGAAAAAGCTATCAGGACCAATGCTTGATCGAATTGATTTAGTGATTAATGTCACACCAACACCACATCAACACCTGATAGGTAATAATCACAACACTACCAGTGCTCACCAAACTGCCCAAACTCAAATTGAGCAGGCGCGCCTAGCTCAACAGAGGCGATATCACTCATGTAGTTTTTACAACAGCAATTTATCGAGTAAACAAATCACTAAAACCATCCAACTATCTGACGATTTAAAACAATTTTTAGGCAAAGCTGCTAGTCAAATGAATCTCAGTGCTCGTAGTTATTTTCGTATTATTAAAGTCGCTCGCACCATTGCCGATATTGATGGTGCTGAGCATATTAGCCTCAAACATTTAGCTGAAGCTTTACAATATCGTAGCAATCTCAATTAATTCAAAATCAATTCTCTGGTTTTTCTCTTGTATATTTAGTTAATATCTGGTAAAATATTACCCGAGTTAAGTGCTCAAGTAATAAAATTCAAGAGAGGAAAAACCTATAAGTAACCAAACTCGGATTAATCAAGAAATTAAATCCAAGCAACTGCGAGTTATAGGTATTGATGGCGAACAGCTAGGCGTTCTTGACTTAAAAGAAGCCCTCGACTTAGCAAAAAAAGCTAAAGTTGATCTGGTCGAAATCTCCCCTAATGCCGACCCACCGGTCGCCAAAATTATTGATTGGGGTAAATATCAATACCAGAAGATGAAAAAACAGCAGAAAAATCGCAAAAACGCTAAAGCTAGTGAACTCAAACAAATGCGCTTTGGCTTAAAGATTAGCGACAACGATCTGCGCATCAAACTCAAAAAAGTGACTGAATTTCTTGAAAAAGGTCATAAAATCAGATTAACCGTTGTTTTTCGGGGTCGTGAAATGGCTCACAAAGAACTCGGCCAAGAAATGATCGATCGCATTCTAGAAATCCTAGGTGATAAAATCATAGTTGACCAAAAGCCTCAAATGAGTGGACGCAACTTGAGTATAAATATAAGGAGTAAATAATGCCAAAAATGAAGACCCATAAAGGGACTGCCAAGCGGATTAAAATCACCCCAACTGGCAAAATTGTTCGACAACGAGCATTTGGTGGACACTTTCTCGCTAAAAAAAGTCGCCGCCGCAAACGCGTAATTAAATCAAACGCATTCGTAACTGGAAAACCAGCTAAAAACGTTAAGAAAGTTCTAGGAGTTTAATCATGAGAGTTAAAACTGGAGTCACTGCCCGCAGCAAGCACAAGAAAATCTTGAAAGCCGCCAAAGGCATGCAACACGCTCGCACTAGCTCGTTTCGACTAGCTAAGCAAGGCGTTATCAAAGCTTTACAATATGCTTACCGTGATCGCCGTAACAAAAAACGCGATCTCCGTGGTCTGTGGATCACACGCATTAACAATGCAGCTCGCCAAAATGGTGTTAAATATTCAGATCTAATCAAGAAATTAAAAGAGTCAAACATCGAACTTGACCGCAAAATCTTGGCAGATCTTGCCGTTAACGAGCCACAAGCATTTACCGCAGTTGTCAAAGCTCTGAAATAATTCAGCCCACTAACCAAAATACCACCTGAACTATCAGGTGGTATTTTATAATTTCTAAAATAGTTTGTCTATAAGCCGGATTCTGTAATCGGTAGCTATCTATCTAGACCAATCATTACTAATTGGTTCAAGCAGTTCTCAACCCGCTTGGCGAGCAACCATCACGGATTTCTTTGCAACCAACAGGGTTTACCCCTCTGATCTGTCACCAGACCAGACTGTGAGCTCTTACCTCACTCTTTTCAGCCTTACCCACAAAAAATGTGGGCGGTATACGTTTCTGTGGCACTTTCCCTAGAGTTTCCTCTGGTTGTCGTTAACAACTGTTGCGCTCTGTGTTGTCCGGACTTTCCTCTTGTTAGTCTAAAACTAGCAAGCAACTACCCGACAAACTCTGCTAATTATACGCTGATTTTAAGCATTAGTCAAATAATCATCTAATGCTTGGTTCACTAGCCGATCGGCAATCTGATTAAATTCACGCTTAATATGCACAAATTTTAATTTTTCAAACTGCATGCTTAATTTCACAATGCGTTCATGAATTGGCCATAACTCACGATTTTTCACCTGATATAAGCCATTCATCTGTTTAGCAATCATTAAATTATCGACTCGCACCTCTAGGTTTTTAATCCCGAGATTTAAAGCTGCCTCAAGACCACGCAACACCGCCTGATATTCAGCTACGCCAGAGACTGCGATGCCAATGTATTCACAGCCTTCTTGAATAACCGAACCTGATAAATCATAAATCGCATACCCCACTCCGGAATGACCAGGATTGCCACGTGACCCACCATCGGTATAGAGTAGATATTTATTAACTGAGGAGATTAATTCCGGCGGTTTGCTAATTTTAAAAATCTTTGCTTCAAAACGACGCAAAATTATTTTAGATATGTCATCAATTCCGACTCCACTATTAAGCTTCGCCTGATCAAACCAAGCCGACATTCCAAGCTGTGCCACCAAACTTGAATATTGCTCAGCGCTAAATTCAACCTTATAGATTAAATAAAGTCGCTCATCCGCTTCCGACTCATAGACATCAACAATCGTAACCTCGTCAGGTATAATTTTATGGTTTTTTTGGAAATAACTACCAATTGTTTCTTCGGGAGATGACCGAAAAGCCATTTCCACTACTGGCAAACGATAATTCTTATGATGAGAGTCATAATTTAACAATACTTTATCGTTGTAGACAGTAGCAATAATAATTTCAACTTGTTGTTTCATATTGATGTCGCATAAAAGCCCTCAAGTAAGCCGTATAAGATTCCCAGCCTGTATTGGCAAGGTGGGTGCTCGCAAAACAGTTCCACGGAACTGAATCATTAAAGCTCCCTTTCAAATATTGTTCGAGAAAATTATATCGGCCTTTTGCTTAAGGGCTATCTTAATTATAGCACACCTTGTCAAGACTTACAGCCCGAAGATTAAACGAAATAGGTTTATGATCAATTGACCAGTTTGTGATACATAAGCAAAAACTAATTCACTCAGCAACATCACCGCACACATAATCACCACTGTACCATAGCGCTCAAAATTGCGCATCGCCTCTTGTGCTGACTCTGGCGCTAAAGCATACAGGACGCGCGAACCATCAAGTGGCGGAATTGGCAACAGATTAAATAACATAAAACCAAGATTCACCCGCACCGATAACATCATCAACTCCATCCAAAATATATTCTCGAACCGTACCGCTAAAGCTACACCGCCAAAACAGATAAACGCCAGCAAGAAGTTTGATAATGGACCGGCAAGCGCCACTAGCGCCATGCCGTAATCACCATATTTAATTTTACGGGAATTCACCATTACCGGCTTTGCCCCACCAAATGCTGGCAGCTTCATCATCATCAACACCACCGGTAGTAATACCGACATAAACGGGTCAATGTGATTTAACGGATTTAAGCTAATACGCTTCTGAAGCTTAGCCGTATCATCGCCCAAAAGATAACTCGTTAAGGCATGTGCCGATTCATGAATCGACACCGCTACCAGCACCACTACAAGATAAATCGCAATTAGACCAATATCAAACATTTATAATTATAGCCTAGCGTCGCGTTAATTTTATCACTTGTAAGTTTTCTGGTAAGTCAGTGATTTTTTTAATAACCAACTTATCCATTTTTTCAACAGTCGCACCTAGCTCACCAGTGAATTCATCGTCAGTATCTTGCGCTACTTCATAGTTTAAACCATCGCCTGCAAAATGAATTGGTACGGCAATTTTTGGTTCAATTTGTTTAATGATTTTTGCGGCTTCCTTACCATAGAGAGTAAAACCGCCACCGCCAACTGGCAAAATTAAAATATCAACTACGCCAATCTCTTCCAACTGTGCTTCGGATAATTTTGCCTCAATGTTACCCAGTATTGCAATTTTTACATCATCTACTTCAATCGAGTAAATGTTGTTATTTTTACAATTCTTATCCATATCTTGGTAAGCATTCGCTGCAATTCCCTTGATAGAATAGCCGTGAACCTCATATTCACCAGGACCATCCACTAACAAAATTGCGTCACTATCATTTACTGCTAAATCATTGGCAGTGACCATTTCAATAGCTTGTTGAGCGTCTAAATCTTTTAGCCCAAAGTGAGAGCGCTTTGGATCAACCACCGCTACTTGTTTATTGCTTGTAATTTTTACAGCATTACCGCCAAAATATTCAATTTCTACCATCTCTATTCTCCTTTCAGTAGTTTGCCTGATTCATCAAAAATTACTTCATATTTCGATTTAAATAGGTTCGTCACAAACTTATCCTTAGCTGACAACCGATACTCAAAATCTTTTTGATCAAAAATAACATAATGCAATTCACGCCCCAATCGAGTTTCTAAATTCTGCGCCCAGCGCGACAATTTATTACGAGCGTTATTGCCAATAAGCACCATATCGAAATCCGATTGAGCATCATCAAGAAATGAACCAGCTAGGATTAAAGTTTTGAGGCTAGTTTTAACGCCAGCAATTTCTTCCAGCCAGTCCACTGATCCGACCACGCCAGGATAACTCACTCCTTCCGAGTCATCAATCGGGCAAAAAATTATGCGTAATGGTTTCAATAAGTCTGATGTTTCGCCTAACTGGTAGTAAACTTTACGATCGCGCTCAAACTTTTGTACCAGACCGATTTCTTCTAGATTCGTCAGTTCTCGCCTCACAGAATTAATTTGTTCATCAATTAAACGAGTAATTTCGCGGACATAGTAAGGTTCTGATGGATTATTCAAAAACAGACCTAACAGCTTGGTGCGCGTGTTTGATCCGAATAATTTTTTAATATTATCCACCTTATCCATAGTTATATTGTATCACACAAGACAAGTTTTTTAGTCAAGTTTTGATAAGATATACGGCATAACTTGTTGCCGGTCCAGCCACTGAATATGTGGATTGCGTCGAAACCAAGTACGCTGTTTTTTTGCTAGTTGCGCATCGCGAATTGTCGCCAACTCCAGCAACTGTACATAACTGATTGTGCCATCAAGATAATCCATCACCAGCTGATAAATATTCGCAGTCATAGCTTCCAAACTATTGTTGTAATTTTTATATAGATAACGAGTTTCTTCAATTAACCCCTGCTCTAGCATCTGTTCAATCCGCTTTGCAATCCTATTTCGTAATGTTGTTTTTTCAACATCAATACCGACAAGTATTAGATTATCGATTATCTGTGTATTTCTTACATCAGCACCTTTGGTTTCGATTCGGCGGATTAAGTGTCGTCGATTATGAATATTCTCTGGTAAGCCATAGTTGTGTTTTTTACAATAATCTTGCAACTGTTTAGTTGTTAGTTGCTCCAATGCCTGACGAAGCTGAGTGTCAGCTTTTGACTGTAATTGAAAATCAAAAATTACACTGTCAATATATAACCCACTGCCCCCAACCATGATTGGATATTTATCACGCGATCGAATATCCTCAATTGCCTGTTCAGCTTCCGCCTTAAAATCCGCCACCGAAAAAGCTTGATCTGGATTAACTAAATCAAGACACCAATGTCGAATTTCTGCTTGCTCCTCAGTCGACGGTTTGGCCGTACCGATATTCATATGGCGGTACACTGTGCGAGAGTCTGCACAAATAATCTCACCTCCGATTTGACGCGCTAATTCCAAACCAACCGCTGATTTTCCACTAGCAGTTGGTCCCAGAATCACAATTAATGGTTTGAACGAAGTTGATGACATTATTTCAAGCTAGCTTTATTTTTGGCGATTTCATCCAAATTATATTGCTCAATAAACTCCACTAATTGGTCCAGTTTAACTTTCGTTTCTTGGTCACGAGTGCGTACACTAACCTCTTGAGCGTCTCGATCTTTTTGACCAACGATAATCTGCATCGGAATTTTAAAACTAGTTGCTTCACGAATTTTTTTACCAAGCGATTCTTTACGCTCGTCAATCGTAACCCGCAATGGATTGAAGCGCACTGGCGCATCGAGTACAACTTGACTTAAAACATTACGCACTTGCGCTGCATAAGGCAAGATATCATCATTAATCGTTAGAATCCGCACCTGTTCTGGTGCCACCCAGAACGGAAACCAACCACCAGTATGCTCAATGAACACGCTTAAGAAACGCTCAATTGAACCAAGCACTGCACAGTGAATCATCACCGGTCGTTGATGATTACCGTCGCTATCAACATAAGTCAGTTCAAAACGCTCTGGTTGCACAAAGTCAAGCTGAACGGTTGCCACCTGATGCTCACGACCAATTGCGTCTGACGCCATAAAGTCAATCTTCGGACCATAAAATGCTGCCTCGCCTTCCTGCTCGAAATAGTCTAAACCATTAGCAATTACGGCTTCTTTCAGGCGCTGTTGACTCTGTTGCCACAATTGCAGATCCCCTAAATAAGCGTCGCTATCATCTCGGTAACTCAAGCGAACACGTAATTTCATACCGAGCGTCGAATACACTTGATATGCCACGCTCATGAGATTGTGAATTTCCTGACCAATCTGATCAGGACGACAGAAAACATGCGAGTCGTCCTGCGTAATGGCGCGTACTCGGCTCAAACCACCCAACTCACCACTTTTTTCATCACGATACACCGTAGTAGTTTCCAAATAACGCAGAGGCATGTCTTTATAACTACGCGCTTTTGAGGCGTAAATCTGAGCGTGATGTGGACAGTTCATTGGTTTCATCACAAATTGATCCGAAGTTTCTTGTGACTTAACTAAGAATAATTCTGCACCAAATTTCGCCCAGTGACCTGATTTTTCATAGAGTTCGTGTTTGGTCATGTTTGGAGTCCAGACTTTAGTAAAACCAACATCCTGACGTGCTTGATTAGTGAATCCCGATAGCAAATCGCGTAACACTGTGCCGCGCGGCGTAAACATCGGTAACCCTGCCCCTACTAACGGCGACACTGTAAATAAATCCAGTTCCTTACCAAGCTTGCGATGATCTCGAAGTTTTGCCTGTTCCAAGTGTTCCAAATATTCATCCAGCTCCGCTTGCGTTGCAAATGCCACACCGTAAATCCGTTGCATCTGCGCCTTAGTTTCATCACCACGCCAATAAGCACCCGAAACACGCATCAGTTTAAAAGCACCCACTTCACTAGTATTGGTAATGTGAGGTCCACGACATAAATCGACAAAATCTCCAACCTGATAAAATGTCACAGTATCGTTTTTATCACTAATTTCAATCTCGTTAGCGATTTCTTTTGCAACTGTTGTGCCGTATTTTTTTAAGTCAGTTAATAATTCCACTTTAAATGATTGGCCGGATTGCTTCGCCCATTCAATAGCTTGATCAATCGACATTTCACTTTTTACAAAATCCTGCTTGCGATTGATTAAATTACGCATGGTTTTTTCAATTTTTTTCAGGTCTTTATCAGAAAAGGCATAATTATCGAGATAAATATCATAATAAAAACCATTATCAACGGTTGGACCAACGCCAAATTGTGCCTCTGGCCATAGTTTTTGCACGGCTGCCGCCATAATATGCGCTAGGCTGTGCCGAATTAGTTCAAGATGTTCGTCTGATGACATAATAACTCCTTAGATTATTAAATGTTATTATCGTCTCGGACCCAAGAAAACGGGCGGTTCCACCGGACTTCCTAAGCTTCAGCTAGTTCTTGGCTTATTACTTAGGCGCTCTTTATTGGGAGGTTTTTACTTTTCCTCCGCCAAAAGGACAACTCCTGCGGTTGGTTAGGCCGCACTCACCGTGTATCAGTTACTTATTATATGATTTTTGTGTTGAAATAGCAAGTTTTGGTTTATTTCTGGTTTAAGTTATGTTATAATAGTCGCAACTTGGGCGGTTAGCTCAGTTGGCTAGAGCGCATCCTTGACGTGGATGAGGTCATAGGTTCGAGTCCTATATCGCCCACCAAGTAATTATTTTTAAAAAAGACATCAGATTATCGGATGTCTTTTTTAGTTTTCCCACAATTATCCAAAAGTTTTCCACGTGCTTAATTGTTATGTTTTATTACCAAATATATCAGCTATGAGATACTGTACAAATTAGGTAA
>CAMUQR010000013.1 GCA_947097085.1 uncultured Candidatus Saccharibacteria bacterium | reverse complement strand
GGCAACTGGCTTTAACGCTGACTATGATGGTGATCAGATGGCTGTTCACTTGCCACTTTCCGCTAAAGCTCAAGAAGAAGCTCGCCAGTTAATGACTGCACAACGCAACTTGCTCAAGCCAGCTGATGGTTCACCGGTGCTCAACATCAACCAGGACATTGTGCTTGGTAACTATTACCTGACTTATGACAAACCAAAATACGCTAACGACGAACGCAAAGCCTACACCTCAGTTTATGAAGCAGAAATGGCTTACGAAAATGGTTTGATTGCTCTGCAATCGCCAATTCGAGTTCATACTAAAGGCGTGAAGCGTGATACTACTCTCGGTCGCGTGTACTTCAACGAAGTCTTGCCAAAGGATTTCCCATACCAAGAAAATCCACAAGACAAGAAGAGTCTCAAAAAAGTCATGGCGAAAATCTACGAGCAATATGGTGCTGAAGAAACGACCAAAACTGCTGACCGCCTCAAAGATTTGTCATTTCGTTATGCTACTATCGGTGCAATTTCGGCTGGAAAAGACGACTATGTGCGTTTTGATGAAGTTGACGATTTGATTAAACAAGGTGATAAAGCCGCTAAAGCCGTCGCTGAACAATACGACGAAGGTCTGATTAACAACGAAGAACGCTATAAGCTGACTGTTGGTGTGTGGCGTGGTGTTGACGACGACATTAAAAATCTAGTCCAAGATCGCCTCAAACACATGGATACTGGTATCAGTGTGATGGTGAACTCTGGTGCGCGTGGTAGCGTTTCGAACGTCAAATTGGCAGCCGCAAACATCGGTGTGCTGGTGGACGTTATGAACAAAGAAATTGAGCTCCCAGTGCGTTCATCTTACCTCCAAGGTCTATCATCACTGGAGGCCTACGTGGCAACTCGTGGTGCGCGTCAAGGTCTGATTTCAACAGCGCTCAAGACTGCTGACTCTGGTTATTTGACTCGTCGTTTGGTTGACGTGGCGCAAGATATCTTCACGATTGATGATGAAATGGTGGATGTGGCTGACCCAGGCTACGCAATTTATCGTGACGAAACTAAAGAAACAATGGTGGACTTCGCACAACGCATCCGTGGTCGTTATGCTGCCGCTGACGTTCCAGGCTATGTCAAAAAAGACGAGCTTATCACCGAAGTGATTGCTAACGCCATTGAAGCTGACGAAAACATCAACGAAGTTTCCATTAAAAGCATCTTGTCGGCTAAAACCCTGCATGGTATTCCACGCCAAAGCTACGGTGTTGATATGGCAACTGGTAGCCTAGTCAATGCTTACGAGCCAGTCGGTGTGATTGCCGCTCAATCACTTGGTGAGCCGGGTACTCAGCTGACCTTGAACGTCTTCCACAGCTCAGGTGTAGCCGGTGGTGACATTACCCAAGGTTTGCCTCGTGTTGAAGAGTTATTTGAAGCCCGCAAACCAAAAGGTCAAGCTTTTATTACAGAAATTGCTGGTGTCGTTGATATCTGGGAAGAAGGCAGTAAACACATCATCCAGGTTACCCCAACCGAAGGTAAAACCGAAAAAATCGCTCTGGAAGACCGCACTGCTCAAGTAAAAACCGGTTCTTACGTCAAAGCTGGTGATGTCTTAGCAAAAGCTCAAGACGACAAAAAACCACTGGTTGCGCCGTTTGATGGCGAAATTGAAGTCACCAAGACTGATATTATCATCAAGTCAACCACTGCTTCGCCAGCTCGCTACGAAGTGCCAAGCCGTATGCAGTTAACCGTCTCGGTTGGTGACAAAGTCTCAGCCGGCGATCGTTTAACACTTGGTTCGCTCAACCTGCACGACTTAATGCGCCTCAAGGGTATTGAAGCAACCCAGCGTTACATCATCAACGAAGTGTTGCGTATCTACGCCGCTCAGGGTCAGGACGTGTCTGCAAAACACTTGGAAATCATCGTTAAACAAATGTTTAGCCGTGTCCAAGTCGAAGATGCTGGCGACTCAATGTTCGTGACTGGTGATATTGTCTCGGCCGCTGCGGTTGAGGATGCTAACGAGCAACTCGCCGAAGAGGGTAAAGAGCTAATTGTTTACAAACAATTACTGCTCGGTATCACCAAGGTATCAATCTGGAGCGATAGCTTCCTATCGGCGGCATCATTCCAGGATACAACTCGCGTCTTGATTAACGCCGCAACTAGCGGTCGCGTTGACTACCTCAAGGGTCTTAAAGAAAACGTGATTATTGGCCACAAGATTCCAGTTGGTACTGGTGCGCCGATTATTAAAGATCGGGAATTTGCCGAAGAAGACATCGAAGGTGAATTTAGCGCCGAAGACATCTCAGAAGATATCGCCGATCTGAACTAGTCACTGACTAAACTGACAAAAACAAGCTCTCACTATGGGAGCTTGTTTTGATTTTAACATTAACCTTGTATGATATTAATAATATCATTTCATCATCTAGGGATAATTCCTAAGGAGGGACAAGATGAGCTGGGATATTCAAAGCAATAATAAAGATGCAAAAGTATGAGTAAAGTGTTTGACTACAAGGAAAAAATTTTAACAATCATCAAAAAAAATACCGACTCTCAAGAGTCTTGCAATGCAATTGTCCAATTAGCTCTTGATGACGATTTTGTCGATTATGTTAACAAAGTGCCACAGCTCGAACGTATTTTCAATTTAGCAGCTTTCATTCAAGACAAAGACAAGAGTCAAGATGAAATTGATCGAGACTGGGCAGAAATTAAATATTTAACCAACAATCTCTAGCTACTGGCATTTCTACATGAAACGCCTTTTTCTTGTTCTTTAAAGACTTTTTTATATAATAAAAATATGAACGAAGCATTGACTAAAATAGATACTATCACTAAAACACTGTCGCCAAAAAATAATCAGCATAAATATCTATCGCTGTGCTGTTTGGCATTATATTATGCTTTAATTAATGATAGTGAACAATTACAATCGATGGAAATTGACTATCTTTCAGAAATGACTAATTATTACGACGATGACTATTGTTATGCTGATTGGGAAAAACAGCCTAACTACATTGTGTTTAACGAGTTTGTGGAGTATATTAATTCTCTTCAGCAAACTGAACTTGATACGCAAAAACGACACCGGCTAATTATGGACTATTTTAATCAGCGGATTATTCAAGAGCTTGATAACGACTTTTAGTATAAAACTCGGGAATTTGTTTTTTAAATCTTGTACCAGGACACGTCGTTTATTGACAGTATGTTTAAAATATTATAAAATTAAAAAGAGTTTTCTGGGTGCAAACTTAGTCTTTTAAAGTAATATTTTATAATTAAGGAGGGGAGATATGGAAGGGATTAGAACGACAATAACTCCTATTTCTGGACTATGGGCAGTCTGGGAATATGGAGCTAAAATAGGTAAGGATTTTGGGAGGGCCTGTGTTATCTGCGATGCCGATGGTGCTCCCAAAAAGCGAGTACATCTTAAGCCAAATGCGGGGATAGTCTTAGACGGCCATGCGCTATTTGTAGTGGCGATTGGTGATTACACTATACTCTCTAGCTACGAAGGAAAGCGCGAGAAGTATGTAGTCTACGAGGTCGTTGGGATTGATCATGAGTTCGGCCCAGTATTGCGCCGCAACAATTCGTACAACGGGAAACGTTGGTGGCGCAAATTTGATAAAAAATTAAGCGATGCTAAGAGCGCCGTCAAGGCGAAGATGTACTGTTATCAATGCAGTGACGTTCGCTATGCTCTACCGGACTAGCAAGCATCCTATAGCTCAGACAACAGTCTGGGCTTTTTTCTTTGTAGAAAAAAGGCGTATAATAACAGTAATGACTACTTATTTAGGAACCGTCGAAAGCACGCTGTTTGTACCGATGTTAGGCAGGATTTATGCCAGTGAGCATTTTCCGTCGATTTTGTATGATAAAACGGCGCTGACTCTTAAGTCTCAACTGCCAGCTGAAGTACTGACTAATCATACCCAAACCCAATATACCTACCTAGCGTCGGCAGTGCGTAGTGCCAATATCGATCGACATATTCAAGATTTCTTATCGCGTAATCCGGATGGCGTGATTGTTCAGCTTGGTTGCGGACTCGAAACCACCTTCAATCGCAATGACAACGGTCGGACGCGCTGGTACGGGGTGGATTTGCCGGAGGTGATTGAATACCGCAAGACGCTTCTGCCAGAATCGAATCGCGAGAAACTCCTAGCGACTGATGCGTTTTCTGAGCAGTGGCTTCGCCAGGTACGCGAGGAAGTCGGTGACGTGCCACTACTGATTACGGCTAGCGGTTTGTTTTATTATTTTGAGCAAAAACAAGTATTAGGCTTGTTGCGAATGCTTGGAACTTACGGCGTGATTGAAATGGTGTTCGATGCAGTGAATCAACGAGGACTGCATCTGATGCGCCGAAAATGGATGAAACAAGTCGGTCATGCTGACGCTCAAATGTATTTTTGTGTAGATTCTGCCAAGGAACTGGCATCGAATATTGCCAATAATGTCCAGGTGCTGGCAGATGAGCCGTTCTATCATCACATCAACAAAAAAGGTCTGAAGCTATCCACTAAATTCAACATGGCAATGTCTGATCGCTTGCGTATGGTGAAGATGATTCATTTGCAATATCGCTAACCAAGCCGTCCTTAAACCTTGCTTTTTAATCACTTTTTTGTTATAATGGTGAAGAGTTTCGATTTATCGAGATTGTTCGTGTTGTGTACCACGGAGCCGTCTTGGATAAATAACACGACTAAAGTAGGGTGCTGCCGAAACGGTCGTAATATTACTTAAAACATAGGGAGTATTTTTTAAAAATGCCAACAATCAATCAGTTGGTGCGTAAACCACGCAAAACTGCGGCTAAAAAATCAAAGTCGCCAGCGCTCGGTTCAATCACCAACACTCTCAAGACTCGTCGTTACGAGCAAAACTCACCATTTAAACGTGGTGTTTGTGTTAAAGTCACTACCAAAACCCCGAAGAAACCGAACTCAGCGCTTCGTAAAGTCGCTCGTGTCCGTTTGACTAATGGTCAAGAAGTTTGGGCATATATCGGTGGTGAAGGTCACAACCTCCAAGAGCACGCCGTAGTGTTAGTGCGTGGTGGTCGTGTGCCTGACCTTCCAGGTGTGCGTTATCACATCGTTCGTGGTGCGCTCGACCTCCAAGGTGTAGCTGATCGCAAACAAGGTCGTAGCAAATACGGTGCGAAGAAAGGAAACAAATAGTCATGCCTCGCAAAGTTACTGCAAAACTCCAACGAACTGTTAAACCAGACCGCAAATACAACAGCGTTTTGGTGCAAAAATTAATCAACAAATCAATGTTAAACGGCAAAAAAGAAGTAGCTGAAAAAGCGGTTTATGGCGCTTTGGAAATGGCCGCTCGCACTCTAAAAAGCGACAACCCACTCGAAGTTTTCGAAAAAGCTTTGAAAAACATTTCACCAAGCTTCGAAGTCCGTTCAACTCGTGTCGGTGGTGCTAACTATCAGATTCCATACCCAATTTCGGGTCACCGCCAACAACACTTTGCGTTTAGTTGGTTAGTTCAGGCTTCACGCTCAAAATCAGGTATGCCTTATGTTAAACGTCTTGGTACTGAAATCGTTGACGCTTATAATGAAACTGGCATTGCCTTTAAGAAAAAAGAAGATACTCACAAAATGGCCGAAGCCAACCGTGCTTTCGCGCATTTTGCACGATAATATTAGGGTTGGGGACATATATTTATGGCAGAAAAGAAATTTACACTTGATAAAATCCGTAACGTCGGTATTATCGCGCATATTGATGCTGGTAAAACCACCACGACCGAAGGTATTTTGTACCGCACTGGTATCAATCACAAAATCGGTACTGTGCGTGGCGACGACGGCGGTGCAACCACTGACTGGATGGAACAAGAAAAAGAGCGTGGTATTACCATTACTTCCGCTGCGGTGACTTGTTTCTGGCACGATTGCAAAATTAACATCATTGACACCCCAGGTCACATCGACTTTACCGCTGAGGTGGAGCGTTCACTCCGCGTGCTAGACGGTGCAGTGACAGTATTCGATGGTAAAATGGGTGTCGAAGCGCAGTCCGAAACTGTTTGGCGTCAAGCCGACAAATACGGCGTGCCTCGTATCTGTTTCGTCAACAAAATTAACCAAACTGGTGGTGATTTCTACAAATCACTCGACAGTATCCGCAAGCGTTTGAACAAAAACGCCATGCCGATTCACTTGCCAATTGGTTTTGAAAAAGACATTTGTGGCGTGGTTGACTTGATCGACATGAAATCTTACACCTACAAAGAGTTCTCAGATAAGGCATTGATTGTCGGCGAGATTCCAGCAGATATGCTGGATAAGGCTAAGGAAGCTCGCTCAGCCCTAGTGGAAGCGGCAGTGGAAGCTGATGACGCTTTGATGGAAAAGTTCTTCTCCGAGGGTGAAGAAGCAATTTCTATCGACGAACTAAAATCAGCTCTACGCAAACGTGTTCTAGGCGGTGATTTCTTCCTGGTGACAGGTGGTGACGGCCGTGGCGTGATTGTCGAAAAAGTGCTTGACTTGATGACTGACTACCTCCCAAGCCCGATTGACATTCCATCAATTATTGGTACTAATCCAAAAACTGGCGAAGAAGTTGCCAAACACTCTGATGAAAACGAACCGATGGCAGGTCTAGCCTTCAAAATCGCAACTGACCCATTTGTTGGTAAGTTGATTTTCGTCCGCATTTACTCTGGTAAATTAAAAGCTGGTTCTTACATCTTAAACACCATGAGCGGTGAAAAAGAGCGCGTTGGCCGTATCGTTCGTATGCACGCCGACAAGCGCACCGACATTGACGAAGTTTGTGCAGGTGACATCGCTGCGGTGGTTGGTATTAAGAACGTTCGCACTGGTGCGACTTTCTGTGATCCAGCTCATCCAGTAATCCTGGAAGGTATTGAGTTTTCTGAGCCACCAGTGTCAATCGCGGTTGAGCCAAAGTCAAAAGCCGACCAAGAAAAAATGGGTATCGCCCTGAACCGTCTGGCGGAAGAAGACCCAACTTTCCGTGTTCACACTAACGAAGAAACTGGTCAAACCATCATGAGCGGTATGGGTGAATTACACTTGGAGATTCTGATTGATCGTATGAAACGTGAATTTAACGTTGAAGCGAACGTTGGTGAACCACAAGTGGCTTACCGCGAAAGTATCAAAGGTACTTCATCAGTCCAAGGTAAATACATTAAACAATCTGGTGGTCGTGGTCAATACGGTGATGTTTGGATCAAATTTGAACCAAATGAACCAGGCAAAGGCTTCGAATTCATCGACGAGATTAAAGGTGGCGTGGTGCCTCAAGAGTATCGCAAACCAACCGAACAGGGTATTAAAGAAACTCTGGAAGGCGGTGTGATTGCTGGTTATCCAGTGGTTGACGTCAAAGCCACTCTGTATGATGGTAGCTACCACGATGTTGACTCCAGTGAATTAGCCTTTAAGATGGCTGGTGCTTACGCAACTCGCGATGGTATCAAACAAGCTAACCCGATTCTGCTTGAGCCAGTGATGAAAATTGAAGTCACCACTCCAGAAGAGTTCATGGGTGATGTGATTGGCGATTTGAACTCTCGCCGTGGTCGCATCGAAGCGATGGAAGACTTGTCTGTTGGCGTGAAGCTGATTCGAGCTTTTGTACCACTCGGTACAATGTTCGGTTATACCTCTGACCTGCGCTCAATGAGTCAAGGTCGTGCTGCCTCAAGCATGGAGCTGGCACAATACGAGGAAGTTCCACCTAACGTCGCTAAAGAAATCATCGAAAAACGTTCTAAATAGTTAATCGTTGATAATTAAAAACACCGTCCTAGACCTATCGGGGCGGTGTTTTAGATGGTTGTTATGCTATAATATAATAGTTAAACTAACGCAAAGAGCAATATGAAAAAACATTTACCCCTCATTAGTATAGCTACAGTCGCTGTAGTGGCAATTAGCGGTGTGTTGTGGTGGAATCACAACCAGCCTAGCATTAACCTTGATCAAGCTAAAAGTGTCGCTATGGAAGACGCTCAAACTCTCGTCAATAACGTTAATTTTTCTAAGGCTAAACTCGATCGTGACAATGGCCGACTAGTCTACGAAGTTGATTTTAAGGTCGGTAAGAGCAAGTATGAGTATAAAATTGACGCCAAAACTAAGCGTGTGGTTAGCAAAGAAGTCAAAGAAGAGCGAGTAGAACCGACGCCTCCTGCAACGAAACCAGCCCCAACGCCGACTCCTAATGCCCAACCCGCTCTCATTGGCGAAGTCAAGGCTAAGGAGATCACCCTTAAGGACGCTAACTTAAAAGAAACCGACATTACGCGTTTTCAATGGAAATTAGACTACGAGAAAGGCATCCAGGTGTATGAAATTGAGTTTTATCACGGTTTGACTGAATATGACTATGATATCAATGCCACAACTGGCGCTATCGTCAAAAAAGAAATTGACGCTTCTCGCCGTTAATTAGTTATCAATTATCCCAAACAATCCGCTTTTATTCGAGCGGATTTTTGGTTTTTACGACGCACAAGCACTATGCTATAATAACCATATGTTTAGTATTGCTTTTTTAATTGAACTGATTAAAGTTATTATCCTTGGCGTAGTCGAGGGAATTACCGAATGGTTGCCAATTTCCAGTACTGGCCATATGATTTTGGTAGAGAATTTCATTAAGCTTAGCCAGAGTGAGGCTTTTCGCAGTGTATTTTTGATTATTGTCCAGCTTGGAGCAATTCTAGCAGTGCTGACGATTTATTTCCATAAACTAATGCCGTATGATTTTCGTAGCAAGCGCATTAAGCCAATGACCCTTAATCTCTGGGGTAAAGTGTTAGTGGCATCGATTCCAGCAGCGATCATCGGGCTGGCGTTTGATGATGTGATCGACAAATACCTGCTCAATCCTGTGACGGTCGCTGTTATGCTAATTGTTTATGGTATTGGATTTATCGTGGTAGAGCGTACTAAAAAACCAGCCACCATCAACCAGCTCGGTCAACTAAGCTATAAACAAGCCTTGCAAATTGGTGCTTTTCAGGTGCTAGCATTAATTCCGGGCACTTCGCGGAGTGGCGCGACGATTCTCGGGGGGTTATTGATGAAAATCAAGCGCTCGGTTATTGCCGAATTCTCGTTTTTCATGGCGATTCCAGTGATGTTTGGCGCTAGTTTGTTAAAACTGATCAAAGTCGGCCTAAAATTCACTGCTTCAGAGTGGTTCTTATTGGCACTCGGCACAATCACGGCTTATCTAGTATCGTTTTTTGCGATTAAGTTCCTCGTTAGCTACATCAAAAAACATGATTTTCAAGTTTTCGGCTGGTATCGTATTGTATTAGGTGCGATAGTTTTGCTGTGGTTTTGGTTGAAATAGCTTAAGCTTGACAAAATAAACTTAATCAAACATAATATAATTATGCCAATCTTGATTAGTTGGTAAATATGTACCCATGATAGAAGGGGAAGTTTATGGGTAGGCGGTTCTTTAAACCCAGATCAACTCTTAAAAAGAAGAAAAGATTTATGAGTCCAAAGGCGTTACTTTTCTCGTATTTAAATTCCGGCGGCGCTCAGAAACAGCACTACTCTGAACTAATGCAACAGTCCTTGGAGCATTATAAATGCTCTTCAATGGCCGATTTTGCTTATTTTGCGATAGAGCGAGAATATTTAGCGGATGAGTGTTACCGTGAATGCCGAGAGCGAGATGGCAAACTCTCTATCTACTACGGAGGCGTAGTTAAAGATAGGGTGGTTTCGAGCTATGGTCATATGGTCATAGCCATCAAACAACCAAGGCGAGGCAAAAAGAAGCCTAAGATGGAGATTGAATATAATCGTCCACCTCAGGACTTTTGGGATGAACAGAAAAAGTGGACCATGGGTCGGCGAGAATTTCACCGACTTACCGATGCGCTTGGTCTTAAAGTGCCTGCTTAATGCAGGCTTTTTTCTTTTTTAAACAAAATCTCGCTGAGTTGTGATACTCAACGAGATATGCGGTTTAATTATATAATCGTTTAGTGTCCAAGGAGCGCCATAGCTTCGTCGACGCTATCGACAATTTGGTAAATCTGATTATCGCCCTCTGAAATCACCCGCATCGGCAGGAGTTTGTGATCAACAAACTGCACTAGTCCGCTCCAAAAATCTTTACCGATTAAAATAATTGGCAGGCGAGGCATCTTCTTAGTTTGCATCAGGGTGACAATTTCAAACAATTCATCCATCGAGCCAAAGCCACCTGGGAAATAAATATAAGCCTGTGCGAAGAAAGCCAGGGCCACCTTGCGGGTGAAGAAATGTTTAAAAGTTAAATCATCAGTTGTGTATGGATTTGGGTGCTGTTCGTGTGGTAGTTTAATATTAAAACCGACCGAACCACCGCCAGCATCGTAAGCACCCTTGTTAGCGGCACCCATAATGCCGTTGCCACCACCGGTCACAACTGTATAGCCAGCACGTGCCAAGCGACCACCGAGTTCATACGCCATGTCGCGATAATGTTGATTTTCTTCGACATCACGTGCCGAACCAAACACTGTCACTCGGCGTGGATGGCGATTGATAATGTCAAAAGCTTGATCAAATTCGTCATCGCTTTGTTTCATCTTCTCTTGAGAAGCTTGCATTTTTGCTAAAAATTCGGGACCGTCATAATGCGGAATATTGTCGTTAAGTAATTCTTCTTGCATAATAATTTATTTTACCATAAAACCAGCTTTAATGCTAATGTTTTCCGTGAGTTGGCGCATCTATGTTAAAATGAAAAACATGAACATTCGTATTAAATATTTCACTGATCAAATTGATAAACTAGCTAAAATTACTCAGGGCGACTGGATTGACCTGCGCTCTGCTGAGACGATTGAGCTCAAAGCTGGCGATTTTAAACTAATTCCGCTAGGCGTAGCGATGCAATTGCCCGAGGATTACGAAGCTCATATCGCACCACGCAGTTCAACTTTTAAAAATTGGGGCATTTTACAAACTAATAGCATCGGAATTATCGACAATTCTTATTGTGGCGATAATGACCAGTGGTTGATGCCAGTTTATGCTACTCGCGATACAATCATTAATCAAAACGACCGCATCTGCCAGTTTCGAATTGTCGCTAATCAGCCAAGTATTGAATTTACCGAAGTAGATAGCTTAGGTAGTCAAGATCGAGGTGGCGTTGGCTCTACTGGAGTTAACTAACGCTTTTTCTTGAGTTGACGTAATTTGTAATAATAACGGATAATTGAACCAGCTAAAATCACCATCGAAGTGGTCGCCGTCATCGTCAAAGTGCGATCAAAAATCAGAATTGACCAGATCAGAAGCAGAGCTTGGTTGAAATTATAAATCAGTAGCATCGTCACTGATAAGCCAGCTACAGACTTGGCTTGATGGATTTTAATTAACTGATGAATCTGCCCAAAAGTTGTCGGGAAAATAAAAATCAGACCTTTGATCTCAGCCGGTAAATACCATGCCACCCAAGAGAATAAACCAGCCAAACCAACACTCGCCCCAAAAATCCACCAAGCAGACGTAGTCTGACGCACCCAGCGTGATTTTTTGGGTTTGTATTTATTAAAAAAGACGAGTACCGACAGACCCATCAGCGCACAGGCTAGACTCGCCCAAGTCATCGGTTGATTGGATTCAGCAATACCATGAACCACCCAACCGATTTGTACACCAACATATAATTGCCACATTGCTAGCGAAACACCCGCTACTGATCGCGATTGCCACAGCTTCTTGAGCTGAGAAATACTGAGCATCACCCCAAATAAGCCCGCCAGCCAACCAAAAATATCATAATTCATAAGCGTTATTATAACATACCACGCCTCGGCTTTTTGCCTCTTTACTAATTGCAACTTATCGGTTATAATGTTAATATCCGTCGTGAGGTCTTAATAAATGACCAAACGCGAAAATAATACAATATAAGGAGAAATAATAAATGGCAGAATTTGATCGTAGTAAGCCTCACGTAAACGTTGGTACTATGGGTCACGTTGACCACGGTAAAACCACTTTAACTGCGGCTATTACTCATACTCTATCAAAGCGTCTTCCAAGCGACGTTAACCAACCAAAAAATTACGACGAAATCGACAACGCTCCAGAAGAGAAAGCTCGTGGTATCACCATCGCTTCATCTCACCAAGAGTACGAATCAGCAAATCGTCACTATGCGCACGTTGACATGCCAGGTCACGCCGACTACATCAAGAACATGATTACCGGTGCGGCTCAGGTTGACGGTGCTATTCTTGTGGTCTCAGCAGCTGACGGTGCGATGCCACAAACCAAAGAGCACATCTTGTTGGCAAAACAAGTTGGTGTGCCTCGTATCGTTGTTTTCCTCAATAAGATGGACCAAACCGACGAGGAAATGGCTGAATTAGTGGTTGAAGAAATCCGCGACGAGCTCGCAAAACAAGGTTTCGACCGCGACTGCCCAATTATCAAGGGTTCAGCTCTTAAGGCGCTTGAAGGCGACGAAGCTCAAATGAACAACGTCATGGAACTTATCAAAGCTATGGATGAATACATTCCAGAGCCAGTTCGTGACCTCGACAAGCCATTCTTGATGCCAATTGAAGACGTTCACTCAATCAAAGGTCGCGGTACCGTGGCTACTGGTCGTATTGAACAAGGTGTTGTTAAACTTAACGACGAAGTTGAAATCGTTGGTCTAAAACCAACCCAGAAATCAGTTGTGACTGGCGTTCAAGCTTTCCACAAGGATCTTGGCCAAGGTCAAGCTGGTGACAACGCAGGTATCTTGCTCCGCGGTATTGAGCGCGACGACATTGAGCGTGGCCAAGTTGTTGCTAAACCAGGTAGCGTGACTCCACATACCGAATTCAAAGGCGAAGTTTATGTCTTGAAAAAAGAAGAAGGTGGTCGTCATACGCCATTCTCAAAAGGTTACAAACCACAATTCTACTTCCGAACTACTGACGTTACCGGTGAAGTTGAATTGCCAGCTGACAAAGAAATGGTCATGCCTGGTGACACCGTCACCTTCACCGTCAAACTCCAAGCTCCAATCGCTATGGAAAAAGGTCTGAACTTTGCAATTCGCGAAGGTGGTAAAACCGTTGGTGCTGGTGTGGTTACCGAAGTTGTTAAATAATCGCTGATTACTAAAAACCTAGGTTGACCGCCTCACTTGAAGAAAATCTCCCGCTGTATTTCAGTGGGAGATTTTTTATTGTATCTTTTCTTTTTATAAAAAAGTGGTATAATATGGAAATATCAGCGATGCTTAGTTCTTTTACATAAACTGATAAGTTTTTATAATTAAGGAGGGTATTATGAAAAAAGCAACAAAAAGCGCTAAGGCGCAAAAAACAATCTGGCAACAACAAGCAATCTGGCAACAACAGGTTGAGCAAGTTGGCGATTTTAGTAATACAGAGATGTATTTTATCTGCCAATGTATGCGCTTTAAGACTTTTGAGTGTGATAGAATTATCAAAAGTTTTAAAACAGTTGGCGAGTTGTGCCAAGCAACTAAAAAAGCACTCACCGCTATCAACCCTCGGTTGGTTGACATTTTAGCTATGCTAGGATGTATTCCGAAGCCGGAACAAGACATTCAATGTGATGTGTTTGAGCAGACGCTCGCATCACTAGCTGATCCACCGTTATTAACGAGGGAGGATTGGCAAAAATATTACCTAGACCAAGCTTTCCAGGGAGAAAATTACGAACATTTCTTCCATAAACACGGTAATGACGTGTATATTATAAAAAGTGAAGGTTTGGATTTTTTAAATAATCTCAATAGCTGGAGCTATGATGCTCTTTACGGGCTATGGGAGGGTGTGTCAGCTAAAAAGCTAATTTGCGCAGTCAGTTTATCCGACAAGGAGAGAGAACACTTGTCGTATTTGCTGGAGGTAGCGCCAGAACACATTGATGTTCCGCCGAGTATCATACACTCTGCTTCATAGCAGGGTGTTTTTGTTTGCTTTTTTGGATTTTTTGCGGTATAATATGTAAGATATTAAATTGTGATGAGAACTTAGTCTCGGCTTCTCGATAGTCGTCAACTGAGGTTACATCACTTCAAGAAAGGAAACTATGAACCAAGAAGGTATCAAAATTCGTATTCGCCTCAAGGCCTACGACCACAAAATTATCGACAAATCAGCAAAACAAATTGTCGACACCGCTATCCGTACCGGTGCGAAAGTTGCCGGTCCAGTGCCTCTGCCAACCAAACGCAGTGTTTATTCAGTGACTAAAAGCCCGCACGTCTATAAAAAAGGCGGTGAGCAGTTCGAAATGCGCGTTCACAAACGCTTAATCGATATTACCGACGCTAAACCAAAAACCATCGACAGTCTACAAAACCTCAATCTGCCATCGGGTGTCGACGCTGAAATTAAAATGGGTGCTACTGAATAATTATTGATTTAGCAAAAACCAAATGATATTTTTAAAACCCTCTACTACAGTAGAGGGTTTTTACTATAACTTGAAACGCTTAGCGATCTCTTCCATAGCCTTCTTACATTGATCGAAATCAATGAGATCACACAGCCTTAACTTGTGAATTAGCATCATCGAATTCACAAGCTCTACCTTGGCTCTTTCAGACTGCTCACGGCCGCCTGTGAATATTTCCACACGCAACCGCTCCAAGCCATCCATAATCTCCTGGAAAGCTTGCTGAGCTTCCTCTTTTGTCATTTTAGACTCATTAGTCATATTTTTTCCTCCTTTTTCTAAAAAAAGATCTAAACTATAATACAATTATACCATATTTAGGCATTTTTATCAATAGAATCATCTGGATAACCACCTGTACTTGCATACTAAGTCTTTTGATGATATAATCTCGTGGTAATATATTTTTTTAAAAAAATTAGGAGGGTTTTTATGTTACGTTTAAGTACTTTGCAAGGCAGTATTGATCAGGCACAAGCCTTGATTGATAGAGGAGAGATTGATAGTTCTAATTTTGTCCTCTATGGGGCGATTCGTGAACATATTAAGAATCACGCTAGCTACACACCCGAAGACAAGAAATTGCTATGTACAGCTCATCGCATGATAGCTAGTACGCATTTTCGTAAGCAAGAACATTACCTCGCTAACGAAAATTATGACGAGGCCCTGAAGTATACCGATGATCTATATAAAAAAGGGCTAATAATGCTAGCTCAGAGCGAGGTGGATGTTGATAAAAAGAACATCATTAGGGCCTCTGAGCGACTTGAAGAGTGCTATAACTACCTCATGGGCGACCAGGAGTCACTCGCACTTCACAGTGCTCTTCAAGGCAATATTGCCTATAGAAGTGGTCAAAAAGCAGAGGCTAATCACTTGTATCGTGAAGTCTTAACACAAGCTCACGACCACGCCAATAGAAATAAGATTGAGGCGATTATATTAAAGCCTTGTTCTCTTATAGACAAAATAATCTATTACTTCTGGTGCAAATCGATTCATCCAACTAAGCACCAGAGTACATCAGCTCCTCACTAAGAGGAGCTTTTTCATTGGCGGTGATTGTGACGCCAGAGGTTTGCTTTTTAGGCTTAAATTGCTTATACTTAAATTATGTCAAAAAAGCGCGCCCGCACTTATGCCAGAAACCGCACTGCTATTTCACGCAGGGGCAATTTGAAGGATTTAACATTCGGCGAGTCGGACGGGATTTATATTTTAAAACTGGCTTTATTGCTGGTAATTAGTTCGTTTTGGATCAAAATTAGCACTGGGCAGGCGAGTGGTGTAGCATTCCAAGGTGTGCCGATTGGAGTTTTATTGGCGCTTTTGTTGACCCGCAAATTCGAACGCAGTCCTCTCAATCGACGAATTTGGTATCTGTTGATTATTGTAGTGGGACTGGTTAGTTATTTTTTACCAACTGGAATTGTGATTTAAAAAACCGCCCTTCTCGATTGAGGTATGACTATCGCTGCAACTTGAGCTAATTACTTCTAATATGTTAAAATAAGCCCATGAAGATCCTGGGAATTGAGTCGAGTTGTGACGAAACATCAGCATCGGTCGTCGAAGATGGCCGACGTGTTTTATCTAATGTGGTTAATTCGCAGATCGACTTACACGCTCAATACGGTGGAGTTATCCCCGAAATCGCGGCACGTTCCCACATTGAGGTAATTGGACCAGTGATAAATCAAGCGCTAGCCGAAGCTGGTGTTGGTTGGGATGAAATTGACGCCATTGCCGTCGCTAATGCGCCGGGCTTGGTTGGATCTCTGCTGATTGGGAATCTAGCCGCCCGAACGTTGGCCGTCATTAAAAACAAGCCGATTTATGGCGTGCATCATATTTTGGCGCATTTTTATGCTAATTTTTTAGAAAAAGATAGTCAGCAGGGAAGCGACGCACTCACTGAAGCGGATTTTCCAGTACTAAGCT
>CAMUQR010000012.1 GCA_947097085.1 uncultured Candidatus Saccharibacteria bacterium | reverse complement strand
CTTGCTTTATTATATAAAATATGTTATAATAAAAAGATGTCATGATTACTAAAAAAGGAGGGAACCAACATGACTAAGTTATTTGTAATTAGCCCTGATGTGGGCTTCATGCAGGCGCTTTATCGTCAATGCGCAGGCAGTCGCCTTCGTGTAACTAACCATCAGGTCAACAATGATCTGATCACTTATCAGAAACAACAGAAACTGAAGATGATCAGACATGAGCCCTGGAACGCTGAGGAATTCGCAAAAAAAGATCTCAGCTCAGAAGACATCATGCTGATTGATTTAAAATTGGCATATCAAAATAATAAGGAGTGGAAAAAATGGCTCGAAACAAGCTATCCTGAGATAGTTACTGAGGCCGTTCGAATTGCCATTCAGCACCAGATGATAATTATTCTGGCACAACCAATCATTGCCGAGCTTGGGCGTGTTGATCGGTTCAATCAACATCGCTTTTTCTTCAAGCACTTGGTAGAGATTGAGTTGATCGACCAAGAACATATGATGATTGTTGGTTATCATGATGATAATCTGTTACCGCTCGTCAAAGATTTTTTATAAACCGCCCCCACTGGCGGTTTTTTACTTTCATAATAATTCCAATAAAAATAAGCCGACTTAAGTCGGCTTATTGGATATTAATCGAGAGTTAGTTGACGCATTAAGTCGTTAAAGACTTCTACGTCAACCGCGCCTTGACGAGCTGTGATTTCGCCACGACGATAGTTAATATCGCCCGTGGCGTCTATTCCAACCCACTTAAGGGCTGAGAAATAGTAAATCTCAGCTTGACTCAAAGAGTGCTCATTTCGAATTTCGAGATAAGCGCTCTTATGAGCAGGCATTGCGAACGGATCAACCCCCATGTACTCAAAATAAGCACACACGAGCTGATTGAGTTCGCTGTAAGTAATTGGACGATTACGATCGATATAACCTTGATCGCCAACTAACCCCTTCGTCATTGATGTTGCTTCGAATTGACCAGGAGTCATTCCCAGCAATTCCGCCATCACATCAATGACTTCTCCTATGCGGATATTTCCTCCGCCCGCCAATGGTCGAAACTTCGCATCAATACGAACTTTCGCCAACTGGTCGTCACTATAGGCGTCCATACCATACTTCTCAATTTGATGACTTGAGAAGTGGTCGTTAGCACGGTCATAGCGACTGTTGTAGCGACTATCACGGTAGTCATCACGACGCGTCGCCTGATCGTCGTGGCGAGTGTTGTCAACAACGCGCTCAACTGGACGATCCGTGCCAATCTTGACCACAGACTCCTCTTGAGTTTGACTGTTAACAGTCACTCGGCAGGCCTTCATAGAGCTGTCATACACCGCCTTCACGTCCTTAAGAACGTTAAGGTGCCTAACCGGCGCATAAGCCTTGCCGCTAATTAGCTTCAGGCCATACTCCTCTGTGATCCTGAGTTTTTCGTTCTCAGTTTCCAGAACTACCGCCTTGGCCTTAGGTTCCCATGTAACTTTTAAGCCAAGGTCTCTAAACTTGGCTACTGGCAGGTACATCCTGCCATGAATGATGCTGCCTCTTACGAGGTAAGTATCAGCCATAGCAGTTGTTGCCATAACCATGAACATTATTGCGATACTTAATATTATTTTTTTCATTTTTCCCCTCCGTGCCCTTTACGGGCTAAAAATTAAAAAAATGTTCATTTCCAATCGCTCTTCTCTCGATTCTTAATGAACTATACCATCATTATTATACCACAAAAATGATTTTTAATCAAGGGTAGTATTTAAGGTTAAAGACTTAAAAAAACCTACATCATCGACGCAGGTTATTGGTTTGCTAAATATCGCTGAGTTAACCGCAAAAATTGCTCGAAGTTTAGATCTTCCGCCCGCCAATCGGGATTAATGTCAGCCTCGGCTAATAATCGTTCAATATTAGCTTTATCTAGTGCTAGACCACCCGCTAGTGACGAGCGGAGTTTTTTGCGTTTCGCTCCAAAACCAGCTTTCACCACCCGAAAAAACGCTCGCTCCAGCTCAGCGTCAGTAATCAGTGACTGAGGACGCACATCCAGCCGAATAATTTGCGAATCAACCTGTGGTGGTGGCGTAAACCACTCCGGACCGACAATATCACCAAGCTCAACTGTGGCGTAATTTTCAACTGCCAAACCTAAGATACTACTACCATCGACTTGAGCAATCCGTTCCGCTACTTCTTTTTGAATCAAAATCGTAATACTTGCTGGACGATGTAGAGAACTGATTAGGCAATTAACGATTTTGGCGGTGATATAATACGGCAAATTTGCCACGACCTTATAACCAACCGGCAACTGACTCAAATCAAATTGCAAAATATCACTATTAACCACTTCTAGATTCTTGCCAGGAAATTGGGCTGGCAGTTTGCGCGCTAGCTCCGCGTCAAATTCCACTGCCACTACCCGCTCGGCTCGACGTAAAATCGCACTGGTCAACGTCCCCAGCCCAGGGCCAATTTCGAGCACCGTATCACCAGCCTCCACGCCAGCAAACTCGACCATCGCATCTAAAATCAGCCGGTCTTTAAGCCAATGTTGTCCCAGAGATTTATTGTTTTTAAGTGTCATATCCAATTAACGTCCATCGCGATTCGTCCAGTCGGTCGCCAAGTCAAAACCATGCGGGTGTTTAGCAGTAAATCCACCGGTGTCATAGACCTTACCAGGCCCAAGGCTGGTTTCAACCACTGAACAACGCGGATAATTGCCAAGATGTGCTGCAATAATCACATAGCCAGCCGAGTCGACTTTAACACCATCTTCACGCACGGTGTATTTGCCACCCTGACCGCAATTACGCATCACCACCGACATCGGCAAATCATAATAAGTTTCACGGTGCTGAACGCCTTTACTATCAACGAATTGGAAGACGCCCTTCGACTGCGTCAAACCGCCCGAACTGCGCTTCGCACCCACGATTTCAATTTGTTCGACGGGTTCTTTCACCACCACGCTCTGCAATTCACGCCGGGAAATTTCTTTACCGTTTTTAATCTCCACTTGATAAGTGACTGATCGTTTACCAACCACACCAGTCTGCTGGATTTGGCGAAAACCAGCTGGTTTTTCATAATTTAGCACCTGACGCGTCTTAAACGGTATATCTTCTTCGACCGCCACCTGTTGCTGACCTTCTTGCCAAATTTCCAGCGTCATTCCGGCTCGCAACGGTTCCGTCGCACTGAGATTCATGCGATCGTTCGCACCAAGAGTCAGCTGATGTTGTTTTAAAAAGTCACCAACCGTTGCCTGATGGCTGCGCACTAAGCTTTTTTTACCGAAGAAAATTAAATTAAACTCCGTCGCCCGCCGAATCACCATTTGCGAGCCAAGACCCGAACCAAGGCCGAGCATATCAAGCTGAAACTCAACCCGATCTTCTGGATATAACGCCAAACCCGCCACCTTAGCAATATCACTCGCCAACTGATACGGTGTCAAAATCTTAATCTGACGCTCACCATCAATCACCGTCAGCGGTCGCGCCCGAAAAATATTAACATTGAATCCGTCCGATACCTCTGTATCTAGACTTGGCTCCACAAGATCGAATTGATCAAGCGTAATCCCGGCTTGCTTGAGCACTTCAGCGACGGTTTTTTGCTCGGTTAAGACAGTTTGCTTGCGCTGTTTATCATAAATCGTCACGATTTTTTGGCCAGTTGCCGCATAAACTCGCGTGCGCAAAGCTTGCGATAATAAATCCGCGCCATTCATGACTGCCAGACCACCAAAAATCAGACCGATAATTAAACAAATTTTGGGCAATTTTTGCTTCATATAACTCTTATTATTATACCTAAAAAGCTCTTTTTTAGCAAATTAGCTGATTATTTGCAGATAACAGTAGCTAGTATGCAAACACGCTAGCGCAACACCAAATCTTGTTCAGCAAATTCTTGCTTCAGATTGGTCATTAATTGATCGCTCAGTGTGACTTGGAACGGTAGTTTAATGGCGGTTTTTTGGTCATTTTCGCCCAAAACTAGAATAATTGACTGCTTGCCGGGGTAATTTTGGCAGATTTGACGCAAATTAGTCAGCTTTTGACGGTTAGAAGCGTCGACTAGCCGAACGTAGAGCTTGGTGACTTTTAGCGCAGATAATGGAACATTGGACGCAGGCACCTCGGCGCCGACACGAGGATCAGTATTCGGCTCAGTGGGCGGCTCCTCAAGTGCTGATTCCGCTGATGTTTGATCAGCTGATATCGGCTCAGTCGGCGCCTGATAATCGGACGCCGGTTCACTCACGACCGCATCCACCCGCAAACTAGCTTCATATTTAGCTTTTTCAGCCTGAGCACGCTTAATTTCCTCGACCGGATCGATGAAACTAATCGGCGCACTACTGCCATAATTGGTGGATTTTTTAGTACCGACTTTTTTAGCGCCATTAGCTTCCAAAAACTCCTCATAATTACCACGCGGTGTCTTTTTCTTACGAAAATTCGGTTGGAACTCAGCCAACACCTGATCGGTGATTTCGGTAATTTGATTAGCAATCATTTGTGGTGGCGCCGTATTACCGTCGCGATCTTTGGCAGTAATTCGCCCCTCAATCAGCAAAACTTTATCGACAATTAACAAATCCTTGACCTCCTCGTAGAGGCGTGGAAACACAATAATACTAAACGGTCCAAACTTATCCTCGATCGTCAAAAAGGCCATTTTATCACCTTTTTTGGTGGTGATATCACGCACACCAGTCAAAATTCCGCCCAAAGTCATGGTTTTGGCGTCATGATGTTCGGTTAATTCATGAAAATTAACGGTGTTTTCATGCAAATATTGCTCATATTTATCAATTGGATGGGCGCTAATATACAGACCAAGCAGTTCGCGCTCCCACTGAAGCTGTTCTTTTTGCGTTGCCTGAATCTTAGCGGAAGTGATTTCAATATCTGGAGCCGCTCCAGCATCTAGCCCCGCAAACAAATCAGACTGACCGCTCAGCGCTTCTTTAGCCGATTTAGACATATAACCCTGGATTTTATCGAGATTTTCAAGCAAATCCGACCGCGTATAACCAAAACTATCAAACGCTCCGGTTTTTATCAGCGAATCCCAAGCTTTTTTGTTGAATTTTGAGCCAGCCATGCGTTTTGCAAAGTCCACAATTGAGGTGAACTTACCTTGTTTACGGACTTCAAGCACCTCCTCAACAATTGCCTCACCAACGCCTTTCACCGCCGCCATACCGAAGCGAATTTTATTGGTCCCCGGTACAATCGCAAACTCAACGAAACTTTCATTAATATCCGGCGCTAACACCTCGATACCAGCGTGGTTACACTCAGCAATCATAATTGCCAAGCGATCAGTATCGTCTTTATCACTGGTCATTAGTGCTGCCATAAACGCACTTGGATAATGCGCCTTGAGGTAGGCCGTCCAATAAGCAATCAACGCATAACATGCCGCGTGAGACTTGTTAAAACAGTAGTTCGCGAATTCCTGAAGCTGATCCCAAAAAAGCTCAATTTTTTGGCGGGAAATGTCCGAATTGGCTAATGCGCCCTCAATCAACTGCGGTTTAATTTGCGCCATCAAGTCTAGCTTTTTCTTACCAACTGCTTTACGCAAAGTGTCCGCCTGACCACCAGTAAAGCCACACAAATCCTTAGAAATCTGCATAAACTGCTCTTGATACACCAAAATACCATAAGTATTACCGAGCGCTGGCTCCATTTTTTCATGCAGAAAAGTAATTTTTTCTTCACCGTGTTTACGCTTAATAAATGAATCGATAAACTGCATCGGTCCCGGACGATATAGCGCCACCATGGCGATAATATCTTCAAAGTGCGTTGGGCGTAATTCCTTGAGGTATTTTTTCATGCCGGCCGATTCTAGCTGGAACACGCCAGTAGTATCACCGCGTTGAAACAACTTATAGGCGTCCTCATCGTCAAGCGTGACGTTAGCGATATCAATATCCTCGCCATAAACTTTTTTGATAATACGTAAGGTATTTTTAATGATTGATAAGTTCGATAGACCCAAAAAGTCCATCTTCAGCAGGCCGATTTCCTCAACTTGACCCATCGGAAACTGCGTCGAGACCACACCTTTTTGTGCCATTTCCAGTGGTAAGTATTTAACCAAATCATCTGGCGCAATCACCACTCCACAGGCATGCACGCCATGTGATCGAATCGTACCCTCAAGACGCATCGCGTAGTCGAGAATCTGCTTGGATTGCGGATTGCCGTTATATTCAGCACTCAGATCAGGGTCTTCTTTGACGCTTTTTGATAGAGGCACATGTCGACCTTGCACCAACGACGGAATCATTTTACTGAGCCGGTCAGACTCGGCATAAGGAATTTCCAGCACTCGCGCTACGTCTTTTGCTGAAGAACGAGCTGCCATTTTACCAAAAGTGACAATGTTAGAGACACGGTCTTTACCATATTTAGCCACACAATACTGAATCACTTCGTCACGCCGATCATCCTGAATATCAACATCAATATCTGGCATTGAGATACGATCTGGGTTCAAAAAACGCTCAAACAGCAAGTCATACTTCAGTGGGTCAAGGTCAGTAATGCGCAGACAATAGGCAATAATCGCTCCCGCCGCTGAACCGCGCCCCGGACCAAAGATAATTCCTTGTTTACGACCCCAGTTAATGAAGTCCTGCACAATCAAGAAATAACCGAAATAACCCATGCGGTCAATCACCTCTAGCTCCATATCAAGCCGATCAAGCACCGCCTGAGGTAAGAGTTTTTTACAGTCATCGACTGGATGGAGATGTTCGTGCATCCCCTCAAAAGTCTGATGACCCGGCTCAGCGTAGCGCACCACCGCACCGTTATAAACCAACTTCATCAGATAATCTTTTTCGGTTGTTTCACCTTCTGGCAATGGGAAAACCGGAATTAAAATTTGTCCTAGCGTAATTTCGACATTGCACATGTCGGCAATTTTCTTGGTATTTAGAATCGCTTCGGGCAGTTCCTCACCCCAGCGGGCAATAATATCTTTTGGATCGGTTAGATATAATTCCAAATCCTTGAGCGACATACGCCGAGTATCACTTAAATAAGCACCGGTGCCGACACATAGCAAAATCTCATGCACCTGACGATCTTCGAAGTTTAAATAATGCCCATCGCAGGTTACGACCAGAGGCAAATTAAGCTCTTTAGCTAATTTAATCAAACCTTCGTTGGCGACAGTTTGTTCACTAAATGGTGCTGGCGATTTCGGGTGACCGTGATCCTGCAACTCCAAAAAGAAATTTTCGCCATAGACCGAATGATACCATTTGGCTTTTTCCTTAGCGCCTTCGTAATCACCTTGACGCAATTTTTGCGCCACTTCACCATTGGCACAACCCGACAAACAAACCACATCTTCCGAGTATTTTTCCATCAGCTCATGATCAATCCGTGGTCGATAATACATCCCCTCAAGATTAGCCTTGGACGACAGCATCATCAAGTTTTGGTAGCCTTTATAGCTCTTAGCCAGCAGGGTGATATGATAACGTTTTTTATCAAATTGTGGATCGCGGTCGTGACGCGACCGTTCGGCTACATAGGCCTCAATCCCCAGAATCGGCTTAATGCCGGCGTCTTTGGCGGTTTTATAAAAATCTAATACGCCGGACATTGTGCCGTGGTCGGTAATTGCCACCGCTTCCATGCCGAATTCTTTAGTTTTATTAATCAGCTCATCAACCTTAGTTAAACCGTCCAACACGCTGTAATGCGTGTGGTTGTGAAGGTGAACAAAATCCGATGGCTGAAGGGGTATTTTTGCCATAAATTGCTACCGTCGAGCGGTGTGCTCAATTATTTTGTTAATTAACTCACCCAAAATCGGGAACCAATCGACCATACGTGCCAATAACCAAATTAATAGCGCTAAGACTAGCGTACCGCCAATCGCACTACCCAGCCCGAATAACACGCCCTGCCAGAAGCTGAGTTTCAGGAGCTTGCGTTTCCGACCATAAGCCTCGAGTAGCATTTTATCAGTGAATTTACGCTGAGCCCTGTCCACTTGCTTGATAATCCGCGCATCTAATTCCACCTCGCTCACGCGAATCGTTTTATCAGTTTGTGGCGTTGACCGAGTGGCTGATTGAGCCGACGCTTCAGACCGTTGTTTGGGCATTGTAATTACAAAACTCCGTCCATTTAGGTTATTATTCAGATTATATTCATTATATCATTAAACATCGGCATTGTAGTTGTGGTTTATACAATAGCATCACTCATAAAAAACCCGCCCCGAAAAGTTCCGAAGCGGATTATTTTTTTGCTACTAAAAATTAGTTGTTTTTGACTTCTTTGATCGCTTTTTTGACAACTTTTGCGTCTTTAGCGGTTTCTTTTTTGAACCAGCCAAAACCACTTTTAGCGTTTTCACCGAATTCACCTAGTTTAGCTTTTGCATCGTCGATAAAGTCTTCGCTTTTGTCGCGGACATCTTCGTAGATTTCTTTGGTTTTGTTTTTAGCGTCAGCTCGCATTTCTTTGCCTGATTTTGGAGCGGTGAACCAACCAGCGATTACACCGATTGCAACACCAACTGCTACACCTAAGACAAATTTTCCGTTTTTTGACATAATTTTATCCTTTCTTTTTACCTTTAAATAAATTCATCAGCGCTTTTCCAATGAAAATCGGCGATGAAATCTTTGCCACGTTTTCTGTAAACTGGCGCATTTTACTTGTTGTAACTTCTACATCATCAGCAATGGAGCGTAGTTGCTTAGTGACTTTGATCAGCTCGATCATCAAGATAATCGCCACCACAAAGAAACAGATGAGCACTACTGATAAGACGATAATTAGAACAGTTGCTGCGTCATTCATTGCAAGCCCTTTCCTTTATTTAATATTACTTTCAGCATAATCAATTTAACTCAAAAAGTCAACCAAATTAAAAATCGCTCAGGCGCTTACTGCCCGAGCGATTTCGTTATTGTCTGATTTAATTATTCAGCCAGTCGGTCTTGGAGATAACGACGAATTTCTGGACCAAGCTTGTCATGCATCAGGCTAAAATCAATCACAGTTTTGACATATTCCAGTTTATCACCAGTGTCGTAATATTTGCCGTTTTGAATTTCTTTCGCATACACGCCGTAGCCATTGTCGATCATTTTCTGAATGGCTGGCTGAATCATCAACTCACCCTGGCCATCATATTCGGCTTGAATCTGACGTAAATATGGCAAAATCTCCGGTGTCAGCAAGAAACCACTCACGCTAGCCATTGAGCTTGGCGCTCGATCTTTGCCTGGTTTTTCGATAATGCCGTTAACTTTTAGCACACCCGCCTCCTGCTCAACACCGCCCGCAATGCCATAGCGATCATATTCGCTATCATCAGTCACAGTTTTGCAGGACAGCACACTGCCACCGTATTTGGCATAGGTTGCAATCATTTGCTGAGCGCTATTTGGTGAAGCCACAAAAAAGTCATCCGCCCAAGTGTAAATAAATGGCTCATCGCCTAGCAAATGCATAGCACACAAAATTGGTGTCGCATTACCATATGGTCCTTTTTGGCGCACATAGACGAAGTTAGCCATTGAGGCGATTGATTTAATCTGATCAATTAGTGGTGCTTTTTTCTCACCGCCCGCCCGTAAGTTATTAAGCAATTCTTCACTTGGCTCATCAAAATGGTCTTCGATAGCGCGCTTGTTGGCATTACCAACGATGATAATATCTTTAATGCCCGCCTCAACCAACTCTTCAACCACATACTGAATAATTGGCTTGTCAATCAGCGGTAGCATTTCTTTAGGCATCGCTTTGGTTTGTGGTAAAAAGCGTGTACCAAAACCTGCTGCCGCAATCACCGCCTTAGTTGGCATTTTACGTTCTTGATTCATTATCTCCTACTTCCTTAATCTTGCTTGCAAGAGCTTATTAATAATCTGCGGGTTAGCTTGACCTTTTGACAATTTCATCGACTGACCAACAATAAAGCCCATAGCTTTCATATTACCGGCTTCAATATCTGCCAAGGCTTTTTGACCTTGTTCGCTCGCCAACACTTCATCCAGAATCGCTTCGAGCGCTGAATCATCGCTAACTTGCAAGAGTTGTTTTGCTTCAGCGATTTGTTGTGGACTCTGGTCTGAAACCAACAATTCGTTAAACACCAACTTCGCATTGGTCGAGCTTAATTTCGCGTCGAGAGTCATTTTTGTTAAGTCAATAATTCTTGCAATTAGCTCGTCGTTAGACTCGCAATTTGGCTCGTTTTCTAAGGCACTCACGAGCCAATAAGCCGCCATTTTTGCTGACTCAGCACCAGCTTGATCGAGAATTTGGGTGACGGCTTGCGCGTATTCTGGCTTAGTCAAAAGTGTATCAACCACTGATTGATCAAACTTTAAATCTGCCCATTTCTCACGATAAACACCCGGCAGTAACGGCATATCCGCCTGAAACTCAGCAATCATCGCCTCTGTTAAGACCACTGGCGGAATATCAGGATCGGGCATATAGCGATAATCTTGCGCCTCTTCCTTAGACCGTTGTGAGAACGTGCGACCAGTCGCATCCTCGAAACCACGGGTTTCCTGGATAATTTTACGACCAGCTTCTAGCTCATCAACCTGACGATGGAATTCATACTCGATCGCGCGTTCGATGCTACGGAAAGAGTTGAGGTTTTTAGTCTCAGTTCGAGTACCGAGCTCAGTTGCGCCTTTTTTAGCCACTGACAAGTTAACATCAAACCGCATATTACCTTCATACAAATCACCAATTGTCACACCCGCAAACACCATCAGCCGATGTAGTTCCTGCGCAAAAGCTCGCGCTTCCTGCGCTGAGTGAATGTCGGGCATAGTCACAATTTCAATCAAAGGCGTACCGGAACGGTTTAAATCAACATAGCTAGCGCCGAGACCGTGCGTCAATTTACCAGCATCTTCCTCGAGATGAGCGTGTTCAATTCGCACTTCAAAATCTCGTTCCGACAAACTAACCTTAACTACGCCGGGACCGATAATTGGCTGATACAACTGTGAGGTCTGATAGCCTTTTGGCAAATCCGGATAAAAATAATGCTTGCGATCAAACCGACTAACTGAATTAACCTGCGAACCCAGTGCTTTCGCAGCTCGCGTTGCTAACACCACCGCTTGTTTATTGAGCACGGGCAACATACCAGGTAGTGCCCAATCGATGTGGTTAATCGTAGTATTTGGCGCTTGTCCACGAGCGTCGTTATTAGCGCGCGAGAATAATTTAGTTTTGGTTTTGAGCTGAACGTGGCATTCAATCCCAATCGTCATCTCATATTGATCGTATTTTGTTGAGTCAGCCATTAGATTGCTCCTACGTCCTTGAGGGCTTGTTTAAAACATTTCAGTACTGCATGGACTTGCTTGATGGTTAATTTCACATCGGCCTCGTGAGCGATTTTATTACGAATTTTGTGCGCTTGCCAAATCTGATCTTGATTTGAAAATCCCTTGCCAAACGTCTTCATGCGCTCGCCCATGGTATTACCCCGCACCCCGAGTTCTTCGAGTGCTTGACCGAGTAGCTTATCCGCATTCAACACCGTCATCTGAAAACTTTGCTGGTTATTCGCATCAAGGCTATTTTCAATTTCTTACCACAAACTACGATATTTTTCTTTATCTAAAATGGTCGATTTTTGCTTCAAAGTCAGGATCGCAAATAGCACGATTCCCAGTAGTAAAACCACCGCAATAAAGATAATTACTTTAAAATCCATTTATTTTAACTCCTCAATTTGTTTTACAAACGCAAGCAATTGTGCATCTTGGTCTTGTTTAGCGATAACTTGGAAACCGACTGGCAGACCGCTGGCAGTTGGAGCAATCGGCACGCTGACCGCTGGCAAGCCAGCCAAGTTAGCCGGTGTCGTCATCACATCCGCCAGATACATTTTCATCGGATCGGCGATGTTTTCACCGATTTTAAAGGCTGGCATTGGTGCAACCGGACCGACCAAAAAGTCATAATCTGCTAGCACTTGATTGAGACGCTGGATTAACATTGTGCGGACTTTTTGTGCCTTGAGATAATAAGCATCAAAATAACCGCTTGATAACACAAAGCTACCAATCATAATTCGGCGTTTGTTCTCGATTTCAAAACCTTCCGCACGTGAGTTAGCATACATCGACGCTAAATCTGCCGATTGTCCTGAACGTTTGCCATAACGAATGCCGTCATAGCGACCAAGGTTGCTAGAAATTTCGGCCGGCACCACAATGTAATAAATTGCCAGTGCGTATTTGACTTCTTCAATGTCAATTTCGTCGACTTGATAGCCAGCGTTTTTAAGCTTGTCAATCATCTCACGAGTGTTTTTTAACACTTCAGGGTCATTGGCGTCAGACATAAATTGCTTAATCACAGCAACTTTTGGTTTATGAGACAGTTCAGTGCCGATTTGATAAGCGCTGGCATAAGTAGTCATATCCCGCTGGTCTTGTCCTGCTAACACGCTCATCACAAGATCCGCATCTGTAGCGTTATGCGTAAAACAACCAATTGTATCAGTGCTAGAAGCCATCGCTACCGCCCCGAAGCGACTCACTAACCCATAAGTTGGTTTAAAACCTAACACACCGTTAAAACTCGCTGGTTCACGAATCGAACCACCGGTATCTGTACCGAGTGCGAACGGCACAATGTCGAGTGCCACCGCCACTGCCGAACCGCCACTTGAACCACCAGCTACCCGTTCGGTATCGACAGCGTTTTTGGTCACACCATAGGCTGAGTTTTCAGTTGAACCCCCATGCGCGAAAGCATCAAGGTTAGTTTGTCCGATTGAAATTGCACCGGCAGCTTCCAGCTTATCCATCACCGTCGCCTGAATTGGCGCTCGAAAATTACCTAAAAACTTACTGGCCGCACTGGTCGTGCCCTGATCGCCCTCATCACCAAACGCCAAAATATTATCTTTATTTACAAATGGCACACCGGCCAATACACCGACGTCTTCACCGTTTGCTAAACGCGCATCAATTTCTGCTGCTCGACGCAAGGCACGTTTTTCATTCAAACACAAAAAAATATTATAATCCGTGGTTTGTTTAGCTTTATCTAAAGCTTGCTTGACAGCTTCAACCGCTGTCATTTGACCACTTTTAATCTTGTCCCGAATTTCAATTACTGTTTGCATATTATAACACCTTTGGTACTTTAATCTGGCGATCCGCGGTTTCTGGCGCCAAGCTAATCAATTGTTCCGGCGTTACGACCGGAGTTTCTACCTCATCCTCCTGCCAAACATTTTGCAAATCCAGCACCTGATAAGTCGGTTCCACGCCGTCAGTGTCCACTTCGTCCAACTGCTGAACGTAGCCTAAAATCGCCGACAAATCGCGTTTCAAATTGGCTTTTTCCGCCTCAGACACGCTAAAATTACTCAGTTTCGCCAAGTAGTTAATATCGTCATCAGAAATATTCATAATCTATATTTTACCACATTTTAGATAATTTTAAACTTGAGCTTGGTCGCCAAGGTCTTCGCTAGTTGATCAACGATTGCATCAACTTGTTTCGAGACTAGAGTTTTGTCACTTGGTGTCAAGGTCAGGCGCACCGTAATACGCTTTAAATCGTCGTCTTTTTGATAAAAATCAACTGGTGCTAATTCAAACTCAATCGCTTTAAACTTCTCAGTTGCCTGAGTTAAAATCTCAATAATCGTTTGGTAATTAACCTCGCGCGCCACTTCCAAACAGAGGTCGCGACTGACACTTGGTAGGGTTTTAATCGGCTTAAACTGAATCTGAGCAGTAGTTTGTTGCTCAGCTAAGGCTTGTAAATCGATTTCCAGACCAGCCACTAATTTTGGTAGTTTGAAGTTGGTGCGGATGGCTTTTTTGAACTCACCGACAAACCCAATCAATTGACCATTCAACCAAATCTCCGCCGAACGCTTCGGCTCAAAGACCGTCGCCGTCGGCAAATCTGACTTCAGCGGTCGGTAGTCAAAACACACATGCAGTTTATCAGCAATTAGCTCAGCGTATTTTTTTGCTAGATAAAAACCAGTTTGATTTGATTTTTTGTCCGCCAACACTAATGCCAAGCTATTCATTTCAAACGGCGTGCCATCATCCTCTAGGCCATGACTTTTCCAGTGAATTTTACCCAATTCAAACAGACCGAATTGCTCAAAACCAGACCGAATATTCGGATAAACTTTATCAAGCAAATTCGGCAAAATTGCCTGGCGATAACGTTCTAATTCCGGGCTAATCGAGTTGACTAACCGATAGGAATTATCAGGATTTTGCCCGGCTTTAGTAATTATTTTTTCCGGCACAAAGTTATAAGTCAGCGCCTCATTCAGACCACCACTAGCTAAAATCCGACGCAAGTTTTGACGCAAGTTATCAAACGGGCTAATTAAATTCGCTGAAATTGCGCGTCGTGGCAGAGTTAATTCAAGATTATCATAACCATTGAGCCGACCGATTTCCTCAATTACTTCCACCCGACGCGTCACATCTGTACGCCACCACGGAACTTGCACCACCAGGTCATCGCCCTTGATTTTCACCTCAAGTTCAACATTTTCAAGCATCGTTTTTAAGATGTTAGCGTTAAAATTAGTGCCGAGATAATTGTTAATTAACTGATAGTTAAGGGCTATCTCAGTACGCGAGTTGGTTGTCATCTCAGCCGTTGCCACTGCGAATAATTTATGCGCATCATCGATACCAGTTAAAAGCGCCAGATTACGTCCCAAAGCAATATCAGTAATCGCTGATGGTTGACCTTTAGTAAAACGTGTCAACGCTTCAGAAAAAATCCCGTGGCGCATCTGAGCAGACCGCATTTTGTACAAATTGAAGCTGGCCGACTCAAGCACAATCCGCTCGGTCGACTTGTCAATCTTGGTATCAAAACCGCCCATCACACCAGCCAGCGCTACCGCGTGTTCATCAACCGCAATGACCATGTCGTCTGGCGATAATTCAACTCGCTTACCATCAAGCAAGGTTAGACTTTCGCCTTGATGGCCTGCCCGCACTGTTAAACAAATCTGATCCAAGCCTTGCTCCTTGGCGATTTTTAATAATTTATCATAATCATAAGCGTGGGTTGGTTGTCCCATTTCGAGCATGACCCAGTTCGAAATATCTACCACCGGTTCAATTGGTCGCACCCCAACTCGTGCCAAATAAGTTTTTTGCAAAAAACTCAAACCCGTTGCTTCGCGAACATTTGCCACCAAGCTAGCTTGAAACTTCGTTGAAAGTTTTGAGTCGTCAATCGCCACTGCAATTTCACTAGTCTGAGCTTTAAATTTTAGTTGATGATTAAACCACTGCGGTGAGGTGAATTTTTGACCTAAAATCCCGGCCACTTCCCGCGCAAAACCGACCATTCCAAAACAATCCGGGCGATGAGTCAGTGACTTATTTTCAATTTCTAACAGATAATCATCCAGTTCATAGCTCTGAGCGAAACGCGCCCCCGCTGGAAAATCATCAGTAATTTCTAAAATACCCTCATGCTCATCCCAGAGGTCAAGCTCGCGTGGCGAAGCAATCATGCCGTGGCTTAACACACCACGCAATTTGCGAACCGACAGCTGAAATGGCTCAGCATCGTCGGCGGTTTCTGGCACAATCGATTCTGGTGGCAACCATGCCACAGTTAAGCCCGCTCGAATATTCGGCGCTCCACACACCACTTGAATCAAACTGTCATCACCGCGCCAAGCATCACCAGTTGCGCCACCATCATCAATATAAGCCACACTCAAATGATCCGAATCAGCATGCTTGTCACACTTCACCACCTTAACAATCAACACATCGCGGTATTTTTGGCCTAAATCCGTTACGCCCTCAACTTCCACTAATTTCGAGCCAATTTGTTTTGCCAATTCCTCGATCGGTAAGTTAATTTTGACAAACTTTTTTAACCAATTAACAGATACAATCATTTTAAAACTCCCTTAAAAACTCTAACTTACCTGCTTCAAATAGCCGAATATCGCGAATGCCGTATTTGAGCATCACCAACCGTTCAAAACCACCACCCCAGGCAAAACCACGATATTGTTTCGGATCAATGCCCGCCATTTTTAGCACTTCGGGGTGAATCATACCACAACCGAGCATTTCCAGCCATTCGCCCGGTTTACCACCAATTGAAGCTGGTTTTTCAATCATAAACTCCAGGCCTGGCTCAACAAATGGGAAATAGCCCGGTTGAGTTCGCACCGCTACCTTATCCTGATAATACGCTTCAAAAAATGCCTTGAGCGTTGCCATCATCTGTGCCACGGTCGCATCACGACTAACGAACACGCCTTCGTATTGATGAAAAGTATGCTCATGCGTAGCATCTAAATCTTCGTTGCGGAACACTCGACCATAACTCACCACCGCAATTTGACCATTGCGTTCAAGCTCAGCCTTACCAGCGCGCAAAATCCGATTTTGCATAGTGCTGGTGTGAGCTGGCGGAATCAAACCTTCCTCAGTCCGAAAAGTGTCATAACTATCGCGCGCTGGGTGCCCCTCAGGAAAGTTC
>CAMUQR010000011.1 GCA_947097085.1 uncultured Candidatus Saccharibacteria bacterium | reverse complement strand
ATTTTAAGGGGAAAGGCAGATGCTAGACGTATTTATAACTTCACGAGTTCGTCGCAAGGTGATAGTGGTTTACGCTAAATATCCTGATTTTAAGACGCATGTTCGGGGTTTGTCAAAATTAATTAAGGAAGATCCAGGCAATGTTCAGCGCGAGCTCAAAAAACTTGAGCGAGCTGGTTTCTTATTAAGTGAAAAAACTGGTAATTCACGAGTTTATTTTACTAATAAACAATTTGTGATTTTTAAAGAATTGCAAAGTATTGTTATTAAAACTCAACAACTGTCTAACTCTAAAAAGAAAAACCTAAAATAGGCTCTCAGCGTGAAAACGGCTGTAGAAATTATCGAGATTTTACTGAAGAATCGTCAGGTCGTTGACCGTGATGATTTTTTAAGTCCGAATTATGAACGGGTGATGGCGAGCCACGATCCGTTTGAGTTAGTCGATATGGATAAGGCGGTTGAACGGTTGGTGCTAGCACATCAACACCAACAAAAAATCGTGATTTTTGGTGATTATGATGCTGATGGTGTGACGGCAACGGCCTTGCTACTTGATGCGCTGGCGAGTTTTGGGTTCGCGCGAGTGGATTATTTTTTGCCGAATCGGTTTACTAATGGGTATGGTATGACTGTTAAGGCAGTTGAACAGATTGTAGCAGAAAAACAACCGGCTTTAATCATTACGGTGGACTGTGGCAGTTTAAATCAAGTGGAAATTGAGCGCGCTAATCAACTGGGCGTTGATGTGATTGTGACTGATCATCATAATGTGGCCGAAGTGCAACCACCGGCTGTGGCTGTGGTTAATCCGAAGCGCGCCGAAAATACCTATCCCAATCGCTCTTTATCGGGCGTGGGGACGGCTTTTACGCTGGTGCGAGCTTTACAAACGTGTCTGGGTGGTTTGACGCCTGGTCAAGAAAAGTGGCTGTTAGACTTGGTGGCGATTGGCACGATTGCTGATTTGATGGAACTACAGGGCGAAAATCGCGCATTAGTAAAGTTTGGACTGATGGTGCTTACAAAAACACGCCGACCGGGTTTAAAACATCTGCTTGACCAGAATAAGCTAGAGGAACTCACGGCCGAGACGGTTGGTTTTGTGGTCGGTCCACGAATTAATGCTTCAGGTCGACTGGAAGCGGCAGATTTTGCGTTGGAGGTCTTGACTGCACAAACTTTAGCCGAGGCGCACGAGCGAGTTGAGAAGTTGAATTACCTTAATACCAAGCGTCGTGCCTTGCAAGATAAGGTCTATAGTGAGGCGTTTGAGCAAGCAACGGAGAGTGATGATCCGGTACTAGTGTTGGCCGGCGATGGTTGGCACGAAGGTGTGGTGGGAATTGTAGCGTCACGCATTCAAGAAGAATTTCAAAAACCAGTGTTTATTCTCAGTCGTCGCCCCGAACAAATTAAAGGCTCGGCACGTAGTTTTGGCCAGTTTTCGGTATTTGAGGCGATTGAGGCTTGTCGGGATTTGTTGCTGACGGGTGGTGGGCATGATGCGGCGGGAGGTTTAAGCTTCAAACCGGAGCATTTAGAAGCGGTCAGAACGCGTATTAACGATTTTTATCGGTCGCTTAATTTAAGTGATCAACAGCGATTTTTGGAGCCAAAACCAGAGATTAAGTTAGATTCCTTTGTGCTTCTGACTAAAGATTTTTATCATCAAATACATCAGTTAGAGCCATTTGGTGTGGGTAATCCCGAGCCGATTTTTGAAGTTGTGAACTTAACCACTGCGCAAGTTTTGTTCCTGGGTAGTAATAATCAGCATTTGAAAATTCGTTTACGTGATAGCGACGGGCGTGAGCTCGAAATGATCTGTTTTAATTACAACAAGGAATGGAAAATACGACTTGAGGATCGGGTTAAAGTAATTTTTACATTATCAATGAATTATTGGAACGGTCGGGAAACTCTGCAAGGACGGCTCTTGCGGATTAGCAAGATTTAGCTAGTTGATTTTGTCGCTAATATCTGATAAAATACCGATATGGTAAAAGTTACACGAAAAGATGACAAAGAGGCGAACGAGAATATTATCCGTCGCTTCAACCGCAAGGTTGTTCAAAGTGGTGTGCTTTCAGCGAAAAAAGCTAGCTTGCGTTTTGAGAAACCAATTTCAAAAACTGAACGCCGCAAAAATGCTATCGTATCAAAGCAACGCCGCAGTGAGAAATTAGCAAAAATTAAAATGGGGCTACGCTAGTGTCCCTGAAAGAGACTATCTCGAACGATTTGAAAGCCGCCTTTTTAGGTGGCAATCGTTTTATTAGCGATACGCTTAAAGGCTTAAAAGCAGTCATTCTTAATCAAGAAATCGCCCTCGGTAAGCGTGAGGAAGGTCTAACTGATGCTGAAGTTGAAGCTGTTGTCCAAAAAGAAGTCAAAAAGCGCAAAGAATCAGCCGATATTTACACTCAAGCTGGTCGCGATGAGTTGGCACAAAAGGAGCTGGATGAAATGGCTATTTTGGAAAAATACCTGCCACAACAACTCAGTGAAGCTGAAATTGAGACACTGTTGCGACAGATTATTGACGAGGGCAAGTTGACTTTAGATGCTAAAAATCAGGGTATGCTTATTGGTCAGGTCAAAAAACGCGTCGGTTCAGCGGCCGATGGAGCAGTAGTAGCTCGAGTGGTAGCTCGCTTGCTTAATCAATAGCTAATGCAAATTAATTAAAAACACATCACACATTGGAGGTAAAATGATTATATTTTTTGGAATGGCTGGGTCTGGTAAAAGCGTCCAGTCGGATAAGCTGTCAACGGCTATTAATTGGCCACATATTAGCGCTGGAGCGGCGCTACGTGCGAGCGATGACCCACAAGTCAAAGCTGATTTAGCGAAAGGTGAGTTGGCTGATTATCGCATTACTAATCGTTTGATGCGTCAAACGCTCGATGATGTGAATGACCGTTTAATTCTGGATGGTTATCCACGCCAAATCGAGCAAGCACAGTGGCTGATTGATGAGCAACGTCCGATTGAATTATGTATCTGGCTGGACGTGTCAGAAGAGGTGATTCGTCAACGCTTGGCAGAACGAGGCCGGCATGATGATACAGCTGAAGCAATTCATCGACGACTGGAAATTTTCAATCAGGAAACGGCTAAGGTGTTAGATTTGTTTAAGCAACACCAGATTAAGATTATTAAAGTTGATGGTTCAGGCTCAATTGAGGAAGTTCATCAGCGAGTTTTACGGGAGGTACAAAATGTCCTTACAACCAACTAAAACTCCAGAACAAATCGAAGCCATGCGCCAAGGTGGGCAGATTTTAGCACAGCTATTGGTTGATTTGAAGAACTATGTTCAGCCGGGTATGACTGGATGCCAAATCGATGCTTGGTTGGAGCAAGAAATCCTCAAGCGAGGTGCCGAGGTCACTTACAAAGATCCTGCTGAAGGTGTGGATTTTCCAGCGAGCATCTGTATTTCGGTGAATGAAAATATTGTGCATGGCCTACCAAATGACATACCGCTAGAGCGGGGTGATGTAGCGAAATTTGATTTAGTGATTACTTATCACGATATGAAAGTTGACTCGGCATTTACCATGGTGGTTGGAGAAGAGCCTTCTGGCTCGAAAAAACATCTGCTCAATAATGTCGAAAAATCACTCTATGCCGGTATTGCTCAAGTTAAAGCCGGGGCGCATATCGGTGATATTTCGTCGGCAATCGAAAAAGTACTGAAAAAAGCCAAGCTCGGCATCGTTCTTGAGCTAGTGGGTCATGGTGTTGGCCAAAAAATGCACATGGATCCAGAAGTGCCAAATTTTGGTCATAAAGGCACCGGTCCGGTGCTGTCAGTCGGTGATACGATTGCGATTGAGCCGATGGCGAGTTTGGGCAAGGGGGCAATTACCACTGCCTCTGATGGTTGGACAATCGCTATGCGGGACGGTTCATTGTCGGCGCATTTTGAGCATACTGTACTAGTTACCGCGAATGGTTGCGAAATTTTAACTAAACTAAAATAATTACTGCCGAAAAACTTGTCATAAGCGTTATTTTAGACTATAATGAAAGCTATGGAAAGTAACTCTCAAGTTATTGTTGGACTCGATGTCGGCACTGGCAATATTAAAGTAGTGGCTGGCGTAGTTAATGATGGTCAAATTTCAATTGTTGGCGTCAGCGAATCACCAACCAGTGGAATGCGCAAAGGCGTAGTTTCCGATATGACGAGCTTATCAAAATCAATTGATGAAGCGTTAGGTCAAGTTGAAAAAGCGACAGGTTATGAAATTGACACGGCAACCATGAATATCGATGGATCGAGCATTATTTCGACGAAAACCGATGGTATGATTGCGGTGGCGGGTCAGGAAATCAGCGCTGATGATTTACATCGTCTCGAAGAATTAGCAACCATTGGTAAAATTCCTGACAATCGGGTTATTCTAAAAGTAATTCCACATGATTATATTCTAGATGGTCAATCGGGTATTAAAGATCCTCTTGGTATGACTGGATCGCGCTTGGAGATTAAAGCAAATGTGATTTCAACGTTGGCGCCTCATCTTGATGGTTTGCGCAAAGTGGCGAGTTTAGCTGAGGTAGAGCCATCGCAAGTGGTGGTATCGGCTGAAGCGGCAGCGCGTGCTGTTTTAACTGAAAAACAACGGGAAAATGGCGTCATGCTCCTTGAGATGGGGGCGGCCACAACTGGAATTGCTATTTACGAAGGCGGCGATTTGCAACATTTAGCGGTGTTGCCAGTAGGCGCTAATAATGTCACGAATGATTTAGCATTGGGGCTACAAATTGATCCGGAGCTTGCAGAAGTAGTGAAATTAACGCGTGCTAGCGCCGTCTTTAGCGGTAAAACCAAAAAAGTTTCGGTTAAACACGGTAAACAAATTTACGAGTTTGACCAAGCCGATATTGATGAAATCGTCAATATGCGCCTCAAAGAAATCTTTGAAATGATTGATGCTAAATTGCATGAATCGGGCTATGCTGGTAAGCTCCCAAGTGGAGTAGTACTGACTGGTGGTGGAGCTAAACTAGCAGGCATCGATAATTATTCGAAAAACGCTCTTGGTCTAGTGACGCACATCGCTAATTGCCAACATCAATTCCGAGGTCTGAGTGATAAAATTAATGACTCAACATATATGACGGCAGTTGGTTTAATGCTATATGACCTAGAGGCGTACCACGCAGGACGAGCGACTGAGCCAAACCATAGCGGTAGCTTGTTCAGCGGTTTGAAGAAATTGTTTAAAAAATAAAAGATAACGAGATAAAAGGGAGACATAATGCCAGAAATTAAACCGACAGAAATTGAAACTTTTGCCAATATTAAAGTGGTAGGAATTGGTGGCGCCGGCGGTTCAGCGGTCAATCGCATGAAAGAAGCCCAGTTAAACGGCGTCGAGTTCATCGCCATGAATACTGACGCGCAGGCACTCCATAATTCACTGGCTGATATTAAAATCTACCTTGGTCGTGAAGCTACCCATGGTCTTGGTGCTGGGGCTGACCCAACCAAAGGTCAATTGGCGGCTGAAGAATCTCGTGAAGACATTAAAGAAGCCTTAAAAGGCGCTGACATGATTTTTGTGACCTTTGGTGCTGGTGGTGGCACTGGTTCGGGCGCGGGTCATGTGGTGGCTGAAGTGGCTCGTGAGTTGGGTATTCTAGTGGTTGGTGTGACAACTCGACCATTCTCGTTTGAAGGTATTAAGCGCAAAACCAATGCCGACTGGGCAATTGATCAATTACGTCGCCAAGTTGATACTTTGATTACCATTCCGAATGATCGTTTATTGCAGACGATTGATCGTCGGACACCGCTACTTGAAACCTTTAAAATCGCTGATGACGTCTTACGTCAGGGTGTGCAGGGGATTTCAGATTTAATTACGGAACATGGTCTGATTAACTTGGACTTTGCTGACGTTAAGGCGATTATGAGTAATGCTGGTTCAGCTTTGATGGGCATCGGTCGGGCGAGTGGTGAAAACCGTGCCGTCGAAGCTGCGAAGCAAGCTATCGAGTCGCCACTTATCGAGGTATCGATTGATGGTGCGCGCGGAGTACTGTTTAATATCACTGGTGGCTATGACATGAGCATGAGCGAAGTGCAGGATGCGGCTGAATTGATTACCGCGGCGGTTTCACCAGATGCTAATATTATCTTTGGTGCAACGCTCAAACCAGAATTAGAAGACGAAATTACAGTTACTGTGGTGGCGACAGGCTTTGATTCGGTTTATTCGAATCCAGAAGAAGATAAAGTGCCTGAGCCAGAAGTAGAAAAACCAGTTGACGAAACGCCAGAGTTTGATGAAGACATGGCCAAATCAATTGATTTAGAATTAGGCAATCAACCGCCAGAACAGGAAGCGCACCAAGAGTTTCAGGATAAGACCAACGAAGGTAGCGTGTGGGACTTATCCGAAGATGAACTGGATACTCCACCATTTTTGCGTGGGCGTAAAGATCGTCGCTAGGATTTAACTATGCGTGTAGTGGTGGTATATAAACAAGCTTCTGATCACGCTCGGGAAGTTCGTGATTACTTACGGGATTATCAGCGGTTTACTGGTAAGGTCATTGAAGAAATCGATCCTGAATCGCGTGATGGTGAGAGCTTCTGCCGGGCGTATGGTATTGTCGAATATCCAACGCTCATGGCGATTTCTGATGCGGGCCAAATGCAACAGATGTGGCGTGGGCGTCCGTTACCATTGATTGATCAAGTTAGCTACTATGATCGCTAATGAAAAAAGCACTGAGAAATCGGTGCTTTTTTGATTCGGACAATAAAACATCTTGACAAAACATAAGGATTATGCTACACTGAAAGTATAACTACAATAAAAACAAACAAAAATAGGATTTAAAACATGTCAGTGGATCAATTTAACATCCCACGCAACACCATTGAAGATATCGATACTGAGACCTCTCAGGAAAAATTAGAATATTCATTGAGTGAAGAACAAAAACGTTTTATGGCTAGACAAGCGCTGTTTCTTTTGACATAATATAAACCAAAGCATTAATAAAAAATAAAAATTAACAAAAAAGGAAGTCTTATGGAAAGAATGCCAACCGCTCGCGAACGATTCGATAACTTCGAGGCAAACAAAATCAAACAACAAAATGAAAAATTTGAGGAAGCTGTTTATGGTAAAACAGCTGGTGTGACTGATTTTTCAGATGAAGCTAGACAGCGCCTAGAAGAAGGTATGGCTTATGAAGAGCACTTGCGTAAGATGTCTGAGCGTCAAGCGCCACGAGCTTTAGACATGTTAGATCAAGAGCAAGCAGCGGCTGACTATCAAGTGCAACAAGAACGCGAAGCTGAAGAGCAACGAATAGCTGAACAAAAACGTCTAGAAGAGGAGCGATTAGCTGAAGAAAAGCACTTAGAACGCCTAGCTGATGATCGTGTGGTACATTTAATGAATCATGCGAAACGGATTAGTAAATTGCGCGCTTCCCAAGAACAATATGTCAACGGCCTGCATGCTAAATACCAAGAGGCTGTTAAACATGGTTTAACAGCTAGTTTAGACGATTTTATTAATGCTAATCCTCAATACCAAGCTATGAAAAAGAACTTGCGTAAAAAAGAAGACTACCTGAATAAACAACTGCTTGACATGAGTCAAAAAGACGATCAAGTGTTTACTGATCGAATTATTAATGAAATTATTGATGCAACTGACATGTCTGAGACTGCTACAACTCTAAACGATACTAGTGAAACTGCATCACAGGCCGAAGCTCAGCCAGAAGTGCAAGAAGAAGTGTTAGATATTGACATCGACGCTGAGCAAGTGGAAGACGAAGATTTAATTGCTGATACTGATGCCGATTATGAAGCCCAAAAAGAGACTGCAACACGCAAACTTGAGGAATCCATGAACAGAATGGAGAATCCGAATAACCTATCTGAAGATGAATTGGACGATAATCTAAATCGTATAAATAATCCTAATACGTCATCAGCTGAAAGAGCCAGCTTATTGGAGCGCATCAGAAAATCACCATTCATGAAAAAAATTGCTGGTTTAATTGCTGCGACTTTACTAACGATTGGTATCGGTTCAGCATTTAAAGCTAACAATCAAACAGAAAATGTGCCATTAAACAACCAGACAAAAGTTGAATATCAAGCTGATGCGCTTGAAAATAACGATAAAGAGTCAGAAGTAGAGGAAGTTGAGAAAGCCGAGAAGATTAATAGTTACGATGAATTCTTGGTCAGTGCTGAATATCGTAAGCACAAACCAGGCGACTCGATTGAATTTAGTGCTGAGCTTGAAAAACAGATTAACGAGCACCGTACTGGTAATTATGGCATTTTTGCACCAATTCAGGGTGAAACATTAGATCAAAAAGCAGAGTTTGTTAAAAAAGCTGGTTACTACTCACCAGAATTAATTGCTAGCTTCGAGAAGGGTGATTTACCAAACTTTAAATTGCAATATATTGATATGAACGGCAATATGGTTGATGCGGTCTCAAATGACGAAATTAACCAAGCAGTTGAGCAAATGAAGAGCAATCCTCAGTTAATGGGTGCGAACTATGATCGTTTTATAGCTGCACTTGAAGATACATCTCTCGAGACAATGCATGTCGAAGCTGGTCAAATGAATGTTTATAAATATATGAACCGCGACAACATGCGTTATGAAATGGGTATGGGTCAAACCAGTAGTGAAGGTGATGCGATAGTCTTTAAAATGCCTACCGGTGTCCGTTTGGTCATTATGGAACATTGTGCCAACGTCTTAATTTATAAAATTGATATTGATACTACATTGATTCCGATTCCAGGCGATGACGAGCCTGAAGGGTCATCAATATCAAGAGACCCAAAACCAGAGAAGACGACGGAAGATACCCCAGATCCAACGCCAAAGAAGGGTGACACTCCAGATCCTACACCAGGTAAGCCAACTCCCCCAGGGACACCAACCCCACCAAATACACCAACCCCTCCGAACACACCGAATAAGCCACCGCAAACTCCTCCGGGCACGCCAAATCGCCCACCACAAACCCCTCCGAATACACCGAATAAACCACCGCAAACCCCTCCAGAGCTTGAAGCAAAAGATTTTGACAAATTACCAGATGCGAACGACGCCGTAAATAGTGATGGTAAAGCAAGTGGTAAAAACCTCCAAGGAGCTGGTGAACTCAAAGACGAGGTTCGAAGCACAAAAGAAACTATCGACGAGCAAATCGCTGAACAACGAGCTGGCCAAAAAGCCGTTGACCAAGCCACTGAAGCCCAAGCTAAGCAAAACCTTCAGAACGAGCAAGCGCAAATTAACAAAACGAATGAACAACTGAATAAAGAATCAGACAACATCATCACAAGTGAAAACTCCAGCGCCAACACAGCTGTCAATCAAAACTACGAAGATGTTCAAAAACAAGCTGGTGAAGCACAAGAGGGTGTGAATCGAACCATTGAGTTAGTCAAACCAGAAGATAAGGTAACCGACACTACAATCTTTGACAAAATGGATGAATTGCGAGATCAAGGTTTCTCTGAAGATGACATGAAAATCTCCAAAGATGCCGATGGTAACTATAAAGTCGAAGTAGATGCCAACCAAGGTAAGGTCGAAATGCCTTAACGATAGGTAACACAAAAACAAACAGAGAAAGGATAACATGAAACAAAACACAAACATTACAAAACTTGGCTTCACAGTTAGCGTCTTGGCGCTGACTGTGGCCACCGCCCTGGGTGGGTCGGTACTGGCCTACGGTCCGGAACGCCCAACCTTTACCGGCGAAAAACCAGCTGACTATGTCACCTTTAACTCAATCACTAACAATAAATATTATGGTGATGAGCGTAATTTCGTGACAATTAAGCCAGTCTCAGACGGAGCCAGAGATACTTGGACTAACCTAATTAATGTCGTTAGTGACCAAGAATACTATGTACGTATCTACGTTCACAATAACGCCGCCGCTAACTTGAATCTATTTGCCGAAAATACGCGAGTCTTTGCTAATATTCCAGGCGGAGCAGCCAAACGAGTGCAAATTGACGGTGCGATTAGTGCCAATAACGCAAAACCACAACGTGTTTGGGATGATGCAGTTTTCCAAAGTGACAAATTGTTCAACATTTCTTACGTAGCTGGTTCAGCGCGATACTATAACAATCACTTTACTAATGGCGTGGCAATCAATGACTCGGTAGTCACGACTGGTGGTGCCCAAATCGGTTACGACAGCATCAATGGTCGGTTGCAAGGTTGTGCGCAGTATGCTGGTCACTTGCTGTTCAAAGTTAAAGCGAAAGTCGCTAAAAGCCCGAACTTTACTATTGCCAAACAAGTGCGTAAAGTTGGTGATACAACTTGGTCAAAAAACATCACCGTCAATCCTGGTGACAAAGTTGAATACAAACTGTATTACGAAAACAAGGGTGATACCGCCCAAGCCAATGTGATTGCTAAAGACTTCATGGCAAAAGGTATGACCTACCAAGCTGGAACTTTAAAAATCTACAACGCGTCTAATCCAAATGGTTTAGCCTTAACTAACGCCGATAATCTGTTTAACGGTACGGGTCTGAACTTCGGTAATTACATGCCAAAATCAAACGCCGGTTTGTTCTATACCTTCCAAACTCCAACCAACGATCAACTAACCATCTGTGGTAAAAACATCTTCCGTAACCGTGCCGTGGTCTACACGCCGAATGGCAACCTCGAAGATATGGCTGATGTGGTAGTAATCAAAACTGGTTGTACGCCAGAAAAACCAACGCCAAATCAACCAACTCCAAATCGCCCAGGTGAGTTGCCAAGCACTGGTCCAGCTGAAATTGCGATTAGCATGATTGGTCTGCTGTTAATTACCGCCTCGATTATCTACTGGTATAAATCTCAGCAGGAAATCAAAAAGCGAGTTATCAGCAACGGTACGATTGAAATGAAAATCGATGACAAAACGACACCACTCGTTGTGCCACAAGATGATACCAAGAAGAAATAATAACTTGTAGCTAATAACTTTAAATCCCACCCCTTAGGAGGTGGGATTTAAAATGAAGGTCGAGGGGCCTGACTAGTCGTCTTGAATTCGAATATGATACAATAACCGTATGAATAAGATTACAAAAGCAATTATCCCTGTGGCTGGTTGGGGAACACGGCGTCTGCCAATTACCAAAACAATTGAAAAATGTATGTTGCCTGTCGGTAATAGACCGATTATTGATTATGTAGTGGAAGACTGCATCAAGGCCGGCATTACTGATATTTATTTTGTGGTGTCGGAAGGCTCAACTCAAGTCAAAAGTTTTTATTCAAATAATCCCAAGCTCGAAGAATATCTCAAGGCTAACGGTAAAGAAAAATATTTGGAGTTGGTAACACCGCCGGCTGGTATTAATTTTCACTTTATTGAACAAGATCCGAATGGTAAATATGGCACGGCGATTCCAGTCTATCTGGTCGCTCAAGAAATTGGTGATGAATCAGTTTTGGTGCTGATGGGTGATGATTTTATTTATAATCGTGATGGCTCTAGCGATGTAGCGCGCCTAGTGGAACAAGCGGGTGAGGGTAGCGCGCTGTTGGGTGCGCAAGTGGCGCCTGATGAAGTATCACGTTATGGCGTGATTGAGTTGGATGCTGAGCATAATTTTAAACAAATTGTTGAAAAGCCAGCACCTGAAGATGCACCAAGCAATTTAATTAATATCAGTAAATACGTCTTGAGTGCGCAGGCTGTGGCGATGATTAAAGCTTATGCTGAGCGTGATGATATTCAGGGTGAATATTACATTACAGTGCCTCTGAATGATTATGTCAGTAGCGGTCAGGCGCTGAAAGTGGTTCCGGCTGAGGGTGTTTACCTTGATGGGGGCACAGTCGAAGGCTGGGTGCATGCTAATCGTGTAGTAGTCGAAGGTTATAACGGTTAGTTGAGCTCTTGTCAACCTCATAAAAGTTTGATATAATATAGTCTGATATTTTTAATAAAGGAAATAGTAATGAAGAAAGCAGTTATCAAGGTCAGTGGCAAACAATATATCGTCGCTGAAGGTGAGACCCTCTGGGTGGATCTCCTCCCTGAAGGTACCAAAGAGCTCGAACTTGATGCGCTTCTTACGATTGACGGTGATAAGACCGCTGTGGGTCAACCAGTCGTAAAAGGTGTGAAAGTAAAGGCTGTGGTTGATCCAGAAATGCAAAAAGGCGACAAATTGCGTGTTATTCGCTACAAAGCTAAAAAACGCGTCCATAAAGAAATCGGACATCGCCAAAAATACTCACAAATCACCATTAAATCAATTAAATAAAAGATAAAAATCGCTCGGCAAAGCATCAATGCGCCGGGCGGTTTTTTATTGGTAAAAAGTTTTAAAAAGCTTCTGCTTTGTGGTAAAATATTAGCTATGGAACGGGAAGCGGTAGTAATTGCGATTACGAATCAGAAAGGTGGTGTCGGTAAGACGACGACCTCGATTAACTTAGCTTATTATTTATCAAAATTAAAGCGCGAAGTGTTATTGATTGACTTCGATCCGCAGGGTAACGCCTCGAGTGGTTTAGGAGTGAATAAACAAGAATTGGGCGCATCGATGAGTGATGTGATTATTGGTGATACGCCGATTAGCACGGTGATTCAGCAGACTGATTATGAAGGCTTGTCTGTTGCGCCAACTCTTTCGACACTGGCTAATACCGAAGTTGATTTAGCTAAAACCAATAACAAATTCCGTCGCTTAAAAACTGCTATTAACGAAATTCGCAACCAATATGATTTTATTATCATCGATTGTCCACCTAGCTTGAGTTTGTTGACGGTGAATGGTTTGATCGCCGCTGATTATATGATTATGCCGGTTCAAACTGAGTTTTATGCACTTGAGGGTCTCGGTCAGCTACTAGAAACTATGAAAATTATCAAAAGTGGCATGAATCCCAGTCTTGAGATTCTCGGGGTGTTACCGACAATGGTTGATTCTCGTACTGTATTATCAGCACAGGTGATTACTGAGATTAAGAAATATTTCAATTCCAAAGTGTTTAAAACAGTTATTCCACGTAATATTCGCTTAGCTGAGGCGCCAAGCCATGGCGTGCCAATCGGAGTGTATGATCGTTTTTCAAAAGGTGCAAAAAGTTACAAAGCTCTCGCAAAGGAGGTACTAAATCGTGTTAAATAATGCTAAATCGCCCAAAAAATCAACCAAATCGGCTCTGGGACGGGGGTTTGAATCGCTATTACCAACTGAGTTGTTTGATGAGGCGTTTGATCCAACTAGCGAGCAGGACGCCAGACTCAGTAATTTGCGGGAAATTGCGCTCGATAAAATCGAGGCTGATGCTGAACAACCGCGTAAAGCGTTTGAAGAAGAAGCGATGCAGGCCTTAGCGCAATCGATCAAAGCTCATGGCGTGTTACAACCAATTGTCGTCATTAAAAAAGGTGATAAATATCGCATTGTGGCGGGTGAAAGGCGCTATCGAGCAAGTAAAATTGCCGGTCTAAAGAAGATTCCAGCCTTGATTCGTACTCTAAGCGCTCAAAATCGTCTGGAATTATCACTAATCGAGAACGTTCAGCGTGAAGACTTGAACGTGATTGAAGTGGCAACGGCTTATTTGAAGTTGCGCGAACAATTTAATATGACACTCAAGCAAATTAGTGAGCGTGTCAGTGGTAAAACAGTTGGGGCGATCAGTAATACGATGCGTCTGTTGACCTTGCCAGCGGAAGCAATCGAGGCTTTAAGTCAAGGTGAACTAACTGAAGGTCAAGCCAAACCACTGATTGGTATGGATCATGCGGTAGTGCTACAGTTGTTGCCACAAATTATCAAGCAAAATTGGTCAGCTCGTCGAGTAGAGCGGGTGACGGCTAATTATAAGGCTCAAACTGATAAACAAGCTCAAGTTGAAGCTCTTAAAGACAAGAAAATCTCTAAAGTTTTGCATACCGATGAAATGTCACAGGCTATGTCTCAGCGTCTCGATGCAAAAGTTCAAGTCAAAGCTAAAGCCAATGGTTCAGGTACAATTGAAATTAAGTTTAAGAACCAAGCTGAGTTTGATCGCCTCAGTCAGGTGCTAGCACAACAATAGTTAAATCAATCAGCGAAAAAATAAAACTCCAGTCAAATCTAGACTGGAGTTTTTAAGAATAAACTAAAACCATCGGAAGTTAGTGAGTGGGAAGAGGCGCATGCTGACTGGACCGACGACGGTATGAAAAGGCACTTGACCGAGTCCATTGCGTGAGTCGTAGGAGTGGCTACCTTCGCGGTGGTCGCCAATTACGAACAAATGACTATCTTGAACTTCTACGTTATCAACTTCTCCAGAGATTTCGGTGCTCATCGGATCTTTAAGGTCTTTATTGGGGTCAAAACCATCAGGGTGTTCTTTATTGACAACGGTAATTTTGTTATTTTTAATGGTTACGCGATCGCCGGGTAAGCCAACCACACGCTTAATCAGATAGCGATCCTGCTGGCGTGAAGCATGCTGAGGATTTTCAAAAACAATAATTTCACCGCGCTTCGGGATATAAGGAGTATTTTTAATCTGAGCCCAAGTCACTGGTAGGCGATTAACGATCACTCGATCGTTCTGAAATAGAGTATTTTCCATACTGCGACCAACAATGCTATAGCTACGGAAGACAAAAGCATTAATCAATAAAGTACCACAAATAACAGAGGCGACAAAGAAAATAATATTAGCAATGTCTCGAGCTCGATTTTTGCGATTGATACTGATTTGGGTCATAACATAACTATTATACTAGAATAAATAATAATTTTAAAGGTTGAATATTTAGGTCATTATCGGTATGATAAATACTGGTTATGAATAAGAAATTTGGTTCTATTGATGGTTTTAAAACGCGACAATCGCAGTCGCTTGCTTCTAAAAAGGTGACTAATGGCGTTAGTTATTACAAACCGCTAGTGGCTGGCAAAAAGACAGCGTTAAGTGCTTCGAAGCCTGTCGCTTCACGGCCAATTCAGCGGGCGGTAGCACAACTTGCCAATCGTGAAGTTAGTCGCCAAAAGCACTCTGTAATGTCTGAGCGCTCAAGTTTGGTGGGTAGTACAAAAACTAATTCGACGGTATCGGCGCCAAAACGCAAATCGTTCTTGCCGACTAAACGCACGCCCGAGAAACAACTCGATGATTTTTTTGATGTACCTGATGGTAAAAAATCAAAACCCGCTAAGCCTAAAAAATCTAAAAAACGGTTAATCATTAAATTAATCATTTTAACGATTTTAATCGTGATTGGGTTTTTTGGTTATCGCTATATTTCTCGTTTGATGAAGGCGGCAAATGTTATCGGCGGTGGCAATATTATCGACATTCTGAAAAAAGAACCGTTAAAACAAGATCAAAACGGCCGGACTACTTTCTTGCTATTTGGTACAGAAAGTAACGACCTCAATAGCCAACACGGCGGACCGCTATTAACCGACTCATTGATGGTGGTGAGCTATGATAATAACACTAAGCAAGCGTCGATGATTAGCATTCCACGTGATTTATGGATTAAGCACGAAAAAACCTGTTTCGTTGGTAATTATGCCAAAATCAACACTGTTTATCAGTGCGGTTCTGACAATGGTAAGGATCAAAAGGCTGGTGCTGAGGCGCTAGTGCGTAAGATTTCACAAGTGATTGGCCTGGATATTCAATATTATGCTCATATTCAGTTCCAAGCCGTAGTGAAATTAGTAGACGCAGTAGGCGGTGTCGAAGTAATGATTGAAAGTCCAGATCCACGGGGGATTTATGATCCGAACTTCGACTGGCAATGTAATTATAAATGTACACTTGTCAAATACAAAAACGGCCCAACTGGACTGATGGATGGACAGCGAGCGTTAGCCTTGATGCGGGCGCGTAATGCTCAGGGTGGATATGGTTTGCCGAACTCGAACTTTGATCGAGAAAATAATCAGCGTAAAGTGTTAATTGCTCTGGCTAAAAAAATGACTGACAATGGCGTGACGAGTAATGTGGAAAAAATGACGGGTATTTTAGAGACTCTGGGTGATTATCTCCGAACCAATCTCAATGCTAAAGAAATTCGCTCGATGATGATGACGATGAAAGAAATTGCCAATCAGTTTGAATCAAACGCTATCGAGTCAGTTAGTCTAATTGAAGTAGTGCGTAGTGGCAATATTAATGGTCAATCGGTAATTATGCCGCAAGCTGGCGTTGAGCAATACGGTGCTATTCATAAATTTATTAAACAACATATTAGTCAACAACCATTTATGAAAGAAAAACCAACAGTTACAGTCCTTAATGGCAGTGGTAAATCTGGTCTAGCCCAAAAACTAGCTGATCAATTAGAAGAGCAGGGTTTTGGGATTGTTCGAGTGGGTAATGCAAGCGGTGAGCTAAAAGGTGGCGGTCTGGTATTCCAAAAAGCGGGTATTGAAAAGCCAAAATCATATGAATATCTCCAAAAAACTTTCAGTCTCACTACTGATGTAGCGCAACAATCTAAATATAGCAACGAATCAGCTGATTTTGTGATTGTTATTGGTCCGGAAACAGTTATTAAATAACCATAATTGTTTAAGTATGGTATAATGAACGCTATAACAGGGAAGGAGAAGTGTAATTTTCTCATAAAATTATAATAAATTATGTAACCGGAAGGTGTGCAACTAGCGATTACAATACAAAAGCGTGTGATAAACAATGAAGAAGAATAAACTAGCTAAAATACAAACTCAATCAGAGTCTGAGAAGTCGCCTAAGCGACGATTACGACCAAGGCCGAAAACCACTAATTTAATCAGTGGGGCGATATATATTATGTTAAATATTGTGCTGGCTTTGATGGTGGTCGGGGCGGTAGATTTGTTC
>CAMUQR010000010.1 GCA_947097085.1 uncultured Candidatus Saccharibacteria bacterium | reverse complement strand
AGGTCAAGTTTTTTCTGAATCATCTGGTTATAGTTCATAGCCTGAGCTCCAGTTGCCATTGTCTCCTCACTTTGCTTGATGCGACTTAATAAGGCAGCCTTCGCTAAGTCTTGTTCTAATTTGGAATACTCTTTCAAACCTTCATTAATATCGTTTTTTTCTTGGATTGATTGAAACATTCTAGCTACCAAGTTTTTGTTAGTAATTTTAGTGTCAAGTTTAGCGTTTTCAAGTTCGGCATTGGCTTGTTCTTCAAGAATGCGAGTAGATTCGTAGAGATTTAAAGCACGGTCTTGTTGTTGTGTATCTATTTTGGTATAAAAATTTTTAGTCTTAATATAACGAGCTTCTGCTTTCTTTTGGAAGGCTGCTGTGCGTTCTTCAACTAGGCGTTTGTTCTTATCTAGCGCTTGAGATAATCTGCGTGGTACTTCCCAAGTACGGGTTTGTTCAGCGAGATATTGAGCACGGTTTTCGGCTTTTTTGCGGTCGAAGTAGCCAGTGCTGGTTCGGCGAATCGGATCGAATATCGTCTTATTTAGACCATCACCGAGCTGACTGAGTAGAGTGTTGCTGTCTTTGACTAATTTTGGCAGAATTAGGAATGGAATAATTTGAACAATCATACCGAGTAATAGGATAATTGCGTCGCTGGCTTCTTTAATAATAATCCAGCCAGCTAGTTGAGCTCCGCCATAAATCACTGAAAAAATTGGGAAAATAAACAGCAGTTTCTTCAGTAATTCTAACCATTTACGGAAATAAATCTCGGTATTAGGCATTAGATTAGCAACAAATGCTAGTGGTGAGATAATAATCAAAGTTAGAATCAGTGCCTGACGTCCGGCCAAGATAATCACCGTTACAATCAGAGTGATTGCTGCACCAACAATCGCTGCGAAGAGCGTTAACAGAATACCTGGTAGTCCACCAAACGCAAAACTAGCCGCCATCGCACCAGAGACAGCGATTGCCCCACCGGCTAGCGCTTGGGTGGTCATTTCATACCACGAGATTTGCGCATTGTGCCCACCGTTGAGAGCTTGAGTCTGAATACTGCGGAACAAATCAGCAATCGAGCCACCAAAAATATTAGTCAAATCAATAGCAATCACACAGATATAAAACGAAAAGTTAACTAAAATCGTGCCGACAATCAGGCGTGGCAGAGTTTTCTTAATACTGTAGTTGGTGACGCCATAGCTCGTGATATACGAAATAATCATGATTAAAAACGTAATAATAAACAAAATATTAGCGATATTTCGCATGATCACCCATGATTGCATCAGCGTGGAGTTTTTATCGGTACTAATGCGTTTAACGGTCATATATTTATCGATGATGTCTTTCATTTTGTCCATTTCTTTAGAAATAGCTTTCATCATCGGACATACAATCCAGCCGATGCCGTCGATTTGACAGGAGTTTTGGCTGTCGGTTGATTGACCGTTACTACCATCGGTACTATTGAGGCTGACGGTTTGCTGGTTTTGTGGGTTGCTGTAATGATTATCTTGGACATCATAGACTGAATAACTTGCGTTTTTAGCTTGTTTGGCATCACCATTAAACACTAAGACGTGCGCCTTATCCCCTTCTTTGCTGACATAAAAGGTTTTACCGGAGTTATCTTGAACAGTTTGTTTAGAAAAAGTGCGGTTATTATAAACAATATCCTCACCTTTCCAACTGAAGTTATCTTGAGCAGAAGCTGGCGTCATCAGGAATGATAGGCTTAACAAGACGGAGACAATACTGAATAAGACCGCTTTTGCGGATATCTGTGCCCACCACAAAAACCTTATCTTATATTTCTCCCACATCATTTCGCGATTATACCACAAACATTAAAAAAAATCAACTGTTATAATGCTTTTTATGCTTTTAGAAAAATCATAAGCATAAATGTGTGGAATGACTTGCCAAAAAGTTTTTAATATTATATTATTTATGGTAATTATGAAGCATAAAAAATCTTTATTACTATTCGCTATACTGGCTGTGGCTAGTTGTGGTAGCTTGGTTGTCTCTAATTTAGTAAGTGCAGCACCACAAAAAGACAACAAAGCGTCTGAATCGGGCACTAATAAAACAACTACTCCAGCAAAAAAAGCTCCAGGCAATCAACAAAATCAAAATAACTCTAATGCTGATAATAATTCATCTGAAGAGAAGAAGGCGAACTCTTCAACTGGCTCTAAAGGTAATAATGGCTGTGGTACAGACACTAGTATTATTAAGTGCGATCCGGGTAGTGACGAAAATCCAATTATCAACCTCTTGCAACAAGCTGTAAAGGTGTTGTATGGCGTGATTGGTGTGTTGGCTGTAGTGGTGATTATGATTGCTGGTGTGATTTATGGCACGGCTGGTGATCGTGAAGATCGAGTCAAACTCGCTAAAACCATGATTACCAACACCGTCATTGGTATTTTGCTCTATGTCTTTATGACAGTAATTCTTAACTTCTTAGTCCCAGGAGGTATCTTCTAATGAAAAAATTCACTCAATTCGTATTAATTTTAGGGCTGATGGTGTTTGGTAGTTTGACTTTCATTCAGCCGGCTTCGGCGGATGACGGTAAGTCATCATGTAAAACTACTTCGGATTTTCTAGGTATTCCGACTTGGTATCGTAATTTAGTTGATGGCAATTGTGAAGTGGTTTGGCCAGAAGGTAGTGCTGGTGACGCTAATGGTATTCAACGCTTTATCGTAATTATCGCCTTAAATATTACTGATATGGTGGCGCGGATTGCTGGTGTGGTGACTGTTGGATTCATTATTGTTGGTGGTTTCAAATATATGCTAGCTCAAGGTGATTCTGGACAGGTTGTCGCTGCTAAAAAAACCATCACCAACGCGATTATAGGTCTAGTGATTGCCGCTTCGTCAGTTGGTATCGTGAGTCTAGTGATGGGATTTTTCGTGAAATAAGGAGACGATATGAAACATTTAATTATTAATTTATCCGAAATAGCCAGTAAGGTTAAAATCGATCCCCCGCCAGTTGGTGCACCAAGTTTAAATATTGGTTTAAATCGAGTGTTTTTCTGGGCTGGTGTGATTGCTGTAGTAATAATTGTGATTGCTGGTTTTCGCTACATCACCTCAGCTGGTAGTCCTGAGAAAGCTAAGCAAGCTCGTAATACTATCGTCTATACGGTCATTGGTTTGTTAATTATTCTCTTTTCATTCGCAATTGTTAATCTTGTATCGGGAGTGTTGAAATAATGTTGAAGAAAATTAGTCAAATTTTAGCATCAGTCGTGTTGGTGATTGGTGTTGGTAGTGTTTTAACTGCTTCGATAAGCTGGCATCAGGTGCATGCTGAAGAAGATAATTCCAGCTCAAGCAATGATACTTCATCAGACCAATCAAAAGATAATAATAACGGAAGCGGATCTGGTAATGGTACCTCTTCGTCAGTTAACCCGCTAGGCGATGCTTGCAAATATAATAAAGACGCAGCGATCTGTAAAGGTGAACAAAAGCCATTAGCGCAAACCATCACTGATATTGTCAAATTCGTAGTTGGTTTTCTGGGTGTAATCGCCGTGATCGTTATTATCTGGGCTGGCTGGACATATGTCACCTCCGCTGGAGCATCTGATAAGGTGATGTTGGCTAAACGAACGATTTTATATGCTATTATTGGCTTGGTGGTGACGATTATGGCCGGCGCAATTGTCGCTTTTGTGGTGAATACCTTTAAATAAAAGAAGAAAGGAATAAAATGAAGCAAAAAATATTAATTGGACTTATTGCACTATTCTCAGTGATGGGATTGGTGAGTGCGGTCGCGCAACCGGCGATGGCTAATGGTTTTGGTGATGAAATTAACAAGGGTCTGGAGCAAGTTGGAGGTAAACAAACAGCCAGTGCTAATGATGTTATCAAAACTATTATCAATGCCCTGCTCTTCTTCATCGGTGTGGTAGCAGTGATTATGATTATCTGGGCAGGTATCCAATATACTACTTCAGCTGGTGATTCTAGTAAGGTAGCTACTGCGAAAAATACAATTGTCTATGCGGTGATTGGTCTAATTGTGGCAATTTTCGCTTATGCAATTGTCAACTTCGTAGTCTCGACCTTTAATAGTGGTGGAGGTGGTGGTAATAGTAATACTTCTAATACCAACAATAGCGGAAATAGTCAAAATAATAGTGGTTCAAGTGGTAATTCCGGTTCAGGTAACAATTCAGGTAGTGGTAATACCGGCGGAGGCTCTTCTCAAACCCCCAAGAATTAAGCCTGAAAACATTTTACATTTCGTAATGAATATGGTATGATTTAAACAGATTAAAAAACAACTAAAAAGTAAAGGAATTTCAATGAAGAAAAAATTACAATTATTTGCCGCTACTGCGCTGATGATGCTTGGTTTTGCGGGTGCAATGTTGCAACCAGCTTATGCTGCTTGTGATGGCAAAGGCGGTTTGCAAGGTGGCGTTGGTTGTGCTGGCGAAAGCACTACTCAACCTAAAGAATTATTTGGTGACGGTGGTATTTTTACCCAGGTGATTAACTTTTTACTATTCTTTGTCGGTGTAGTCAGTGTGATTATGATTATCTACGGTGGTATTCAGTACACTACTTCAGCTGGTGATTCTGGTAAAGTGACTAGTGCTAAAAACACTATTCTGTATGCTATCGTTGGTTTGATTGTATCAATTTTGGCTTATGCAATTGTCAACTTCGTCACTAATACTTTTCTTTCTAAATAAATAGATTTGATAATCTCAATAAATCCCCTAGCCTGGCTCGGGGATTTTTATTTGTGCTAATAAAAAGTCAGAATTATTAATCAATATAAAAACTCCTCATGTTTGCACTGAGGAGTTTTTGGGGAGTGATTACATAATCGCAACGCGAGTAGTTTTCTTCTGTTCGACTTTAGTGAATGAAATCGTTAGAACGCCCTCTTTGAGCATCGCTTCGACCTTGTCTTCATGAACTGGCACTGGTAGAGCCACAGTACGGGTAAAGTCACCCCAATAGCATTCTTGTAAGTGGAACTTGATTACTTCGGCTTCACCGCCACTTGATAAAGTACCACTGATGGTTAGTAAGTTATCTGAGATACTAACGTCAAGATCTTTTTTGTCAACGCCAGCGGTGCGAGCTTTGACGATTAGCTTCTCGTCAGTTTCGTACATATCAACTGCTAGTTGTCCAGGAAAATCTTCTTCGTCTGACGCCCACTCTTCTTCGGGTTGAGCTGATTCAGTCATGGTTGGTTCTGGCTCAATTGGAGCCGGTGTTCCTAGGTCTTCACCTAGAAAAGCTGCTGTTAACTCATCATCCAGCAACAAATCATCATTTTTTTGCATTCCTATAACCTCCGTTATATTTTTTAAGTATTAGCTATATTATACATCTTTTTTGTGATATAATCAATAAAAGTTATGCTTAAAATGTAAAAATTACAATGCTTGACGACCTACTCGCTTTTATCGCTCCCCACCACTGTTATTTATGCCAAAAAACTGGCCCAATTTTATGTGATTGTTGTAAAGATTACATTTTGAAACAACAAAATCCGGGTCGATTTAACTTCTCACAACTCCAAGCTAGTGGCCAGGTATTTTTCGTTGATGATAGCCAGTCGGTATTAAAGGAAATGATTTACGATTATAAACTGCATTCTCGACGGGCTTACGGGCGAGTATTGGCGCAAATTATTGCCCACTATCTGCCACAAGAGCGAAACTTAGTGATCGTGCCGGCGCCAACTATGCGCAAAAGTCGTGCTCAGCGTGGATTTGGTCATATTGAATTGATCACTGAGGAGCTGGCGAAACTCGGTTTCACGACTCAGCACCTGCTCGTGAATCGCTCCTCAGTGGCGCAAAAAGAACTCGATGCTCACGCCCGCCAAACTAACGTCAAGGATAATTTACTATGTTTGACGACGGTTGACCCGAAGCTGAAATATGTGGTGATTGACGATATTACCACTACTGGCTCAACGCTCAAACAAGCTCGGTGGGTGCTTAAACAAGCTGGCGCTAAGCAGGTAGCTTGTTTGGCGCTGGTGCATGCTTAGATGAGGCGGTGGCTTGCCTCTTTTTTGTTAAACAAATAAAAAGCCGACCAGTTGGTCGGATCTTTATTTGGCGGAGAGGGTGGGATTCGAACCCACGATACGTTGCCGCATGCCGGTTTTCAAGACCGGTGCCTTCAACCACTCGGCCACCTCTCCATCTCGCTCATTATTAACAAAAAATATCATTTCTGCGGAAAACCGGCTGGACAAGACTTGACCAGTCTTGTCGCCCGTTTGGTTGCTTTAAGAGCAACACTACGTCCAAGACCGGTGCCTTCAACCACTCGGCCACCTCTCCACTTTTTGTTAAATAACTTACTTATTTTACCAAAAAACCCGCTAAATCGCAAGTTTTGTTAATTTGGGGTTTTGAGTGATTGCTTATTGAGGCATGCTAGATAAAAACTAGTAGCTTCGGCTAAGAGCATCATCTCGAGGAGCTGATTGGTCGGATTGTTGGTGTGAAGTCGTAATTGGCGTGAAGCGGGCATTTTGCCCGAGAGTTGGCGATTTTTGCGCGCAAAAGCCATATCAGTCGCCTGGTCAAGCTCAGTTGGGATTAAATCGAGCACACCAAATGGTTTTTCGACGGGATGCGAACTCCAACCAGCAAAATTAAGATCGGTAATCGTCTGATTAAAACATAAATTATGCGCTTGTGACTCGAGGCAATGACGCCAAAACTCACCCACTCCCCGAGTTTGTTCCGGGCTAAACACGAGACTGATCTTGCCGGCGAGATAAAGTGCAAGCTGTTTGGCTTGATTATCAACGGTTGGTGTGCTTGGTGCGAGTTGATTAATAATGGTTTTTAACTCCTGTAAAGTATCATAAAGATCAACGCCAGCGATTTTCATCACAAGTAATAAATCATGCCAGTCGCGAAGTTCACTCACCTCGGGCAGTGGATAAGTTTCATCATCAATAATTATTTTTGATTCTGAACTCTGTTCCCAATGAAAATCACGATCACTTGCCCATTCCAAGCCAATTTTTAAACCTAAGCTTGGTTGTTTCCCGTAAAAAACCACTTTTAGCCCGCTAAAATCTGGCGTATTGGCTAAAAAATCCGATTTGAAAATGGCCTGCAGGCGACGCCAAGCGATTTCTACGCCGAATTGGTTTAATTGATTTAGGTCGTCAAGCATAAAATCCTTTTATTTTTATAATTATTATGCTAATATAATACAGTATGGTATTATAAATTAAAACTTAAAGGGTGGATAATGATTTTTAAGACTTCTCCTAAGGCTCCAACTGATGATAACCCATCAGTTGTTATGCCGGCGAATCAAGCCGTGACGCCGAACGATGATCAGATGCAAGATGATCAAGAATTGGCGAAGGTGTTGGCTGATATTAACAACCAAGTCAATGCCAATAATGATAATTTGGCGGCTGATTTAGAGCGCGCGATGAATGAAGAAACGACTGCGGAAACAACTACGACTGAACCTACAACCGATGTGGCTTTCGAAAAAGTCGAAGAAGAAGTGTCGGCTCAGGCTGAGCCAGTGATGGCGGATTTTCAACCTGCTGAAGTGCCAACAACGGACAATCAGACGGCTGAAGCGACACCAATGATTTCTAACGTGAAGTCATCACCGAGAACAACCGAGGAAACCGAGCCAGTGGTTGATTTAGATCAAGAATTAGAAGCGATGAACCAACAAATTTCCGCTAGCGTGGCCGATGCTGAAAATGCCACAAACGCTACGTCGACGGTTGAAACGCCAGTTGAGCCGGTAGCTGAGACAGAAGAATCAGTTACTGAGTCTACAGTTATTGAAGCGCCGATTACTGAAGCGTCAACTACACCGGCGATGGAAGCATCTGCGAACATAATGAATGAGTCAAATAGTAACTCACTTGACGATTTACGCCAAAAAGCCTTGCGTGATTTGCGTCCGATTGTTGATAAAGTCGAACTAAATGATGAAGAATCGTTTGATGTACTACTATTATTAATTCGTGAAACTGATGATGAATCACTATTGCCTCGAGCGTACGAGGCGGCTCGCCAAATTCATAACGAAGCTCGTCGCGCTCAAGCCTTACTTGATGTGATTAAAGAAACTGATTATTTCAAACACAAAGTTTAATTAAGCTTTCATTTCAATGAAAAAAAACAGAAGGTCCACCCGCCTTCTGTTTTTAGTTGATGAAATAAAATCACCCGCTGTGGTTAAGCGAGTGATTTTAACGTAGATGAGTAGTTTTAGTTTTGTAATAACCTACATCATACCCATGCCAGACATATCAGGGGCTGGTTTTTCTTCTGGCAGTTCGACGACTAGAGCGCCCATGGTGATGGCGGTAGCAGCGATAGAAACTGAGTTAAGAATTGCTTCCTTGGTGACACGTACTGGGTCAACCACGCCAGCTTGTTTGAGATCGACTAGACCGGCTTCGGGTTGCATGACGTTAATTCCCTGCCCGTCCTTAGCATCTTCAACTTTAGCCAGGAGAGCATCAGCATTCAGACCAGCGTTTTTCATAATTTGCATAAACGGTTGTTTCAATGCAGTTTGTAAGACTTGGCGACCGGCTTTTTCGGCATCAGAACCACTAATTTTTAGCTGAGATGTGAGGTTAATTAAGGTTACGCCACCGCCAGCGACAATACCTTCAGCTAGTGCAGCTTTGGTAGCGGCGACAGCGTCGTCAACACGATATTTTTTCTCGTCAATTTCGGTTTCGGTCGCACCACCAACTTTAATCACTGCGACTTTACCTTCGAGGCTGGCTTGGCGAGCTTTGAACTGGTCTTTTTCATAAGCGTGCGGAGTGTTGTCAGCCCAAATCATCAGTTCTTTAATGCGGTTCTTGACAGCTTGTTGGCTACCAGCGCCTTCGATAATTGTCGAATCGTCTTTGGTGACAATTACTTTGCGAGCTGAACCAAGCACTTCGAGACCGACGTTCTCAAAAGTTAACCCCTGCTCTTTTGAAACAACGGTTGCACCAGTCAAAATCGCTAAATCTTCCATGATAGCCTTGCGTTTATCGCCAAAAGCTGGAGCTTTAATCACGACAGTGTTAAAGACGCCTTTGAGCTTATTGAGAACTAGTACACTGAGCGCTTCGCCTTCAACTTCATCAGCGATAATTACTAAATCTTTTTTGCCGGCTTGGGCGAGTTTTTCGAGAAACGGCACGAATTCTTGGACTGAGGCAATTTTTTGATCAGTGATTAAAATGTCGGGCTTGGTATAAACCGCCTCTTGACGAGCAGGATCAGTCACGAAGAACGGACTGGCAAAACCCTTGTCCAGTGAGTAACCTTCAACTACCTCACTCTCCATTGCCAGGCTCTGTCCTGGTTCAACAGTGACCACGCCGTCTTTACCGATTTTGGCAATAACTTCAGCGATTAAGTCGCCAATTTCTTGGTTACTAGCGCTAATCGTGGCTACTTCAGCAACTTTAGCGTTATTACCTTCGATTGATTCAGCCTGTTTGGTTAGTTTGGCGACGATTTCAGCCCCAGCTTTTTCAATACCAACGCGTAATTCCTGTGGGTTGTAGCCAGCCGCGATTAACTTATTAGCTTCTTTTAAAATATGATAAGTTAAAACCGTGACAGTAGTGGTGCCATCACCGGCTTTTTTGTTGAGCTTCGAAGCGGCTTGTTTGATTAACTCAGCACCGACTTTTTGTCCCAAAAACTCTTCTTTGTCATCGCGCAACACGATATTTTCCGCAACAGTTACGCCGTCGTGCGTGATAATTGGACCGCCGTATTCTTTAGCGATGACGGCATTGCCACCTTTTGGTCCAAAAGTGACCTTCACAGCTTCGTAGAGTTGCTCTGCTCCGGCCAGTACTCGCTCACGAGCTTCTTGTCCATAAAAAATCTTTTTAGCCATTATTTTTCTCCTTCCATAATCGCCAAGACATCTTCTTCTTTGAGGATTAGATATTCTTGGTTATTAATTTTTAAATCAGTGGTGGTATATTCTTTATAGACGATGAAATCGTCTTTTTTGATGGCTTTGACCTCTGGTCCAACTGCTACTACGCGGACTGCAACGGATTTTTCCTGGGCGCTGTCTGGCAGATAAATCCCGCTGGCAGTTTGAGGTTTAGCATTAGGTTTAATGGCGACAATTTTATCGCCAAGTGGTCGAATTGGTGTCATTCCCTACTCCTTTATTTAAAAAACTCATTAAATCTTGAGCTAATTATGAACTCAAGTATTATCATTATATACAAAATAATTAGCACTTACAAGTGTTGAGTGCTAATTTAACTGAATATTACACTTATTTTGCTAAAAAGTATTTTTTATGGTATAATTAAAGAATTAATGGTTCTTTTTTGGGATGTTTTTTAGTAGGAGGGAAAAATGAAAATTGAATGCAAGGTACCTGGTCGTCCGTTTACTAAACTGAATCCGGCAATACAAGAAGTAATTATGAAATTATTGCCAGGCGATCAATATCAATCATATATCTATTATGTAGGTGATGACTACATTGGTTGTCAGCAGGGCGAAGAAGGTAAGTTTTTAATTTTAAGAAATTGCCACGATGATTTTGCGAGAATTGTCCCCTGGCCTGGTAAGTCCGCTTAAGCGGACTTTTTTAACTCACCTGACCCGCGTGAACATTGACTTTTAAGCATAAATATGATACAATTAGAGTATATCTTAATTAACATAAACACCTCAAAATATGCTCCCCCAACCGCAATTTGAACATTTACCAGGCTATGAATCAGATGCGTCGACTTCGCGTCTTCAGCGAGCTATGGCTGAAACGGCTATTAACGCCACGCGACGTATCTCGGAGGGTCAGTTGGAAGGAGTCGAACGCTTCACACTGGAAGATTTATCGATTCGAATCGCTGGTGATTTAGTGTTGGGAGTAGAAGCTCAAAAAATCAAGAATTGTCTCGAGACGGATCGGGCAAAATTCATCTCTAATCAGCAAATTGATGATTTTTTGCGTCAAAATCAGCTGGTCGATCAGGCCAAGGCTCGGGAAGAGGCGGATTTTGCGGTCGATGAAGTAGTGCTGGATGATGAAACAGTGATCTATCTGATTGATGATTTTTATAATTTTCGCAAACAAATTGCTCAGCAACATCGGCAGTTCAAACAAGCTTTCACCAACCCAGCTGACTATCAGCAGGCGCTCAAAGATTTACCGATGAAATCCAGTCCAGAGAAGCGTCGTCAGTTGAAACAGTGTTTGATTGGTAAATTAGTTGAGTTTAATCGTCAGATTCAGGAGTTGTTACGACGTCCGACTGAACTCCCTACTCTAGAATCGGCATGGCAATTTATTGATGAGGCAGTGTTGTTGACGCATTTTCCTGAGAAGCGTGACAAAAATGGCCAGCTGGTTTTTCTAAACGCTAAAAATACCGAGTTTCGACGTGCGATGATTGAAACGGCGCTGATCGGTGCGATTAATGAGCGCTGTTTTGCTCAATTGTTTGAATTAACTGATCTAGGTAAAGCTATAGAATATCACCCATCGACCGTGGCGGAGGATCAACGAGGTATTGATTGCAAATTGCTGGTTAAATATCGTCGTGATGATGGTAATCGCTACCGCTTGGCGCGAGTTAATCAAGTGGCGCGCGGTGATTATCAGCAATGTTGGGTGCCGATTGATATTAAGGCTTCGCGCCGGTTAGCTGACGACACACTCAATAAGCGCCTGGACTATGCCCAGAAACATCACACTGTTATGACCAGTTGGCCGATGTTCTCGGGTATTCACCGTGAGGACTTGGCACTGTATCGCACGCCGTCGGGTGAGATTGATATGTTGCCAGTGTATGCCATGAAAACCAGCCTGGATGCTGACCAAATTCGGATGATGAACCAGCTCTCGAATGTGATTTATTATGGTAGGGGCTATCGTCCGGATGATTTTATTAGTCGACTTGACCAGGTCAAGGCCGATATTTTGCGTGGAGTGGAATATTTCGACCACCAGGCTGATACCGCTATTTAGTATTTACTTTTAACATAAAATATGTTATAATAAAAGTGTTATGTCCAATAGAAAAGGAGGTGAGGACATGTCAGAAAATGAAAGCTTGTCTTTAAGTGATGATTTTTATAATTTATCACTTAATCAAGTAATAAAAGAGATAGCGAAGATGCTTCTCGGCGACCTCAAGACTGAGCTTGAGCCTGAGCTTGAGCCTGATGTGATCAGGTTCAGTGCCAAAAAAGGCATTAAAATGACTCTCAAGTGGGAGCGCTTAAAATGCCTAGTGTCTATTAAAAAAGACAAGGAAGGTCAGTTTCGAGTTGTGACCTTCGATCTTCGCTAATATATGTTACCCCCCCGCTAATGCGGGGGTTTTACTTATTCTTCCCTTTTTCTTAGCGTTCTTGTTCAAGTTGGCGCAATAGTTTTTCGGTTTCGATAATGTCGTTCCATTCGATATCAACACCATTCATATTGCGGTAATTTTGGTGTCCGAGACCAGCGACAATCACCATATCGCCCGGTTTGGCTTGGCGTAGAGCGGTTTCAATGGCTTGACCGCGATCGGCAATATCGAAGGCATTGTGGGATTTGCCCATTTCCTGAATACCCTGAAGAATCCCAGCCCGAATATTTTCGGCGGGTTCTGAGCGGTTTTCTTCATCAGTCACAAAAATCTGGTCAGCGTATTTGGCGGCAGCGTGCCCCATCAGTGGTAATTTGCCGAGGTCGCGTTCCCCAGCCGAGCCGAATACGATTAGCACTCGTCCTTTGGTGATTTCGGTCGCGAGCTCCAGTAGTTTTTCGATACCATCGGGAGTGTGAGCGTAATCGACCATCACATCAATACCCAGAGTATTATCGAGCCACTCGAGGCGACCTTTGATGGTTTGGAGATTAGCGACGCCTTCGATAATCGCTTCTGGCTCAATCCCCAACACCAGCGCCATACTGCAAGCCAAGGTAACATTATAAGCGTTAAAACGTCCAGCGAGCGGAGTTGAGACGGTGAATGCGGTCTGGGGGGTGGCGATGGTAATTTCGCTACCCTTTTTATAGAGTTTGACTTTTTTAATCTGAAAATCAGCTTGCGGATTGGTACCATAACTGAGGTAATTATCATCTAAATGTTGTTTAAAATAATCAAACCACTGGTCGTCAGCGTTGATAATATTGAAACGTGAACCAAAATCAGTGAATAATTTGAGTTTAGCATCAGCATATTCCTGCATGGTGTGGTGATAATCGAGGTGTTCCTGAGTGAGATTAGTAAAACCAGCAACAACCAGATTCATGGCTGGTAGTTTATGTTGATCGAGAGCGTGAGAGGTGGTTTCTAACAGGACGTAATCGACTTGTTTATCAATCGCTAATTGAAACAAATCTTGCAATTCATTGGTACTTGGGACGGTTTGGCAACTATCGCCAGCGATTTTTTCACCGGCAATTTCCCGTCCGGCAGTAGTCGATAAAATGGTGGTTTGACCCGAGGCTTTGATGATTTCGTTTAAAACGCTAATACTGGTGGTTTTACCATTGGTACCAGTAATGGCGAGGACTTTAACTTTTTTAGCGGGATTACCGTGGAGTGATGATAAAACCATTAAGCGTGATTTGCGATAGGTGTTTTCAACAGCCTGACTAACTTTTTTAGGCAGAAGCTTCCGAGTAATTTTGGCGAGTTGTTGTTTCATAATGATATTTTATCATAAATTAAGCAAAAGCTCGACGTGGGGCTAGGAATTTGATGTTGTTTATGATTAAATATATAGTATGGAAAGTGAAGAAAATATCTACTCCAAAGAATTTATCGAGCGATTAAATAATCAGAATGCTCCAGCGGTTAGCGCCGGTCCGGTGCGGATTCAGACAACTGGTTTATGGATTAAAATTGCCATTATTGCAGGCGTGCTTGTGATGGCGGGAGTAGCCCTGGCGCTCAATGCAATGTCGGCGGAACGAGCTCGGCAACGGATTTTATTGATTAATAACCTGACGGCTTTGTCGGTGCAATCACACGAAGTGACTAAAAAATACCAAAACAATATCAACGATACTAAGATTCGCGTGGTTAATGAACACTTCTTCCAATCGTTATTTGGTTTAAACAATGATCTCGAGGCTTACACTAAAAAGGTCTACTCTAAGGAACAAGACAAAGTATTAAAAGATGATCTGAAGAAAACCAAAACTTCACTGCAGGATATTTTTGATCGGTTACATAAGGCGGATCTAAACGAAACTCTATCACGAAGCTATATTCATGAGCTAACTTCCCTGCTCGATCAAAACATTACTGCTCTGCAAAAAGCTATCAATTCTGGTTATTATGGTAAAGAGCTGGTTGAGCAACTCAAAAAGCACAATACGGAATTGTTAAAAGTTCAGGCTGAGATTAAAAACCTAGAAGAACAACGTGCTAAGCAGAAATAGCACTTGCATACGACGAGATATTTTAAAAAGATATATCATATGTGATATATCTTTTTTAATAAAAGCGGGCATGATGAACTCTAATCAGTGCTCAGAGTAATACCTAGCTGACGGGCAATTAGTTGGTAACTTAAATTAACCAAGTCCAGTACTTCTTGTTGGTTGAGTTGGCCACTACAAATTACGCGATTCCAAGAGCGTTCGTCCATGAGCTTGCTGGGGACGACTGACTCGTATTTAGTGCGCAAATTAGTAGCGAGCTTCGGATCGCAGGCCACATCAATTAACAGTGGTAATGAGTCGTGTTTGACTAAGAGAAAAATCGCTTGGTCAGGATTATTAAGCTCGGCGTCAGGTAATTTATAAGCGATCCAGCCCTCAAGGCGCTGATCATCAACCACTACCTCACCTAGCCCGCGAGCGTATTGATCGACAATTTGTTCGAAATTTTTATCCATTATGCCACCTTAATATATTGCATAAAATATTTGAGTTCATCGATTGAGCCTTCGATATCCTCGAGGGCCCGATGATTTTCGGGCTTAGCGAAGACTTTTTTATAGCGCGCTTCAAATAACACCTTGAACGCTGAAACATCCAGCATACGGTAATGAAGATACTTAGCTACCTCTGGTAAATGGCGATCAATAAATGATCGATCGGCGCGGATGGTGTTGCCAGCCAGCACGATATCACCATTAGGTTCAGTGATGTTGAACTGTTCTTTGATAAAATCAATTAGCTGGGTTTCAAACTCAGCTGGCGTTAAACCAGTTGAGTTTTGGGCGATGAGCGCGTCAGCGGTGGCTTGGTGTTCGTGCCAAAAATCGGTATCGAACCGCTTGCGGATAAATGCCTCATCTTGTTTCATCACTAGAGTTAAGTCGGCTTTGCGGTTCATGCGCCAATCGGTGACAATCGCGCCAAGTTCGAGGATTTTGTTAGTTGCAGGATCGAGACCGGTCATTTCCATATCGATCCATAAAATACGTTGACGGTTAATTTTTGGTTTAGGCATTACATTTTCTCCGGGGCGATGATGCCGAGAATGCGCAAGCCACTCGCTAGAGTGTCGCGGTAGCGTGTGACGAGTGCGAGGCGGATAGCCTGGCGAGGGTCATCAATCACCCGATTATGTTCATAAAAACGGTTAAATTCTTGAGCTAGTTCGTATAAATAGTTACAAATACCGTGGACGAGATATTCACGAGCGGCTTTTTCAACGACTTCTGGGAATTCGCTGAGTTTTTGCAATAATTGGCGTTCGCTAGTATCGCAGGTTTGGTCAATCTCCCCTGTCGTGCCGGCTTTTGCTAAAATCGAGCAAGCGCGGGCGTGGGCGTATTGGATGTATGGTCCAGAGTTGCCTTGTAGGCTGACGGTTTCTTCAACATCAAAGGCGATATCACCACCTAGGCGGTATTTCGCAAAGGCGTATTTAATCGCACCAAGAGCAATATCGTCTTGTAATTCGGGTTGATCGGTAATGCTACTAACTCGTTGTTTAACAATATTAAGCACATCAATCGCCCGCGTGACATTGCCGAGGCGTGAGCTCATTTTTTTGCCATCAGCAAACCGCACTGTGCCGTTAGTTAAGTGCGTCATCATTGCGCCAATGCCTGGATTAAACACATCAGCGGCCGCATAGACTACGCGCATGTATTCTTTTTGGTCATTGCCGGTGATTAAAATACGATGATCGAAGTTATAATCTTGTTTTTCGAGCCAAATTACACCGATGTCTTTAGTTTCATAAGTTGGTAAATTATTAGAAGTAATAAACACTCGAGTGTGTAGATGTTGCTGTTTGTCGCCTTTGAACACTACTGCCCCATCCGATTGTTCAAGATTACCTAGGGCAAGTTGTTCGCGGACAACTTTAAGGCCAACTGGTGCAGTTGAACTCTCTGGGTAATAATGCATATTATCGACTTTAATCAGTTGATAAAAAGCTGAAAAGTAGTCAAAACTCCATTGGCGGGTTGTCCAATAAACTTGCGCCATCGGTGATTGATGATCGTTTTCTTCGTGTAAGTGATAAATCGCTTTGTTGATTTCGACGATTTCTGCTTGAGCGGTGGTATCCTCCTCGTAGGCTTTGGCACCAATGACATAAACTTGACCAATCCACTGCGCGCGTAAAAAGGCGTCATGTTCCACGGTGTCGAGCTTATCAGGGTTGAATCCGTCCAGGGCGATTTTCATGCCGTAGAGGCATTTCGCGACATGTAGTCCAACATCGCCACCGAAGCTAGTACGATGGACGGTGGCGCCGGCTGACTCGAGGACGCGGGCTAAAATATCGCCATAAATTGTTTGGTATAAGTGGCCAGTGTGCAAATCTTTAAAAGCGTTAGGACAGCTATATTCCAGCACGTAGCTCATATTCTGATAAATGGCTGGAGCGGGCGCTTGGGCGGTTTGCCATAGCATCTGGTCAGTGAGCTTGAGATTAATAAATCCCGGACCGGCAATTTCCACAGCGCTAAAGAGTGGATTGGTGCGGAGTTGCTCAACAATCTGCTCGGCGATTTGTCGAGGATTTTGACCGAGACGGCCAGCTAACTGCATGGCCACGTTGGTGGCAAAATCACCAAATTCAGGCTTTGGCCGTTGCAATTCAACCGCCACTTCTACATCAAATAATTGTTTAATTGTCTCCGAAATTACATCTACTACTTGTTTCATAGCTTTATTTTAACAGATTAGGGCTAGAGATGGTAGTCTGGTGCTATTTTTTTGGCTAAAAACCTGCTATAATTTAAAGTAATTATGATAAAAAACCCAGAGTCAACTTATTTTCAGGCTGATCAGGCTGGTGCATCGGCTCCTCGGCCAACTATGCGCTCCGCTATCTCATGGACGGCGCCGGATAGCGCAAAACGTACTTTTTCAAAAAGCTGGTATATTAAAATCACCTTATTTTTCTTGTTAATTATCGTGGCTTCGGTGGTGTGGCTCGATTCGATTATCACAGCGGTGCTCTTCGTCGTAGTCTATATTGCCCTGATTATTCACACTAAAAAAGCTCCGCAGGTTGTGAATTATAGTTTGAGCGATGATGGGTTATTTGTGAATGATCAAGCTTTTAAACTCGAGGATTTTAGTAGTTTTGGGATTTTGGAGGATCGGGAGTTGTTTTCGGTGGTACTATTACCAAATAAGCGTCTTGCCACTAGCCTAGTTCTGAACTTTGATAAAAAAGACGGTGAAGCGATTGTAGACTTTTTAGGGTCAGTAATGCCAATGAAACCAGTTCAAGAAAATATTATTGATAAAATTATTCGTCGTCTGGGCTTGTAAAAAACACAACTTTTTGCTATAATAATAATATCTTTTGTGGCCATGAGGTTACGAAAACGCACGTTTTAGTTCTAGCGGATCGTAAAAACATCCGCATGTGCACTTGTAGCTCAGCTGGATAGAGCGTTGGCTTGCGGAGCCAAAGGTCGTAGGTTCGAATCCTGCCAAGTGTACCACAGTAAAATATCCTGCCCTAGTGGTAGGATATTTTACTTTATTAGGAGTTAATCTTTAGAGTTTCTGGTTATGTTTAGATTATTATTTTTTGTGGTAGAATGAATACATGAGACGCGATTTTCGGCCAGCAAAGCCAACACCAATACATACTAAGAAAAACCTCAACCTTTGGAAAAAACTGATTATGATAATCGGTATTATTTTTGTGGTGATTATTTTTGTGATTATCAAAATAACGTTAGATCGCCAAAAAGTGAACAGCAAATTTTATTTTGTTGATTCCAAATATCAGGGTATTAAATCGCAATTTGATAAAAAAAGCTCAGCTAACTTCAAATCAGAAATTGAATATCCGATTACTAATATTCAGGCGATTGATCAACAGATTAAAAATAGCGTCGAAGCGCTCAGTAAAGAGTTTTTTGATCAAGTTAAACTAGCACCGCATTTGGCTGAACCAGCTACGCAAAACGTTAGCTATCAGGTCTATCTCAATGATCAGCAGTTTTTGTCATTGGCGATTTTTGTCAGTCAAAATATGCATGGCGCTCATCCTGGTACTCATACTTTGTTTTGGACTTTTGATAAAAAAACTGGTCAACCAGTGACAATTAGTCAGCTGTTTAATAATCAGCGCTCAGCCATTGATAATTTCTTAAATACGATTAAAACCGCGGTGCGTCAACAGGTTAAAAATATTCAGCTTGATGATGATTATTTTAAGCAAGCTCTGGGCGATGGTAGCAGTTTGAGTTTTATCGCTAAGGACAAACAAACAATGGAGTTTTTGTTTGGTCGAGGTACGGTTAGCCCACAATCGGCTGGCGAAATTAGTGTCAATGTTAAGGTTAATACCTTTAAAAATGATTTACAAAACCAACTCGCTAAAACGCTGTTTGATGTGCAAACTATCCAAGCGCAAGTCCCTACTCCGCCTAGACCAACTGATAAAGTAATTGCCCTCACTTATGATGACGGTCCTGGCGCCCACACGAGTCGCTTGTTAGATATTTTGCGGGAACATCAAGTAAAAGCAACCTTCTTCATGATTGGTCGTCAGGTGCCAGCCCATGCTGATGTCGTAAAGCGTGTTATTAGCGAAAAACATGA
>CAMUQR010000009.1 GCA_947097085.1 uncultured Candidatus Saccharibacteria bacterium | reverse complement strand
TTTTTTTCCCTCCTTTTTTCTTTCAAATTGCTGTTTCATTTTGAGAGTTATTTTAGCCAAAAATCATCTGAACGATAGCTTGGCGTGATGCTGGGTCAACTTGGTAATATAACCATGAAATCAGCATAAACATATTCATCAAGATGGATACAATCAAACAGCTGATAACAAAATCTTTGTCGATAGCTTTGACAACAACTTCGTCAGTCGCGATTTTAGCAGTGCGAGTTTTAACCTTCGCAGGTTTAAACCAGTTTAAGATTGGACTCGCTGACACATCAGCAAAACCACCGAGAGTCACTTCTTGTTTGCAAAAGTTCAATACTGGGCTTTTGGTTAAATCAGTCTCGATCTCTTTGTTTAAGAATTGCACAACTGGACTGTTGTTGACATTCATATCAATATCTTGTTTTAAGAAGTTTAGCACTGGGCTTTGTTTCAAGTCGGTGTTAATCTCTTTGTTTAAGAACTTCACGATTGGACTGTTATTAATATCCATATCGACATCTTGCTTAAAAAAGTTCAAAACTGGACTTTTTTTCAGGTCAAATGATACTTCTTGTTGCCAAAATGATACTTGGGCTTTTTTGGTTGATTTTTGTTTGTTTTGTTTCATAATACCAGCATTCTATCACACTTATGCTTATGTGTCAATATCTAAAACAGTTTTTACTATAAATACAAACTTAAAATCATTATTTTGCTAATTCAGCAATAATTAGTTCTTACTAGCTTTAACGTAGATTTTGGCGATACTGCTCATACAGACAAACCGTCGTTGCCATCGCTAAATTGAGCGATTCCAACTGATCAGATTGCGGGATTTTAGTTGTCACGGTTGCCATTTGCACAAGCGTCGGTGAGACACCTGCTCCTTCATTGCCCACCAGCCAGCCAATTTTACCAGTCAGATCCAGCTCAAAGATATTTTTCTCAGCATGTGAGCTTGTCGCGATAAATTGATAATCCGTATGTGTCATGATAAACTGTGCCAAATCAGTTTTTTGGTAAATATTTAAATCAAATACCGCACCAGCGCTAGCTCGAATAACGCTCGGCGCAAACGCATCCACCGAGCCATCAGCCAATATGATATCCTTAATACCAACCGCCAGCGCCAAGCGACAAATCGCCCCGAGATTACCCGGATCTTGTACTTGGTCGATCAAAATTACCGATTGTTCGGCGGAGTGGAATTGAGACATAGTTGGGATTTTGACTACTGCCAAGACACCGGCATTAGTTTTAACCGGCGAGATTAGTTTCATTACTTCTGGCGATACCAAAATATATTCACTCGCTAGCTCTGAGACGGCCTGTGCGCGCTGTTGCTTAGTTTCATCAATTAGCAACATCTCTGGCTGACCGAATTTCGCGATATAATCCCGAACAAAACTCACCCCATCAATCACCGTCAAACCAGCTTGACGCCGAGCTTTAGCCTCAGTGACTAGCTTGGCAATTTGCTTAATTTTTGCATTTTGACGCGAGCGAATTATTTCCATATATGCCTTTCGTTTTTACCATAAATACATTGCCAAAGATCCTTGCTGATAATCGGGCTAGCCTGTTGGGTAGCAATTAGCCATTGTCTCACAATTTTCAATTCCTCCTGATAATTACCCGACAATCGAAATCCAGCGAAGCGAGATAGCATTTGCTCTTCTTCGTCGGTTATTTCACTTCTCATAATCATCTGGCGATTGACAAAAGCCTCGACGGCAGTGGGCGGGTATCCAAGCTCTATTCCCAATTGACGATGATTAATTGGTTGGGCATGATGCGCTTCCATAACTTTATTTAATCTCGCCAAATCTTGCGCCACATAAATTAACCTTGATTTTACCAATCGTTTCAAGCCGTGACTTTCGCCACATTCACTCTCGCTCACATCTCCAATCACGAAAGCCAATCCCGAATCGATCAGAACCAATTCTATTTGTTGTAAATCATTAGCATTAATCGTATTTGGCGTTTGTCCAAATCGATAATAATTAGACTTAGTTTCGATTAAACAGGCCGGTTTTAGCCCAAGATAAACTAACAGAATTTGCCAACGAGCAAATACCCCGAGTGGCAAATCTTCGATTCGCGCAATTATTGTCGACTTAGCAAATGGCATCATTCTAACCAATTAGTTCGCTAATAGCTACTCGCCTTTGTTCAGCCGTGTCACGCTCACGCACAGTTACGGTGCTATCCTCGAGACTATCGAAGTCCACCACGACACAATACGGCGTGCCAATTTCGTCCTGACGGCGATAGCGTTTACCGATATTACCGTTATCATCCCAGACCACATTGCCGTATTTTTGTTTCAAAGCACGATATACTTCGCGGGCTTTTTCGACCAGCGCTGGTTTGTTTTTGAGTAGTGGTGACACGCAATAGCGTACTGGTGCCAATTCTTCTGGCAGACACAACACCACTCGAGTCTCGCCACCAACCCGATCCTCAGTATAAGCCGTCGCCAGTACCGCCATCAGCAGTCGCTCGACGCCGATACTCGGTTCAATCACATGTGGTACAAACCGCTCATTCGAGCCTTTGACCAGATAATCCATTTTTTTACCACTAGCTCGCTCAATATTATTGAGGTCAAAATCAGTACGATAGGCAATTCCCATCAATTCTTCCCGACCCAAGCCCGGATAATCAAATTCAAAATCAATCGTCCGCTTCGAATAGTGCGCCCGGTCAGTTTCCGGCACTTCTAACTCATGAATCGCTTCTTTTGGCAGCCCCAAACCAGTTAGAAAATCCCAAAACGCCTGACGCCACTCTTCAAACGCCCGCTCCCAATCGTTCGGATTAACAAAATATTCAATTTCCATCTGTTCAAACTCACGCGAGCGGAACACAAAATCTCGTGGGCTGATTTCGTTACGAAAAGCCTTACCCACCTGCCCAATACCGAACGGTAAATCTGGATAGAAACAATCCACTACATTGCGATAATTTGTAAAAATACCCTGTGCCGTCTCTGGTCGCAGATAGCTGACCGAGTCCTCGCTCTCCATCGCACCGACGTTAGTCTTAAACATCATATTAAACACTCGTGAAGCACTCAAAGGGTTGCCATCTGGTGATTTAATGCCCTTTTCGATAATCAACGCATCCATTTCCGCCATTGTCAAGCCGTCTGCCGACAAGCCGTTATCCTTCAAAACATGATCAGTGCGATAGCGCTTTTTGGTCACCACATCTTCACACAACGGATCAACAAAAGTCTCAATATGCCCGCTCGCCCGCCAAACTTTTTGGTTCATCAAAATCGCTGCATCAACACCATACATATCGTCGCGTCCGTCAATAAATGTTTGCCAGAAGCGATTGATAATTTTGCGCTTCAACGCTACACCCAGCGGACCATAATCCCAAGTTCCCGACAGACCACCGTATACTTCACTACCCTGATAAATAAATCCGCGTCGCTTGGCTAGCGCAATCAATTTCGCCATTGTATCATCTTGTTTCATGTTATCTCCGTTTCTTCTGCTTTTTATTATACCAGAATTGAGTGAATTTTACAGATACTGCGCGCGGGATAATAATTGACTTTTTATAATAATTATGCTATAATGAAGATATTATTAATTAATAACACAAAAAAAGGATAAACAATTTGAAATCAGATCTAAAACAGTTTTTAGAGCTACTTTTTAGTGCCAAAAATCCCGTGGTTCAGACTCGGGCGACAGCACTCTATGCTAGCTTGGAAATTTTGCGAGAAGTCAATTCTGCCCTGGCGCGTTTTGAGCAAGGTCAGCCTACTTTTCGTGACGTGACGCTCGGTTTTAATAATATTCTCGAGGCCAAAGATTTAGCGATTAAAATTACGCTCGATGAATTCGGCAAGTTTAACGCCACCCTCAAGACGGTTAATATCGACAATCTCTTGACTGATATTTTGAAGCAAGAACAAGAGACCAACTCTCAGCTGATGCGTATCGCCCTGGTTATGAATCAACAGCTTAACACCAAGCGCCAGTCAATGTTCCAGCGCGGTCTGCAGGTTTTACAGCGCGAATTGGCTTAAAATCAGCGTTTCATAATCGCCATCAACCACCTTCTCCTCATGCGACAAGGTGGTTTTTGAAACTGTTCATGCTTGCAAAATAAGCATTTTCTGATACAATATAGGCGTCTTATTAGTTCTTTTACATCCAAAGGGGCTCTTAAGATAGTTAAATCTATTTTGAGCGCCTAGCGCGCTCTATTTTTCTAGGAGGAAAAAATGAAAAACGCAACTCAACTAACAATACCAATCAGAGAAAATGTACAACTTATAGCTGAAGTTGACATTATCGAAGACTCTGAAACAGCCTTCACGTGTAAGATAATAAATGCTAATATTGTCTTAACCAATGGTGATATTGAAGAGGATATCACCCATCAATACACAACAGATTTTATTGAAACCGTTGTGCAATTACACTATGAAGGAATCAGTAGTCGCCAAAAAATAACCGTTATTCCTCAGAAAGTCGGCGATTTCACTAAAGTATTACGTATCATTGTCGATAAACATGGTTATTTCATGGAAGTATTTAATATGGATCCAGAAAAACAAACTATGCAAAAATCACCAATTGGGACATTTGCACAAGTTAAAAAATCAAAGGTCATCCAAAAGAACCTAAGCGGGTATTATAAAGGCGGGGCGCGCTTCATCTATCGAGATAACACGCATCCTAGTAATGATGTTTTCTATAAAGATGATCAGCAAGAGTAAGAATAAGACAAAGGCTCGCGTAGTGCGGGCTTTTTACTTTATTAAAAACTCCTACTCCATACTCAAATGTGCCACTGACACATTTAATAATAAGTCTAGATATGGCTCTGCACCCTTGATGCGGGCGATTGTTGGCAGGTCGTAGAGATTTAACGCTTTGATAAGCTTTAAGATATCACCAGTAATCCGACCATTTAGATCATGAGTTAAGACTTTTTGACCGACATCATAGTTGTAATTCTGCGTCAATTGCGTCGCCTGCCCATCAGCTGTTAGTTCCCAGTTAAAAGCCTCACCCTGCGCAATCGCCGCCTGAAAATTAAACCAAGCCTTAATTAAGCGCATATCAATCGTTGACTGATTGAGCGCTTCCAGCGTTTGTTTTAAAATCACAAACCAATAATCACCATCCAAATCCTGACTAAGCCGACTGGCAATTTTCATAAAATAATAACCGAGTTCTAACCGCTCATACGAAGCAATAATTTGATCAAAATGCGCCAACAAATTAGCACTAGTAATCCGATATAAATCACCGCGAGTTTTAACTAGCACTAGCTCCACTATGCTAAACGGCTCAAGCGCCCCGGCCAGCTTACTGCCCGCCTTGCGAATACCCCGCGCCACAGCTGACAACTGACCGTCAGTGGTTAAGAAATTGATAATTTTATCAGCCTCGCCGTAATTAGTCCGCCGTAAAATAATCGCCTGCGTCCGCAAAAACTGACTCATTGCAACCTCCTGAACAGTGTGGTTTTTAGATAATGTTGTGTTTTTAACATCATACACCAAGCCGTTTGAGTGTTAATTTTAAATCCTGAGGCTGGATAGTATTCTTGTCTAGAATCGCCTGTACGCCACTCGCCTGCAAAAACTCGGCGTCAACTTCACTTGCCACGCTTGAACAGATAATTAATGGAATTTTATTGAGATCGTCATGTGAAATTAACTCCTGAATCAAACTAAAACCAGTCGCTGCTGGCATTAACAAATCGATAATTATTGCTTGCGGTGTCAGCTCATCAAGTTGCTCTAACGCCATCACCGCATCAGTGCACAGTACAACTTGGTATCCATCCAACACATCCTGTACTAATTGTCCAAAAAATACATCATCATCCACCATCATTACCAGCGGTAGTTCACTTGTCGAAACGCTATCAGTGGGGATTTGCGCTCTTATCATAACAGTGACAACTGATTAGAAATCATTAAATCAATATAAAAACTCACTCCGTCGGTATGTGACTGAGCGCCGATGTGCGCCGACATTGCCTCGGCGAATTGCTGAGCGATACAGAGTCCAATTCCGCTACTCTGCGGACGAGAAGCGATAGCTTGCGGAGCCAGACGATTAGCATTGAGCTGACGCCAAACCGCAGTTGGCAAACGTGGTCCGCGATCTTTAACACTCACCCGAATTGCTTGTTTTGTTTGGGCAATTTCGATTTTGACTGGATGACGCGCATCCGCATAGTGCAGTGCATTATCGCAGAACTGAATCAACACCGACTTCAATAAAAAATGATCCGCCACCGCTAGATATTGACGACGCTTTTTGCGCACTAATAAGCGTTTTTGATGTAATTTAAACAACGGATTAAGCTCAACTTCAACTTGTTTGCAGAGTTCGGCTACGTTAATTGGCTCGAGATTAAGTGATAATTGATCAAGATTAGCCAGTCGACTCAAACCATTAGTTAACCGTAAGGCTCGCTCGGAGGTGGCAACAATTTGTTGCAAATAGCGCTGAGTTTTGGCAGGTTCGAGTTGATTCTGCACCAAAAACAACGACATCTGACGAATCAGCGCCAACGGACTTTTTAGTTCGTGCGCTACAATAGTATTTTGTCCTAGGTCCAATGCACTCCACTCTGAGTTATTCATATCATTATTGTAGCATAAAACATACTTATCAAAACGACTCCATCCGCCAACATATCTAAAAACCGTTGTGTTTACTACAACGGTTTTCAATTCTCCAGTGAGTAAGTTTTTTAATCTTTGAAGGTGATAGTGCCGATCAATTTATTAAAATCTGGCAAGTGAGCTTGGTCGGTGTCGGTACGAATCGTCACCGTCTTATCACGGATTTTAAAGATAACTGCTGAACCAGTGATCTTGTCACTAAATTGACCATCAAGGCGGGTTGACTGCTGACCGTTGATATTAATAATCGATTGTTTGAGCTTATTGCTTTTAATTAAACTACTGTATTTATCAACAACTTTGACATAATCATTTGGCTCAATCAACATCCGCAGAGCATAGCGTGAGTTAGCATCTGATACTGGACGGACTAGATTTGGATTAAAAAACACTTCAAACGGTTGAGCGGCCTTATTGATGTATTGATTCCAAGTTTTAGGATAAGAAAAAGCTACACGCCCTAAATCTTCCGGCCCCACGAACTGCTGATACGGTGTTTTTTCAAGTTCAGCAAATTGCGCTTCTAACTTCTGCGTAGTTGCAATACGCGATTCTTCTTCTTTTGCCTTGAGGCGATTAACATCATTATTACGATAATTAGCAAAAGTAATTGCCATCCACACCATGGTCACCAGACCCAAGAATAAGATTAGTCCAAAGACCACTGCCATCACCATCAAGCCATTAGCTTCGTTTTTGGGATTTTTTTGTTGAGCGTTTTCCATAAGTTAGATTATACCCTGCTTGACGGTTTTTTGCTAGTGCTTTTTTGCTTGAGGCGATAAATCAAAAAACCCTGATAAACCTCCGGCTGGCCGAGATCCGGTATGTCAAAGCCATAACTAATCACCATGACTGACTGATTAGCTTGTTGCAGATGGCGATTAATCAGTGCAATCACCTGGTTTAAAAAAGTTCCCGCCGAAAAAATATAAATTACAGTCGTTTCCGGAGGCAACTGAATCTGACGAAAATCTGCCAGCTGAATACGAGTATTCTGGAAACGCCGAGTGCGTAATTTTGCCAGCGCCACTAGCGCCGGATTAATTTCGTAGCCCAGCGCTAATTTCACATATGGAGCTGACAAGCGCACAATTTTCCCGTCGCCCGCACCTAAATCGACCAATACATCGGTCTGCGGATTAAGCCGTAAATGACGCAACAGCCGACGAAACTGACGACTATGCGTTGGCACATACGGTGCACCAACTAGCACTGTCAACAAAAACATCGCCCCCACTGCCCCACCAATTATCATCAAAATCTCGCTCATGCTTTTTCCACAGCCAGTGTAAAATTGTTCGGTTGACTTTTTATTATTTTATTTTCTACCAGATAATATTTTATTAAAATTTCCAAATTACTACAGTTCTTCAATCTGATTTTTCTTGGTTTCCAGGTCTAAACGTAGCTCTTGGAGTAGTTCATAAGCCTGCTGGTATTTCTCAGTCGCCTTCTCGACATCGAAATCACTGGCCTGATCAAACCAGTTTAAAATCTCTTCGATTTCTTCCATTTGTTGCTTAATGGTCTTATTTTTTGTCATAAATCTCCTTTACCTCGGCGGCAATTATTTTATCTTTTAGCTCAATTTCAATTAACTGTTGTTGGGCAACAATGCCACGGACGATGGCGTAACCACGTTCCAAGACGCGCTGAGGATTAAGCGCCTTGAGAATCCGCGCTATCTCGAACACCCGGTTTTCAGTTTGTTCGATTTTATCAAACAGCGCCTGTAATACTTCTAGATGACACTGATCAACCCAGTCGAGCTGGCGATCACAGGCTTGCACTAAATCAGCCTGAATGTATTTCAGACCTTGTTCCAGACCGTCAAGCACGGTTTTTTTCGACGGCACAATTGCCTGTGCTAAATGACTCGGGGTAGCCGCTCGAAAATCCGCCACTAGATCTGCCAGACTCATATCAATCTCATGCCCAATACCAGTCGCCACCGGCAAATAACTCTCATCGATCGCCCGTGCCAACCGTTCATCGTCAAAACACGCCAAATCATCCCGTGACCCACCGCCACGAATCATCACAATCACGTCCAAGTCCATCTGATTCAGCTCATCGAGAGCATTAATCATTTCGTCAGCCGCCATATCACCCTGCACTGGCGTCGAACGCACCACTAGTTCTAAACCAGACCAACGCTCATTGATAATTTTAATAAAATCCTGATAACCGGCAGCGCCAGTTGAGGAAATCACCCCGATTCGCTCTGGCAAGCGTGGTAAAGCTCGCTTGCGCGCTTCATCGAATAAACCCTCATTTTTGAGTTTTTCAAACAATAAATCACGCTGTTTTTTAATTTCACCCTGACCAAAAGGTTTAATATTATCAACGGTAATGCTGAACTTGCCCATCCGCGTCACGTTCGGTTTACCGGTAATAATCACCTTCATACCGTCAATAATCTCTTGACGCAGTTTGAATCGCATCATAAAACAGCTCACCAAACTATCGTCTTCTTTGAGGTCAAAAAAAATATATTTATCTTGATTTATCTTAAAACTCGACACCTCACCAATAATTTGCACCACTGGCAAGCTGTAGTCTAAAATCTGATTAGTCGTCGCCAAAAAATCAACCACACCGAAAATCGGTAGCGACGGAACTTGTTCTCCCACTTCCATATCACCATCATATCATATATAATAGCCTTATGTTAATTGCAATTTTGGGACGACAAGCTGAGCTATCAGTGGCCGAACTCGAAAGTTATTTCGGGGCAGATAAACTCCAGCTCATTGGTAAGGATTTTGCGCTGATTGATGCGGAAACGGCCGAAATTAATCATTTCGGTGGTTGTTTGAAGTTAGCACAACTTAATTTGGAGTTAAACACTACTGATTTTAAAACCATCAAGAGTCGCCTGGTGCAGTTTTATACTAAAACCCTACCGCAAGATTTAGGCAAAATCACTCTCGGTGTGAGTTATTACAATTCGCGCATCAAACCACGTCAGGCGCAGGAGCTAGGTCTGGCGCTTAAATCAGCCTTCACTGGTTCAATTCGCCTCGTCCCCAATCAAACTAGCGCTTTATCAACCGCTGTCTCGCACCATAATAAGCTCGGCCTCAGCCCCAAAAAGCTTGAATTAATTATCGTTGAACAAGCTGGCCGGACTTACATCGGTCGCAGTCTTGGTGCCCAAAATATCACCGCCTATGTCAACCGTGACCGTAAGCGACCGAAGCGCGATGCTCGTGTTGGTATGCTACCACCGAAATTAGCCCAGATTTTGATTAATTTATCGCGCCCAGCACCGTTTGCGCCGAACCAGCAGTTTAAATTACTTGATCCGTTTTGCGGAACGGGCGTGGTTTTGCAAGAAGCTCATTTGCTTGGTTTTCGAGTAGTTGGTAGCGACCTCGAGCCTCGAATGATTGACTACACCGAGCAGAATCTAGCTTGGCTCGATCGTGATTTAGCTCCCGAGTTGCTAGTTGGTGATGCCACCGAAGCACAGTGGCCAAATGATGTCGACTGTGTCGCCAGTGAAACTTACCTCGGCTATCCGTTTAAATCAATCCAATCAGACGCTACTATTGACACCGAGGCCGATACCATCAGTCAACTACAAACCCGATTTTTAGCTAATTTACATCAACAATTACCCACTGGCGCTCGCGTTTGTCTCGCCCTACCAGCCTGGTTGCGACGCGACGGTTCTTATCGTGATTTAGAGCTAATTAAGCCGATTTACCTCAAACGACTTGGCTTCGAGTTGGTTAAATTACAACATGTCGATGAACGTAGCCTACTTTATCACCGCGATGATCAAATCGTCGCTCGTCGTATTGTAATTTTGCGTAAAATCTAAAAAATCAACTATCACAAACTCAAAACCACCTCAGTTATCCTGAAGTGGTTTTTATTGCATTCGATACAGTTATTTCAAAAGCTTCTCGAGTGATTTGAGTGAGTCAAGACCATCCATGACGTTTGACGCTGTCACACCAGTCATCAGTTCGCGGTTAATATAATAAAATACCACGGCAATCACTGCCAGGCTAGCAATGTTGAAGAAAATCTTAGTTTGGTCTTTTTTGTCACCAAAAATTTGGAAGTTCAAACCTTCGTATGCTAAGACGAGAGCGTAAATCAAACCAATTTTCGCCACAAACATACCGACTTGAACGCTGAGTTTCATAATCAAAGTACCAGCAATTTGTGATAGCACCAGATAGAATAATAGAGCAATGCTGACGACAGCTAGTAATTTTGAAAAGTTAGCTTGTTTTTTTACGACTGAGCTAGCGATGAAATAAACACCGGCACCGATTGCCATAATCAAACCATAGGCCAAGATGGCTTTAAAAATAATTGAACCATATTCAACACTTCCCAGCGCGTCCCAGTTGAGACCTTCCTTGACGGTTTTGGAGCTACCGAAGAGGCTTTTAACTACGCGTGAGCTATTGAGAGCGACAATCATCGCCGTGATGACATTGATAAGCGCTCCGATCAGCGCCACGACACCCGCCAAGATAGCACTGTTTTTGATATCAGCAAAACCATCGATGTCTTTCGTCAAAGCTTCGGTTGGATTAGTGATAGTTTTTTTCAGAAAATTCCACATATTTTTGAAATCAATTTTCGTGGATACCGGCGCAGTTGATTTTGGCGCAGCCGGAGTTGGATTTACGTTGTCTGACATAAATTCTCCTTTATTATTTATAACTTATAGTTTCATTATAGCATTATCATCGTAAATTGATGCTTTTTTGGGTTATTGTCAATCTTTTATTGACTTTTTAACCACAATTGTGTAAAATATAGCGAGTTATTATAAAAACTAAGACCCCAAGTCGGGGTGAGGAGAAAATAAATGTCAAAAGTTAAAGCCGGTGGCTCAAGTAAGAACATCCACGACTCGCCTGGACAACGGTTGGGCGTCAAACGATTCGGTGGTCAAAAAGTTAACGAAGGTGAAGTACTTGTTCGCCAAACTGGTGCAACCAAAATTGCTGGTGAAGGCACTTTTATGAGCCGAAACTACACTATCCACGCTGCTAAAGCTGGTGTTGTCGAATTCAAAAAAGTCAAGAAAACTCGCTTCAGCGGTAAAACTGTACCACGCACCCAAGTTTGCGTTAAATAAGTACTCTTTAATCTAAAAATCGCCTGGCATCACGCTGGGCGTTTTTAGTTAACTAATATCCTAGAAGCTGACCGAGGTAGTCCTGTGCTTCACTTAAGTCAGTAATTAGCTGAACATTGCGTGGCAGGTTTTCAGCTTGTCTGCCTCCACAATATAGCCCTAAAGCGTCAGCTGGCAAGCCATCAAACGAATAGGTTTTATCATCAATCAGCATAATCTGCTCGACAAATTGCCCACCCAGCTCGGGCGGTAGCTGATAATCACCACTCGCCTGACGCCAATTAGCAATCAATGCACCCTTATCGGTACAATCAGTGACTATCACTGCCAAATCCGTCAGCCCAGTAGCTAGAATTTTCGCCCGTTGCCAGTCAGCTTGACCATAAGTCAAAATACCATGCGGAATTGTCTTCTGTTGTAAAAAACTCAACAATTCTATCGCACCAGGCAATAAGTACTTTTGTCCTGCTTGCAATGTCTGATGCGTTTGCCCAAATTCAATTAACGCTGATTCAAGTGACAAACCACGCGCCAAAAGCTGATCAAAATCGTATTTCAGCTGATCAGTATCAGCTAGCGTCCGATCAAAATCCAGCAAAACAAATAGCTTATTCACCATTGCGCTGTAAATTGTAAGTTTTATACACTTCCAGCAAAGTCTTGGCAATTAAATCAGAATCGTGACGAATCAGCGTGCGACTAGAGGCAATTGGGTCGGCTTTACTGACCGGTTGCCATACTTGACTCGATAGCAGTTTCGCACCGAGCGCCTGATAATTCTGCTCAAGCAAGTCCAGCTCATCATAACCAACTGGCAATTCGCCATCACGAGCATATTTTTTGATCAGCTCATCGGTTGGGATTTCAGTGTTAAACACCACTACATCTAAAAACTCCGTGCCAGCGATTCGCTCAATTTCACTCGCAAAATCCTGCACCATGAAACCATCGGTTTGGCCGGGTTTAGTCATGAGATTACATACATACACTTTGAGCGCACGGGAGCTTTTGAGAGCTTCGCCGACCCCATCAACCAACAGAGCTGGCGCTAAGCTACTATATAAATTGCCGGGCGCAATCACCACCATATCGGCGTTCATAATCGCTCCAATCGCCATTGGGTTAGCCTCAGCATGGGGTTCTAGCCAGATTTTTGGTCGCGCCTGAGCAAAGCGTTTTTCGCTGATTCGATACTCGCCTTTCACCACCTTTTTATCATCTTCAATCATCAAAGTGACGTTGTTAAGGGTAATTGGTTCAACAGTACCGATAATGTTTAACACTTTGCCAGCTAGCTTCACACCTTCTGCAAAGTCGCCTTTCATTTTTTCGAGCGCTGTTAAAAACAAATTACCGAACGCATGCCCTTTAAAACTACCAGCCTCAAACCGATAGTTAAACAAATCACGCACCTCTGGAAAACGCGACAACGCCACTAGACACTGCCGAACATCACCAGGTGGCAAAACTCCTAATTCATCACGCAATTGGCCGGTTGAGCCACCATCGTCAGCCATATTCACAAGCGCGGCAATCTGACTGGTGTGTTTTTTGAGTGCTGAGAGTAAAGTAAAACTACCAGTTCCTCCACCGATGACCGCAATTTTGACCTCATCAGGTCGAAATGGATTATTATTCATGGTTTTAGTGTAGCACACCCTATACTCACTTGTCTAAACTTTTTCCATGCGCGATTGACGCTTAAGATCTTCGTCAAGTTGACGAGCTTCTTCAGATACAGTCAATGCCATCTGATTAATGCCCATCAAGTACAAGTCTTCTAATCGCCGCACCCGTGACAATGCCACATACCCCATCCCCGGCGTAAAAGCCTTGGCCAGATTGATCTTGGCTTTATCCAGGGTCATGCCCTGTGCTTTGTGAATTGTAATCGCATAAGCTAAGCGTAGTGGTAATTGTGCAACACTTGCCACTTTCACATCATTTTCCGCTAAGTCCCAGCTATCTGGCTCAATTAGCACCTGCCGACCAGAGTTGAACTCCACCACCGGCAAACGCTTGCCTTCTTTAAGGGCAAAATCAACCACTTTACCAAGACTACCGTTGACAAACCGCAATTTAGCATCGTTTTTAATGGCCATCACTTCCGCACCTAATTTTAAATCAAGCTGTTCCGGAGCGAGTACTGATTTTTTCAGCACTTCCAGACCATACCGGCTACCGCTACCCATCATCTGATAGCTAACTAACTCATTGTGAATCCGCGCCAAACTAATACTATTGACCTGATCAACGTCCATGTTTGAGGTATGTAAATTCGTCACCACGCCATCAGCTTCAGTTGGTTTTTGATGCAGGCGACTTTTTAAAAAATCAAATTCATACTCATCAAAATTACCGGTCCGAATCGCCTCTAACACGCTTAATAAATCATTGTCCGACTGGCGAAACTGACTCTCTAGGTAGCACACCGTCGGCGCCAACTCCTGATAAGCCCGCGAGCTCGTCACAAACCCCGCCCCAGCCCCATCGCTAAATACATCGAGTTGAACAGCTTGGCGCTTAATCGGTGGCAACTGGAAGAAATCACCGCTCATCACCACTTGCACTCCACCAAATGGCGCTGTTGAACTACGAACTGCCTTTAGTACCTGATTAATCATATCAAATTGTTGATCTGATAACATACTAATTTCGTCAATAATTAACGTATCGACTTCTAACAGACGCTGGCGGTCTTTAGTAGTTAGTTTTTGAAAAAACGTAGCCGGCAATCGGTCGTGAACACCAATTTTACTCCAACGATGAATCGTTTCACCACCAATATGAGTCGCTGCTAGACCAGTCGTTGCAGTAATTGCTAGTACTTTTTTCGCCTGACGTTGAGCCCGAATAAAGCGATTTAATAAGTAAGTCTTACCCGACCCAGCTCGACCCGTGATCAGCACTGAACGACCAGCTTTTAAAATCACTAAAGCTTGCGCTTGATCCATATCCTAGCCTCGTGGCGGTTCACCATCAGGAGCATTCATGGCTTTTTTGGCAGTAATTTCATAACGACGGTTTGTGACGGTACTGACCATATAATCTTCATTGAGCAGTCCGATGAACATATCTAAATCATTACCATCCAGAATAATAATCGCACCCTGGTCATCAGTCATCAATTCCAACTGCATTTCATCGGCATATTCAATCAATTCTTCTTGATTCATCGGGAAATCGACATCGAGTTTTTGGATTTTAGCGAGCGTCTTTTTGCGCTCTTTAATCAGCATATTCATCGACACGCCCTCTGGAAAACTCAGCTTAAAGTGTTGTTCAATCGCCCGAACTTTTTCTTCCGCCACTAGTTGTTTTTTGTAATCGTAATTAAACAAACGCTCAAATTTCGCCTGATTAAACACAAAAATCTGGTTATCGACTAACAACATTTGATTATCAAGCGGTGGTTTTAAGCTAACATCACTTGCAAACGCTTCGACTTTTGAACTGTTAATTTGCCAAGCGGTCGTGCCTGATACCGCCTGTGAAGCGGCCAGCTGTTTAATAATATAAAATGGTTCAACTTCACCTGTTTTATGGGTAAACTTCACCACAATAGCTTTCATCAAACGGAATTCATGCTCGCTGTTATTAAAATCAACTACTTCACCATAGCGGTTCTTCAGGAAGTCTAGCAAATAACTGGCTCGCTCCACACGGTTTAGTGTTGTATAAAGCACAACATCTTTTGAGGCTTCTTCCATTTCAAATTGCCGGACCTCTAGCCCAATCTCGGCGCCCTTATTAATAAAATTAACCAGCTCGTACAAGAAAATTGTTCGGGTTTGGTTATCTAAATCCTGATCGAGATTGAGCCGAAATGGCGTAAAGTGCTTGTTAATCACCAACACTTCCATATCAAGTTCTTTTTTGAAACGCTCGATATTATTCGCCCAGTTAAACAAATCAAACCCGACAGTTACTTTTTCGCTAGCTTTTGAATCTTGGTCGTTGGTATCTAAGGTCATATTCTTCTCCTATTGTTTAATTATTTCACTGTAACGTCCGACTGCCTCGACTTGCTGTACACCGAGCGATTCAAGGATTTTCCATAAATCGTCAGTATTGTCAGTTTCGTGGTTTTTGAGATTTTTTTCGATTTTTAAAAACCAGCCATGGCCATCAATATAATCTAAATACAGCACCACACTACCAATTAGCAGTTTACGACGACGCTTCGGCACTTCTGTGTGAAGCTCGTAACCCATATTGCTGACGATATGGGCTGTTTGATTATAATCCATCACCTGTGTCTGAAAAAAATACGTCAAATTAGAATTAACCGGACGTTTTAAAATCATCATATGGCTAATTTGACCGGCAATCGTATTAGTGCGAATAATCAGCTGTGGCGCCACCGATGGGTCCGGATAAGCTTTTTGATAACCACGTGGCATAAACACTCGATCAAACTGCTGATATTCATCTCCTAGTTTGCGACCAGCATCGTATAACGCTTTACTAATCGCCACCGAATCATTGATTTTAACTTTGATAGCTAATTTGCGCATATTTTCTCCTTTACTTCGGTTAACGTCACACCTTGGCGCGCTTGATTTGCCCAATAATCAGCTTGAGCGTTGAGCTGATTGTCACTATGTCCCTTCACCCAAATTAAGGTCGCCTGTGACTGTTGATACAGCTCGAAAGCAGTTTGGACTAAATCAAGGTTTTTAATCTCGCCTTTTTTCTTCGTCCAATTATTTTTGGCCCAAGTTGGCGCCCATTGTGTTAAAACATTAATCCAAAACTGACTATCGGTATAAATCTTAATCGGTTGACCATCAGCTAATTTTAGTGCCTCAATAATCGCCACCGCTTCCATCCGAATATTAGTCGAATGTGCTTCTCGCCCCAAAGCTAGCGGTTGACTATGTTGGTCAATTACCGCAAAACCGCCCGGGCCAGGATTTGGACTAGCCGATCCATCAGTGTACACAATCATGTTTTAATTATACCTCATTCTCTGTAATATCTATTACTTAAAAGCTTATTTTAGCATATCAAGCGCCGTCTGAAGCTGTGGATCACGGTCATTTTGCCAGTCATCAGCTTTTAGCTCGACTTCCTTGTCTGGTTTGATGCCTTGTCCGTCAATATTTTGACCTTGTGGCGTATACCATCGCGCCACTGTCACTTTGAGCTGACCACCGTTTGGTAGATTTGTTAGCTCCTGGACGCTACCCTTACCGAAGCTAGTTTCGCCAACTAAAGTGGCTTTTTTATAATCTTTGAGTGCACCGATGACGATTTCACTAGCGCTAGCTGATCCAGCATTCATTAAGATGACAGTTTTGGTGTTTGCCAGAATATTATCACCTTTTTTCGAGAAAAACTCCTGGACAGTTGTATCACCAATCCGCTCACTCACCACTAGCTGACCATCTAGCCATAACCCGGCTAAATCACGTGCCGCCGTCAAATAACCACCAGAGTTCCCCCGCAAATCGAGAACAACTTTAGAAATACCTTGGGCTTTGATTTTTTCAGCTTCTTGACGTGCCAACACTGCCGTTTGTTTATCAAAACGTGACACCGTTAACACCGCCACATCACCTTTAATTTCCAAATTGACGCTTGGATTGTTGATGGTTTGACGTGTAATTTTAATATCAATTGGTTGTGAGTGGTTTTTGCGTGCAACGGTTAGTTTAACTTCCGTGCCAGGTTTACCACGAATTTTTTGAATTACTTGGTCAAGCGTTTGGTTACCGACCTCTTCATCGTTGACCTTATAAACAACATCACCCGCTTGCACCCCAGCTTTCAGCGCCGGACTATCTTTCAGTGGGCGAATAATCGTGATCAGCTCCTTACGAATCCCAACTTCCGCGCCAATACCGCCACCGATATCACCCTCGAGGTTTTTGTTAAATTGCTCGGCTTCTTTTGGTGTTAAATAAACTGTGTGACGATCACCTAGCGCTCCAACTAAACCTTTATTCGCACCCTCAATTAGCGTCTGTGGATCAATTTTTCCATCAAATTTTTGTTTCAAAGTTGCATAAGTTTGATCTAAAGTTTTGTAGTCAAGCTCAGTTTGGTTAATCCTAAAGCCAAACATTTTACCAACGTAATTAAAAATTGTATGACTGCGGTCTCCAAAACTAAACCCCAGCACAAACACAATCACTAGTATAATTAGCAAGTTAGTTTTATCAATAGCAATCGTTCGTTTTGTCGATGGTTGATTCATTTTACTCCTGTTTTCACGCACCTAAAAAGGCACCCACGCTTTTTATCACTCATTTTATTGTAGCATTTTTACCACAAAAAATCCGCCCTTTTAAGGTTGTGTTTAAAACAACAAGGGCGGAAATTATAACTAAAAAGCAGTTTTAGAAGTAAATATAAGTCAAGTTAGAGGCTGAACGCTTGTAGATACGGTACAAACCGTCCCAGTTCAAGTTATAGTCACTGACTGTAATCGTGCCATCACCATGTACCGCTTCAACATACATCACGTGACCATAATAACCAACCATCAAGACAGCGGCAGCGCCAACTTTTGGCTGACGACCTTGTGGAATACCATGGCGAGCCGTCGTTGATGGCCATTGATTAGCGTTACCCCGACCGCCGAAATGTGGAACAAATCGACCAGTGCTATAAACTTTCCAGGCTACATAGCTCACGCATTCGCGAGTATATAGTCCCCATGGATCGACATAAGCGTCAAGTGGCGCATTCGCCCACTGACCCGGATAACCACCACCGCCTGGAATACCTTTCGGAATATTAAAGCCAGCGTTGGCAATGCGGTTAGCCTCAATCTGTTCAGCCCGCAGTTTTTCGATACGCGCGTTGTTCTCCTCGGTCATTTGACGATAAAGATTTTCGTCACCCTTGGTTTGATTTAAAATACGCTGTTTTTCGTTCTCGAGTGATACTTGAGCAGCCATTTGCTTTTGTTGTTCTTCAAGAACTTTGACTTGTTCAGCTTTTTAGCACCAACGTCTTCACGCTGTTGTTTGATTTCTTTAAGCTTAATACTCAGATTCTGACGGAGAGTTTGATTCTGCGCTTCTTCATCAATAAAATCAGTAATTGCCTTGGAACTAGCTAGGCGCTCAATGGTCGATACCTGACTCGAGAGATAGATTTTAGCAATCACATCACCTAGCGCCTCGCGGTTATCAGCAATCGATTTTTCCAGTGCAATAATTTCTTTGTTTAAAGCATCAATCCGGGCGTTAATCTGATTAATTGCCACCTGAATTTGGGCTTTTTGCTCATTGATAAATGCCACTTCGGCTTCGAGCGAGTCGGCTTTTTTACGCAAATCATAAGCCTGTGATTCGTAATACTTGTTAGTTTCGCGTAATTGACGGATTTTTTCGTCAAAAACATCCGCTCGTGCCCGATTATTAAACAGAATGTGATTCAGCGATAAACCAGACGCCGTAATAACAATCGCTGTAATAATCAGCAGGGCTTTATGGGAAATTTTATGTTTTTTGTAGTTGGTCATTATAACTCTCGCTATTTTTTTATTTTCGTCGCAGTTTTTTATGTCTTAAATTATACCATAAGCACTTCGCAAAAGTCAAGCTCTAACTAACGTGTAGTTTTTACAACTACGGCGCTAGTTATGCTTTTCTTTTAAATATTTACCAGTTGCGAGGAACGACGAGAAAATACCGATCAAAATCCCCGCCCCAATCATCACACCGTACACCAGATACCAGTGCTTAGTTGCGAACTCAATCGTTTGTGTAATCTCAACACCATAAGATGAAATTTTATCTTTTGCCAAGTCAAATAGCACCAGCCCAGTTGAAGTGGCGATAATTGCCGAAATAACACCATTAAGCACCGCCTCCACCACAAATGGACTACGAACAAAGCTTGGCTCTGCACCGATTAAGCGCATCATATAAATCTCGTCCTTGCGGTTAAAAATCGCCATACGAATAGTGTTAAATACAACCAGTGCTGCCACTGCCGTAAAGATCACTGCCACTGCCACACCAGCTTTTTCTGCAAAATCAGCGTGCTTCGCAATGTTGTCAATTGCTGTGCGTGATGATGATGAGAAAGATGGCG
>CAMUQR010000008.1 GCA_947097085.1 uncultured Candidatus Saccharibacteria bacterium | reverse complement strand
AACAGTTTTCCCAACTTTAAAGGATTTCTTTATAGTTTCAGGTAAAACTACCTTAGCTACAGTAGGTGCATCGTCCCACACAAAAGCATTCCACAATTGATTATCCCAGCCAGCTGAAGTGCTGACAGTTGATACCTTATATTGCTTAATTTTCTTAAATTCTTTATTTTTCATGGCACCAGAAAAGCCAACTTCAAACTCACCGCGACAGTTGATCATTTCGAAATAAACCTTTTTGACATTAGCCCAACTCATATGACTTTTATCAAATGAGATTAATCCGGTCGACAAATGAGTGTCAAAGAGAACTCCATTGTCATCATGGAAGCGTGGAGATAGTTCAACAAGGTATTTTCCAGAATAGCGCTCGTCGGTTGTACTTGGACGAAATAGTAAATGGTCGACGCCGTGTTCATCAGTATGACGTAAGAAGTATTTAGCTGGAATCTTCCATGGTAGCATCCAGGTATTAACTTCCATGTCTAAAATCCAAATCTCGTTATTATATTTCTCGCCACGCGCCACTGCCCAAAAGATTTTACCGTCAAAATAAATGGCAGCAATTTTTGATGCGTTCTGAGCGCCAATACTGCGCACATCTGGACGAATCGCTAGTGTAATCTCATCAGTTGATAGAACGTTTAGCATGTCTGGTTTAGCCCCAGTTGTGTTAAAGCTATTGACGGACGGATAAAACAGGTTATTTTTACATTCCACTACGCCCCTTGGTGCGCTAGTACCTAGTGAACCAATTACTTGTCCAATTACTGGCACGATAAATGTGGTGGTGCCAACGGTCATTGAACTTAATGCTACCTGATACTGCAGGCCTTCACCGTTAGCACTGGAGGTAAAGAGCGTGTTGTTAGTATCACCTTTGCCGTCGCGGTAAGCTTTAACTCGAGTCGGGAAGTTTTCACCGCCTTTTGCTAAATCAAACCACCCACCGCCATAAAAGGGGGAGAACGCGGTAGTCATTGAGCCAACACCACCGTAATATACTCGGTATGGGTTATCTGGATCACCAGCGCCCCAAATGCGATTGTCGGCGTACTCTAGGCGTTTTACTATCGGACCGCCAGTGGTGTCATCTTTTGGTGCTGCAATCGCCATATTTGGTGCTGAACGCGCATTGTCTAGGTAAGTTGTAGCCGCGATTGAGTCGATATACACTTCCTGTCCAGCTTCGTCAGAATAATAGATATTGTAGCGAGTTGCACCCTCTACTGCGTTCCAATCAAGTTTGACGGCCTCGACTTTATCCTTTTCATTAATCCACGTATTACGTTGTTTAGAAACTTTAATTACTCCTGCCTGACTAGCGACTGTTTCACCAACGTCATTAACTGCTGATATGCGATAGTTTAGACTAATTGACCCAGTTTCTAAAGTGCCCTGCAGTGAACATTTCGGAGCTGTGATAGGTGGTAGTTTTTTATATTTAAATATTTTATTTTGGTCAATATCATAGAACGCTAAATTATCGTGTCCATTAGCGATGAATACTTTGCTTTCGATATTTAAGAAATCCGCTTCTTTTCCGACGGTTAATCGGTCGCCGGCAACTTTTTGCCAATCAAAACCAGTTCTTGATACATACACAAAGCCATCAACAATTGAAATGAGCCAATCTTCAATATGCCCAGTATGTTTATTATATTTAGCAAATTTACCATCACCGTCACATACGTCACCAGGTATGGCACTACCATAATTACGCGTGCCCCAACGCTTTTTGACGGTGCCGTCCTGACTGATCATCATATTGATAGCCTTATCTAACGAATTATTACTACGGCGAACGTTATTGAGAAAGCTGTTATACCCTTGCTTAAAGTGAGAAATCACTAAATCCCTCTCTTGGGTCGATATGACATTTCTAATCTGTGGTGCTATCACTGGCATATTAACCTCCGATCACCATATCGCTATCATCAAGCACTGAAGTTTCTGAATAATCTAGTGCTGTATTGTTAGCTTCTATCATGTCATTGAGTTTACGAGTATATTCTGCGCTGAACTTACTGTAGAGGCCAGGATTGTCCTCGAGTACTATTTCCGCGCAAACATAATCGACGATAAAGCTTGGATCGCTCATTTCTGGTTCGTCTTTAGCATTTTTCAGTAAATTAGGCTGTTTAATATACCACAGCATCACCTCTTGATTAATTCTCTGATCATCATCTGTCAGCTTGTGATTAATTTTTAGCACTTTACCAGATTGCGCACTGCCTTCAATATAGCCAATGCAATCTGGTGTTTTTAAGGCTAGCCTTGGATGGGAGAGGGGCAATTCGCCCCATTCTCCAATCATCACTCCAACAACTTTATTAATATTGGGTGGCAGATCAAATTTATTGTTACCAGCTTGCATTTTACCTATAGATTTAGTGATAAATAGCTCATTCCACTCTGTACCTTTAGCTTTTGACCATATCCTAATAGCTTCGTTGACTAACCCAATTTTGGCAATGATTTCATCATCGTCAAAATCAAACGGATCAGCACTCGCTTCTAATTTAATTTGTACCTGCATTAAGATTTCTTGAAGAGTCATACTTTTACCTTTCTATCTTCTTGTTATTTTTACCCTTGGAAGTGGTGAAACATCAACGCCACTACTTTTAGCTAATTTCAAACCTTTGACGATACCTTTACCTTTGCTGGTAGTGCGCTGAAACTCAGGCGCTCCCGTCACTCTATATCCTGGTAGCTTTGGCACTGAGAATGAGTCATCGACTGACTTACGACCACTACGACTGCGCTTAGGTTTGTTTATTTCGTTAATATTCTCATAGCGTTTGTCATAAGTTTTTTGGGTGATCAGTTTCGCTTTAAACATTGCGTCATTAATCTCATTTAGCTTCTGACGAACTTCATCTTTGGCATCGCCGTAGAGCGTGTAAATACCTTGAGTGTCTTGATAGCTACCAGTTAGTGAGTAGGCATCGCGATATTCCTTGCGCCAATCTGATTGGACTTGCATTTTAGTTAGCTCTTGGCGTTTTTTAATCTGTTCTTTCTTGGATAAACTACCTTCTTTCATTGCTTTATCATATTCTCTCTGAGCTTCCAGATACTCGAATTTCATACCCTCATCGCTATTGATGTAGTCTTTAAACACGTCTTTACGCCCCTCAGCTTTAGCAAGTTTCGTATAAAACTCTTTAGCGACAGCACCATCTCGAGTGCGTAATAAACCACCAGCTTCTGGATTGTCCTGGATAAGCTCACCGCGCGCTAGCTTGATGCGCATGTCATCGGTGACAGCCTGAACTGAAGTTTTGTATTCGGAATTATCACGGTTAGCTTTCTTGCGCTCCATTGCTTCTTTCAATCCTGTATATTGCACTGAATCTTTGCCATACCGTTTTTCAACTGTTTTCAGTAGATTGCTATTGACTGATACTATTTTACCGCCAGTATTTTGACCGTCTTGAGCTTGATAGTGTGCCTGCGTTTCATTCAGCGCATTCTTACCAAAGGCCAATCCCTTAACGATATTGACAGGGTTCTTGTTATCCACCTCATACAGTACCCGTTCATCACCATTTTTATCCTTTTTAGTGACCGCGCCTTTAAGCAAGGCGTCGGCACCACCGACAGTTTTGCGAATTTGGCTACCCATTGGTATTAATTGAGCGAGATTTTGGACTGCTTTGTCTTTTTCTCCGGTCATTAAGTTAACCATGCCCTTACCTAAACTAGCGCCAGTCTGAGCTACGCCAGTTGCACCATCAAACCGACCGAAGTCACTATCATGTCCAAAAACTTCTTGGCGATCAGACTTTGGCCACATATTAACCATTGCCGATGCAATTGGGTTTGCTTTAATAAACTCCGTGCCGACATTGCCTACGACATTTCTCACAACATTTTCCTTAGTCTCATCGTCATCGTCTTTAGTGGCATTAGCACCAGCCTTAATGGTTGCACCTAGTAAGTCCGGTAGTGGTTCATTGCCGGTGACCTGTTTATAGATAGCATTAAGCATCATTGCCGTCACCATTGCTTCAGCTCCACGAACCGCCATACTACCGGCTTTTTTATAGTCCTTAGCTTTTAAGCCTTTGACAATACCCTTGACATGCTCCATATCATTCTTGAAAGTTTCATTAGTCTCATAAGTGAATTGTAAGAATATCTTACCTAATGCCGACTGATAAGCCTGAGGCATTGCACCGATACCACGACCACCGACTGCACGCTCGGTCGCTAAGTCAGTTTGCTTAATCAATTCAAAGCCTTTAATGCCCTGCGACTTTAATCTTTGGTAATTAGCGCCCCATGCTAGTCGGATGAAAGCACTCTCGACTAGGTCCATACCAGTCACTTTACTGACGCCATTTGAGAACTTCTGCCATTTCGTCTTGGAGAATTTCTCACCACCATCAGCATAACGTTCAGTTAGAAACGCTGATTTTTCCATCGCCGTTTCGACTTCCGGATTAAAAGCATTCAATACAGCTTTGCCGGTATTAACAATTCCGTTGTCTCTAATTGTAGACGGCAGGTTTAGAGCCTGCGCTAGAGTTGACGAAATATTGCCCATGATTTTATTAGCGCCATTAATATTTTCTAACTTGCGTATTAGTTTCATACCTTCAGTCGCTTGATCGATAAATGCTCGATCTAGAGAGTTGCTCTTGCCAGCCATGGCATTAACAAAATTTGTTACGGCAATAGTTTGGCGTGATGAAACCTTAGCCTCGCCTTGTTTTAGAGCACTGAGCGGATCAAGGATTTCTTTGGACGCATCATGTTCCGCTACGCGCATTGCTGTCTCTAATTGTCGACCTTCGGCAATCACTGGCTCCATGTGAGCGTTATAGAGAACTAGGTCGGCATATTTCTCGAATACCTTACGAGGGTCAAGTTCGTAGTCACTTGCATCGTTACGCTTACGGCGCATCTCGTGTTTATTGTATTTTTTGTTTGGTTTAAATGTCTCTGACAAGCCAGCGATATTAGCTGGAATTTCGCCACGTCCGGTTGTCTCCATTTCACCGCGCAAGTTGGCTGCTATTTCAGCTGGCACCATACCCAACAATCCACCATCCTTGGTCATATGGGGCATATAGTTTTTGCGATGTGGGATTTCATCCTTGCCATATATCCGACGTACAGCGTTGGCTTGCTCAATAAGAGCGTCGTATTGCTGGCGCATATACTGGCTATAGCGTTCAACCGCCTGAGCGGTCTCTTCACCATATTTTTGAGCAAACGCCTCTTTCTGATTCTTACCTTCAATGGCAGGGAAGGTGTTTTCTGTATAGCGACCAACGTCTTCCCAAAATTGCTTAGCTTTCACATCAGTTGGGCGATAGCTTTCTAGTGTATTAGCTTGCTTGGTATGCTCATTGAGCACTTCCTCTTTGTTTTTGACAAACTCAGCATAAGCTCGAGTCTTTTTATAATAAAGGTCTTGCTGAGTCTGTTTGGAGTGGTCATTGGCAGCCGTTTTTTCAACAGTGCGCATGTAAGTATCAAAAATGCTCGGTTTAGGCTTTCTATCTGAACTGTTAGCGATGATTTGATCTAACTCAGTTAGATGGAATTTGCCAGCCACCTGATTAACCACACCAAACGGCGTCACCTGAATATAATTACCCTCAACCTCGCCACTGACAGGGTTGCGCACCAGACCGCCATCAATAGTTTTATTTCCAGTTAGCGACTCAACTGCCGTTCCACCAGTGCTCGGATCAATCTTGGCCACAAACTCCCGCACTTCGCCGTCTTGTTTAGCGGCCGCTAGGGCTTCTTGAAGTAACTGGTCACGATTGGCTTGATCAACCTTTTTAGACTGAGTATGCCAGATATAAGCCGCCCTTGAGTATGGTTTCCAATCACCAGCCTCACCAGTCTCTGGGTCGATATAACGGCGTTCTACCTGAGTGAAGGACTTGCCGTTCTTTTTGCGGGTATGTTGACGCATTTCCCAATCGCCAAACATGAAGCGTCGACCGTTCTCTGCGCCACCACCGCGCACAACATCTTCAGATGAGCCGAGTGTGGTTTGTTCATAAAGATTACCCTTTGTATAGGCGTGGTTTTTGTTTTGTAGCGGTACATTTTTAAGCCCATCTTGTTTTTGTTTGATCACTTGTTTAATCGGTGTCGGATCTTGCTCTAATTCCTGCTTAATAGAACTGCTCTCGGCAATGATATTCTCGAGCATTCGTTTTTCTTTAGCGTAACGCTTGCGATAATCTATCTTTGTCGGTTGCGATTGACCTACTCCAAAGCGCCTATCTAACTCAGCCTTTTCTTGCTCAAGTTGACGATAAAGCGCTTCATATTCTGCACCGTCTAAGTAGTTAAGGTCAGTTGCTCTATTTGCTAAATCTTCCAATGCTAGGTCGTATTCGGTAGGCGCTGAAGCCTCAACTGAGGAGACGTCTGATGCTTCTTGAGCGTTGAGTGGCTTAAAACCATGTTCTTCCTCAAGTCGCGATAGTTCATTAAATATTAAGTCCTCAGCTTGATCCCAGTCAAACCTTGAATATTCTTCTGGAGTTAATCTGCTGGCATATGATGAAATAAGCCGATCGGAGTCGATAGTCGTATCGCCAACTTTTGAGTTGTGGTCTTCAGCCAATCTCGCTCTAACACTATCGTGTAGATGTTGCTTCAAACCGGGATTTGCAAGTAATTTTTGGTATACTGGGTCTAAATCATTAAGTTTATACTTCACACTATCATTGATATTTCGGTCTGATTGTGATAGACTTGTGTCACGAGTTCCTAGTGGATTACTAATAGGGTTCATACCTTTAGCAGAATCTAGACTGCTAACTGCTCGGCTAACGGCCTGTGAATCGTCGTCCACTAGGGGCGAACCAAGCTTAGCTTGGGCTTTTTTAATATCAGAATCTAGTCGTTTATTGTTTATCTGTTGGACAGATTTCAAACTGAGTCCGTCATTGAAATTGCCCATAATAACTCTACCGCTAGGATGACTAAGGTCTGAATAAGTAACGTTTTTTGGATTAGTATTAGCTGCAGTTAATATATTGTCCTTGCCATAGATTGCTTTTTCAGCAATTTTGACGTAATCATCAGGACTGACTCCCTCATGACGAATCCGTTTCTCAACATGGGCATTATGTGCATTTGGATAAACCGTCACATCACGATTTTTAACAAAATCTTGACCAGTCTGGGCTTGGATGCCGTTGTGCTGAGCTAGAGTGTCTTTACTAACCCGTCCGTAATTAAACGGTTCGCTAATAGGTGCATTATCAATGGCTTGGCGCATCCGAGCATTGCGTCCAGCATTTGGCGTTAGTTCAGTCCGTGGGATTGGTAATTTACCATCGTGGTAAGCATCAGCTACGGTTTGAGCTAGATTCTTTTTAGCGACTTGCTCTTGAGTGGCTTCTTCTCGAGCTTCAAGCATTGCCTGTTTGATTTCTTGCTTGCGTTTAGCAACTGCCTCGGCGAACTCAGGATCAGTGGCCATACGTTGAGCTACTTGATTGTCTAGCTTGGCTTGCGGGCTTTGTAGGTAAGCTTGCTTAGCGCTATTGATAGAATTACCAGCACCAGACATTAAGCCTCCGCCCAATGCACCAAGTGCCACTGATTGAACGTACTGATTTAGGTCAGCATTAAGTTTACCGTCATCAGATAAGTCACCTAAGAAAGTCTGCGTACCTTCTTCGATTCCTTCTTGAAGTGCATCCTTAGCGATTGATTTAATGGTTTGTTTAATACCTTTCTTGGCGGTTTCTTCGGCAACCTCTTTACCGAGAGATTTAAGCAGGGTTCCGGAGCCACCGAAACCTAGTCCACCGATATCAATACCAGCGTCAAGCGCAGTTGCCCCACGCTGTAGTAGGTTGAGATTTTCTACCTCGCCTTTATCGTTATTGCGCACACCGCTGATTGCTTGACCAATCTTTTCCGGCGCATTCACTACGCCTGATACCATACCGGTCGGCAATTTAGCCGCAAAACGCAAATAATCTCCGATATCGTTCCACTGAAAGCCAGCTTGCTTGTCAGATTTATCGATAAACTTTTCGTAATTCTGTAAAACATCGTTAACTGGCTTAATGCCTTGTTTAAATGTTTGCTGTTGCTTAGCTCCGAAGATGCCGTGCTCACCAAAAGGATTGAGATAATCGAAAAAACCCGGCTTCTTCTGGGTGGTTTGGCGTAATCGTTCAGCCTCTTGTTTTTTACGTTCAGCTTCACGCTGGCGAGCTTCCTCGGCTTGCCGTCGTCGCTCTTCCTCCTCACGACGCTTTCGTTCGCGTTCTCGCTCTTCTTCGTCATTATTGTTTTGAAAAACATTATTGAAGCTTCGAGTCGGATCGAAGTTTACGCTTGACTGATTGGTAGCGGTTGGTTGGGGATTGTATGGCTTAGGCTGAGCCTGTTGACGGTTATTGCCTCCACCAAACATTTGCCGGAAGCCGTTGGCTATATCATCAAAAAGTGACATTTTGCTCCTTTTTCTTTTTTAAATTATTTTGTGATTATTATTAAGCCACCACCTCACGCGCGCGCACGCGCGTGTAGTGGCAATTTGTGAGCTATTTACAGACCTAGCAGGTCAGCTTTGTCGCGCTCGTCGTCTTCTTTTTTCTTCTTATTGGCAGTGGTGGTTGAAGTGAAGAATTTCTGAGCTTGATGTGGTTCGAGAGTTGGAGCTTGGACTTGACCAGTTAAATCTACCTTATCTAAACCATCCGTCTTGTATTTAGATAGATCTTTCAGCTTCACTTCAGGAGCTCGCATGTTCTTGAAGGTATCAACGACAGCGTCGAGATTAGCTTGACCACCAATCCGACCACGATAGTTGTTTTCTAGATTACGATATTCTTTATCGAGTTCGTGATACTGATCTTTTTTCCAGTCATCAGTTTTAGCTTTTTTCTGTTCGAACTCATCTTCTAAATCTTTTCGCGCTACCATAATATCGCCAGTTTGCTCATTGTATTGATCGGTAATGTCGCCCGACTGCTTATTAGCCGCGTCAGCCGCGCCAAACGCTGCCATTTGAGTGGCGCTTGAATTACCCGCGCCATACATACCCAGCGTCGTATTAGCCCCTTGGAGGATTTTTTGCGTATCATCTTGGATTTGACCGTATGACTTCGAGCGTTGACGGTCGAGTTTGTTTTGTTCGCGCTCGAGATTACCCATACCTGATTTACGTTGACGAGACAAGTCGTTAATAGAAGTGTCGTATTTTTCATCAATTCGTGTTGAATCGACCTTTTTCTGGCCAGGCAATGCATTGAGCAGGCTTTCGTAGAAGCGTTTTTCTTGAGCTTCCTTAGCAGCCGCTGCTGCTGCCGCAGTGTTGGAACCTCCGCCATAATAACCGCCGGCTGAACGGGTAGAGGCTGAGCTTGCACTAGCACTAGCGTTATCATTACCGCGACCGCCATATTGAATATTCTGTGAGTTCTGGAAGATGTCGGCATATTGATTGGCTAGGGTTTGTAGACCATTATAGTCATAGCCGTAGACGCCTTCTTTACCTTGTTGGTCGCCAGGTGCATAAGGTGCGGTGACTGACCCATCATTTCCAGTTGACCAGTATGTTTCACGCTTGTAGCGTTCATCGACTCGACCATCGTCGCCAGTGGTATTTAATAATCGCTGAGCGTTACGACGCACTTCCGCGCTAGAGCCATTGAAGGCTCGATCTTGTAGCCATTGGCGAAAACTTACGCCAGGTAATTGTTTAGAAACTAGGTTTCCCATGTTATCTCCTATCTCTTGGAAGTTTGAATAAACCCTCTAGTTGTGGTATGATTTACAATATGAATAAGCGACGATTCACCCTGTTTGTCATTATCTGGCTGGCAGTGACAATCCCAGCCGTTATTATCTTGTTAAAACGCCATGCACAGCCTCCTGTTCAACCACCAGCTGAGCGATCTGTTATTGGGGTTGACTCTGAGGGCTGTTTCACGGGTGATTTAGAATGCTTTGACCGTAAACGACGAGAGCGCTATGAAGCTAACATCTCCAAATACCCAACTACACCAGAGAAATTACTCGAATTGGTCAATTCTGAGCGCGCTAAGGCACATGTCGCGCCATTACGGCTCGATAGCCGTCTTAACTACTCAGCTAGCCTCAAACTCGCTGATATGCATAAATACGACTATAACAAGCATGTTAACCATGATGGTAAGACGCGAGGTATCCATTTTATTATTCAAGCCATGCCTGGCGTGTGTCAGTGGATTGGTGAGAATATCAAAAGTGACGCTAAATATCAGACCGCTAAAGAAATCATTGAAGATTACATGAATAGCACCGCTGGCCATCGTGAGGCTATCTTAGACCCGCGCTACGACCTAGTCGGTTTTCACACTGAGCACGGTCGTAATGTGATGCACTTTTGTGACCTACCATAGAGCACTTGTTCAAACTTCCAAGTTGTTAATCTTATTATTTATCTGACTGCTTTTATTTAGGCTCGCTTTCATCTTCTGCCGAGCATTTAAAAAAGACGCCATCTTAGCGTCTAATAGTTGGTTCACATCTTTGCTCCTTTCCGCTTGAGATTGGAGCTTATTGCTCATAAATTAAAAATAAGCCCCAAAATCAAGGCAAAATCTAATAGACCTTTGATTTTGAAGCTCTAGAAGTGTTTATCGCACCGCGTAAGCTCGGAATATCTTTATTTTAGCACAAGCTTATTGGTAATTCAAATAATCTTAAAAACTAGGGGAATGTTCACCTAAGATTTCTCTAGATCGATAAAATAAGTATCCAAGCCTACTATCCCAATATAGACCCTTAATGTAAACGGCTACGACATCAAATGCTAAAGCATAAAAAGCTGCATCGAGAGACTTTAAAGCTCTAGTTATGAAGAGGAAGAGGCTTAGCTTAGCAACAAAAGACACTACCATACAAAGCGCACCAATATTAAACTCGCTATACAAAAAACGTTCTATATGGCTTTTTAAATGATTATATCTCTCGGCTATGACTTTTTCGGGCATCCCTGCCTTTCTGGATTCAGACTCATGTATTTTCAAAAGCTTTACAACATATTCCAGTTTTCGAGTTATACTCGGTAGCTTGTAATATCTTAAATATAGCCAATATGCCAAAGTGGCAAATCCTAAAACACAATAACTAGTTTCTAAATTCATTTTTCACTCCTGCTACCTAGTTTATTTTACTTATTCTAACATATTTAAAATCATAAAAGCACCCCGAAGAGTGCTCACAACTGCGAACGGATCGGTGTCGGAAAGACGACACTTACTATCTAAAGCTCACCGTTCGGCTTACGCCTAATAGTATTCTATCAAAAAGTATTGAGAAAGTCAATATTACTCTTAAAACTTATGCTGAGGAAATCGAATTCGTCCAACAACATGTCCGTTAATCACGCTTAAGAAATGTGGTTTTTTATTTTCATAAGCCTTATACACGGTGCCGCTGATAATATCAGCAACCTGCAAGCCGTGATCATTCTTAGAATCTAATTGAATGAACTCTATACTATGAAGAAAATTAGGGTCGGATAATACCTTAATTCTTGCGTAGTCTTTCAAGGAGTCCATGGACGTTACTTTAGTGCTTCTTTGATCAAAAATGACTCGGATGTCGTCATTATATTTTCGAGCTATAGCCGTCAGTAGCATGCCAGCTAGATAATTATAGGTTAAATTCGTCTTGTCTTTGATTGAAATTTGGAGAAGTTTAAGGTGTTTTTTATGAGCAACTAGATAAAATATGTCATTGTCAGGTTTAAACATTATCTTATTGAGTATTCTTTGTCTGTCCTCAAAAAGAAGTTTGTTTGATTTGATCTCATCTATTGGAGTGTCGGTTGTTGACAGCCTAAGCCTTTCTTTCTTTATCATACGACTGAGCCTCTGAGATCCTTTAGCGTCTCTGTAAATAACCGCGCCAAAAACAAAGAAATCACCACCTCTTCCCAAATTACCAGACTCGTCAACATAGACAGTTATCATATTACCATTATACCACAAGTAACTCCACCTCCACCCGTGGTTTTTTCCGATCAACCCCCATAAACTCCAAATTAATCTGAGGACAAACTGTGACATTATCATCTTCAATAATTCCAGTATCCACTAATAAATCCATCACGCTCTCTGCCTTATTAGTTAGGTCTGATCTGCGATTGTCCGGAAACCAAAACTTCATCGCCACACTCAGCTGGCCAGTCATTGGTCGTGCCTTTTGTTCCAGCAACTCTATCTGTGCGCTATGATGCCAAATGTTATGATTACGACTTGACACCAGCACCGTTCGACCGCGCTGTGGACCACGCTGAATTCGAGCAATTCTTTTGGAGTTCTTCTTGCTTGGTATACGTCCATGCAGTACGATTGTCTGAGAGGTAGTTTTAATCATTTTTAACCTCGCTTACATCCACTGAGTGCTCGTTGGTAATCAACATCTTGGTAATCACGCCATTTTTAACTTCTAAGCGGAAGTTACACGATGCTTTTTCGTGGTTACTCGCTTCTAGATCAGCTACTCGTTGTGCTATCACAATTAGAGCTTGCTTATTATTAGCTTGCGGAAAATTAATAATATTCTGGTGCTTAATTGTCGCTGATACGACTTGATTATCATTTTTAATAACTTCTACTCCGGCTCGACCGCGACTCGTCTGCTCAGTGGCATTAACAAAGCTTGCTAAAAAGCCTGGTAAATGGTCAAGAATGCTCTTTGGTTTGTTCATATCTTTACGTCCTTTCATCTAATAAAAACCATCCTCATCAAATAAGTCAGGATCTGAATCATAATAATCGTCAACTTTCTCTTTAGTAGGAATATCAACCGCCACTGCTAAATACCGAAAAGCGTCAGCGGCGTTAGAACTCCAATCATGCTTTGGTTTGCTACGCCAAACCTTATTCTTCTTATCGAAGTCTTTGTGATATTCACGCAAGGCATCTAACCCGCGCTCACATTTTTTAACATCAAAAAAGCACCGCGATAAAATGCGTCTCACTGCGTCAATGCCATCAAGTACTGACAACTTCGACACGACTTTAATATTAGTCACGCCCAACTGATTAAGCGTAGTAACACGAGGTTGTCCTAAATCAATAGTCGCATGATTAGCGTCATGCGGTAGATAATGCGTCCCGTAAACATAATGGTTCTGCTCGCGCTTCTCTTGCAAAATTTGAGCATAATGAGCCAAACCCTCCCCACTCATTTCGTAATAATCTAATAGTCTAATCTCACTACCATTTTGCTGAAAAAACCAAATGGCTGTAGTATCGTTCGCACCTAAATCCCAAGCTGTATGCACTGGTAAACCCGTGATATGTGGCACGGTCGTGATTTGACCTTCAGCTTCGAGTCGATTCATAATCTTGCCGTAATACGCACCATGTACCGCCGCCTCAAAACTCGTCATATATTCCTGCTCAAACAAATCGTCATCACCATACAGATCAAGGTATTCTAGGCGGATTTCTTCCAATTTTTCATCAGTGAAAACACCGCAATCCTTAGCGGTATATTTCTGGACGAACCAACCATCTTTGTTTAGGTTATTAATATACATCTTGCGAGCGTGGTTGTTGCCACGAGGCGTAAAATTGAACCAAGCGAAGCCATTATTCTCTTCTAAAATTGGTAATACATATCCCCAAACCATTGGGTCAATTAAAGAGAACTCACTAAATACCACTCCTACGGGACTTGAACCCATAACGCTGTCGATATTACTAGCACCAACGATTTGAATCGTTGAGCCGTTCACTAATTCAATTAGCATCTCTGTTTTGTTTTTATTTTTCACAATCTCTTTAGGCGCGTGGTTAATTGTTCGAAAACCGCTACGATCAATATTATTCCAGAGGGCTTTTTTACCCTGAGAATATTCTGGGAAGATATAGAAGTAATTGCCGACACGCTGAATTGCTTCTTTAACTAAAGCATTGTAGCAAGTTTTATCTTTGCCATGACGGCGTGGCCAGATCAGCACTACTCGCTTAATACCGCGTTTAATTGCTTTTAAGAATGGTACTTGATACGGTCGTGGTTTGAAATTATGAAATAGCTTAACTTCTTCGATCATTAATCATCCTCACCAGTGTCATAACTCTCATCAAAAATAATCTTAATCGCGCCAGAGTGGTTATTATCTGCATCAACCTTAAGATGATCGCCATATTTCTTGGGACTCATTTTGGCTAATAACCATTTACGAGAATCAATCCTCAATCGATCGCGTTGCACCTTCACATTATTTTGAATAAACACAGGCAAGCCGTTATCGCCAAGCTCTTGCACGTAATCATCTTCTCTGTCGTCAGCAATTTGTAAAATTTCCTCTGCGATATGATCAGTGCGCAGTTCGATAGCTTGCTCATAGTCCTTACGGAATTGTTCGTTCTCTCGAATCCATTTGTAGAACGTGGTGCGAGTGGGGGACGGTGCTTTTTCGCACACCGACCGCACACTTTGACCATTAGCAATCCTAGCCAAAATCTCATTGGCTATTTTTTGGTTAAAAACAGTTACTCGTTTTTTCGGGCTTTTGCTTGGCTTCTTTTTTGGCATTATTGTTTTGGCAAAAGAAAATCGCCACTCTATTTTTCATAATAGTGTGACGCACTGCCAATATTTAAGCATAAAAGTATTAAAAAGTAAAGACGCTATTGACTTTTTTATTATTTCGTGATTAACTTTTGTCATTACCAAAAACACCTAAAGCCTCGGGCCATGGCTTTTCTGCAACGATGGCACGGGGTTTTAATTCGCCTCTACTCAATATTAACTTAATGAGATGAGGTGTCTATGGACATAAAACTCGACAACTGGCGCGTGCGTGTAATGCGTGAGCGACTCGGCAAAGCATCAGCTCTAGTAGATAATGATGCTTATTTGCCGTTGTTTCGCAATCGTCAAAAAAACCACCCCGAGGAGTTTGAGCAATCAGTAGAGCAGGCTCTATCTGGTCGCGTCAAGAATCCATCGAGATGGTTTGCTAAGATCTGGGCAGTATCCAAGCTGACTGAAACTATTGACATTATGCGAACCTATATTAACCGCGCCAAATCGCGCTTGGCTGAAGCTCGTCATCAGCGAATGATGGAAGCTCAGTTCGAACAAGAACGCGCCCTGACTAACCCGCAAGGCTTAGCTAGATTAGCTAATCTTAAGGTCGGGCTTATTCAGTCGTTTAGTTTCACTTAATAACTGATTTTTAAATCTTCTTGAGACGGTTATGCTAACCGTCGTTTTGCCATTTCTTAACACTTTTATTATATCATAAAAACATAAGCAAATATAGTGTTATACAATAATTGATAAATTATGTAAAAATGGAGGACCAGAATATGCCAAAAATGTAATGATTTTGACTAAAAAATCCTTATATTTTAATTCTAAATAGGCTCTATATCATTAAAAAGAATTTTAAAGATCTTTATAAAGAATATTAATTAACAGGAGATTTATTTTTTATGGATAAAACCATTCTGCGAGAACAAATAAACACCTATATCGATTACTGTCACGAGCGTAATATGACGTATCAAACAATTCACAGTAAATACTATGCTTTGAAACTTTTCGCTGATTACACTAACATTACTGATATGAAAGATTGCACTAATAAAGACTTAAACGATTGGCTAGATTCGATGGTTAATCGTCCCGCTCAGTTAAGAGTTAGCCCGGCTACACAACGTAAATATCAAAAAGATTTTAAAGCCTTTGTTGTCTTTTTACGAGAGGATCAAGATTTAGACATTCCAATTAAACTCACCAGGTTACGTCGGTTCGTCATCGATAGTAGTCTTAACACTTATTATCCACACTACTCGATACGACAAATTAATACTATCACTCAGTATGCTAACCAGACCGAAAAACTAATGATTAGGCTTTTATTCGACACTGGTTTGAGACTCTCAGAGTTTCGTGATATTCGAGTGGAGGACATTAATTTTACTGAGCGCTCCATTAGAGTGATTGGTAAAGGGCGTAAGCATGCTAAAGTTTACTTTACGTTTGCAACTAGTTTTTTGCTGAAAGATTTTATAAACAATAACGAACTGCTGTATCACGATTATTTATGGAGCAGTAAGCGTAATCGAGGATTACCTTATGTTAACACCACCTTGCGTATTAAAATTGCCAAGCCATTCCTAAGGGCTGGCTTTACCGACTTTCACCCGCACGCTTTACGCCACAGCTTCGCCACGGATCTGATTAGTCGTGGCGCAACCTTACAAGAAGTTCAATGTTTAATGCGCCATTCAAGCGCTCGTGTTACTGAGATTTATATTCACAATCTCTATAACCGTAGTAGCGATATCTACGATCGACTCAAGAATAATATTGACCTACGTTTTAATCGACAAACCACTCAAGTAGAGATCATTGAACGAGAGACTACTCCTTATTGTGTAAAATACTAATGCTTTAGTATTGACAAAAGCGTTTTAATTTGCTACCATGGTGATGTATTGAGATGAAGGCATACCTCCAACTCAGTAGATTGAATACAGATTAGAATCACCTGTCTAAGCATTATGAGTATTTAATCACTCGCATCGGTTCGCCCCGACCAGGTGAAATTATTTTTAACTCAAAAACTAGGTCAATATTTGGCCTAGTTTTTGAGTTTCATGCTATAGTGTTTGTATGTATCCTTATCACAACCGCATCAAGCAACGTATCGCCAACGGAGAAATGATTGGCTATGAGTTTATTAAAAGATACAAAAATATTAGCCCTTGCTTAATGCTTTATTTCGCAACCGAGCCACATACTCGACCTATCCGCGAGCATCGTTTTTTAGAATATCAACAAATCTTAGGTTTTGATTCTATCGTTCTATCAGATGCAAATGATTCAACAGCTCAGACAAATCAGCCACATGAAGCGGAGCTGGATTTGGCCAAGCGGTAATCGGCGCCCCTAGTGTAATCACCAACAATTCGCGTTCACCCCGACGCACCAAACTTGCCAAGCATAATCCAGCCCGATCAGTTGTGCCAGTTTTGCCCCCTAATACCGTCAAATTATTAATTTCGACCTGTGGCAATCGTTTAAATAAAGTACTACTAATGAGCAACTGGCGATTCGCGCCTTGATATAAATATTCGCGCGATTCAAATACTTTACGAAAAGTTGGATGTTGCAGAGCAAATTGCAACATTTTCGCAATATCAGTCGCGCTCGAAACTTGTTCTGGATGATCAAGTCCAGTGGTGTTTATAAAATGCGTTTGCGCCATGCCTAGTTGGAGTGCCTTATGGTTCATCAGCGCCACAAACCTTGCCTGTCCGCCAGCCATTTCGGCTAGTAAATAACTAGCATCGCCACCTGATGCAAGTAGCGCTCCATGCAACAAATCACTGACCGTCACCGACTCGCCTGCAACAAACCCCGCAACCGAGGCGTTACTTTGACGCATTTGGTTTAAGACCGTCGCCGGTATCATTGTGCGTGCCTGCAAATCCGGCAACTGCTCAATTGCCACTAATACTGTCATAATTTTGACCAGCGATGCTGGAGCTCGAGCAATCTGCGCATTAAGTTCAAACACTTTTTCTCCGCGTGTTAAATCGTAAATCAGTGCTGACTGACTGTGTAATTTTTGGCCTTCAGGCGCCAGTTGCCAAATTAATGGCTTTACAACTGGGGCTGGTGGAGTTGGTTGAACCTGCGAATTAGACGCCTGAGACGACGCCACGTCGCTACCTTTCGACTCACGATTAGTTTGTTGCAAGCTAGCATGATTTTCCAGCGCACTGATGCCATTCCATTGATTAGCAACAATGATCGCTAAAGCACCACCGCCTATGACCACGCTCACCAACAAACCTAAGACAATACCAGTCGGCCACACCCTTTTTTGATTCACTATCATTTGCGTTTATTATAGCACAAACGCTATGATTTTGACACCTCTCGACCGTTATTATTCGGTGCGGTTAGATTCGAGCGCCGTTACTCGTTTGAGAATTGGTAAAGTACTGACAATAATACCAATCGTCACCAGTAGCGACACACCGACCATCCAGAAATAATCCGTTTTCGGCATCGCGAAGATAAATTTTGAACTCATCACCGACACTAGATAACGCACCGTCAATAACCCAACTGTTACTGCCAAGACTGCCGCCAGCAATAGTGGCAAAATCGACTCGATTAACACCACACGATACAATTGCGTTACATCCACACCCATTAAACGTAAATTGCTAAATGATTTTTTGCGCTCAAAGAATGAACCTATCATTGCCACCGCCACACTGAAACCAGCCACACCGATAGTCAATGCCGTACCAGCCATAATCGCTTGAATTAGACCACGCACCGGACCCAAAGAGTCAAATTTGTCATCATCTGACTGAATAAAACCACCCTGATCGGCTTCACGAATTGAACGCGCCATAATATTTTGAACAAACTTACGCCCCCGTTCCAAATCCGCCCGATTAGCAAATTCTAGGACAATATTGGCGTATTGGATCGTCCCCTTGGCTAATAATTCTGGAGTTAAACGCACCAGCTGATTTTGCTTCGTATGATCCTGATTATTAGTGTTAATCACCACCTGTTCAGTTGGCTGATAGTCGGCTGGACAGCGTAGTTTAGTCCATTGCGTCAGTTCCTGACAAGTATAAATTTCACCAAAAACTGTCCGCTCCTGGGCTCGTGCCGCACCACTAACATCAATCAACTGCTCACTAAACATCCTAACACGCGTATGGCGTTTCGTTAAAGACATCAGCTTCGCATGTTGGGTCATGGCTTGATACATCTGAGCATCACCCAACCGATTTTCATAAATCTTAAGTTGATTAGTATTAATCTGACGACTTTGCAAATCATGGTTCGTCTGTGCCTCTTGATATTCATGCATCATCGTCGCTTCCACACTAGCGATCGTTCCAAGGAAAAAACTTCCCACGAACAATGCAAGCACCACTCCACTCACACTTGAGAAAATCGGTCGAGCAAACATTTGCAAACGCTTTGTAGCCATCACTAGACTAGCATGTCGGGCTAGTTTTTCCAGAATTTTTGCTACCACATAAGTCAGGAAGGCGCCCGCTGTTAATAAACCAATCATCAACAATAAAAACGTACCTAAGAAATATAGTTCCGGACGATTGCCACCTTCGCCTGGATTTGACGGATAAAACCACTGCGATCCAAGTTGGTTGAGTTTCCAAATAATTCCACCAGCCACAAGCAGTGGTAACGCCCCTAAAATCGTTGGTTTGCGTAAACGCTTTTGGTCTTTCACCACACCAAGTGGTGAAGTTTTCACCTTGCGTAATGCCCACCAGTTGACGATAATCGCTACCATCAGCACCAAGCCAATCACCCCAAAAAATACCGACACACTTGGCCATAAATCACCAGCAAACATCACATCGCCATCAAATTTCAATTGTTCCAAAATCAGTTTTTTGAAAACTACAAACAAACCTGAGCCCAGTAGCACCGCTAGACCGGCCGCCGCCAAAGTTTCCGCCAGGATAATCCCGTTGATTTGACGTTTGGACGCGCCAATTAAACTCAACGCCGCATAACGTTGCTCACGTTGTACCATACCAACCCGAGTGGCTGAAATTACCAAGATTAACAATGGGAAACACACACCCAAACCGCAAATCAGCATAAAAATATTAATAATTAACTGATTGCGCGATTCGACAGGTTTTTTGATAGTATTCATCTGTTCCTGATTCACCAACGCCGATTGATTCATCGCTTCTTGATTATTTAAAATCGTCTGTGGGATTTGATAAATCGCCATCGCCTCATTTGGTTTTGATAACAAATCATTTGGTACGCCAAGCTTTAAATCATAGCCTGCAAAACGTTCCTTAAGATCGGGATTTTGTGTAATTAAATCCATTAACCCTTGCGATACAAACATTTCTTTTGCACCTGGTTGTCGGGCTAGACCTGGCAGAATCGGCGCTTTATCGGTCAATTGATAAATGCCAACCTCGCGAATCTGCACTTTGCCAAAAGCCGTAAAAGCATTGATTTTAACAACAGTTCGATCACCATCTTTTTTGAGATCCAAGCTACGTTTTGCATTGCGACGTTGGGCAGTTAGCAGATTGTAATACCAATGCCCACGATCAAAACTCTTATTAAAAGCATTACCCAGCGCCATCGCCGATAACAGCGTAGCCGTTGCCAACATGATCGCAAAAACAATCACGATATTACGAAACCAACCTTGCTTATCAGTTCGTTTCAAAAATAACAAACCCAGTTTCATTATTTATCT
>CAMUQR010000007.1 GCA_947097085.1 uncultured Candidatus Saccharibacteria bacterium | reverse complement strand
TCCTGTCACCACGCCATCACGCACAATCACTGAACGGTCAGCATAAGCTGCGATAGTCGGTTCATGCGTCACCATAATTACCGTCGTGCCAACTTCTTTGGCGGTTTTAATAAATAAATCCATCACTTTTTCGGAGTTGAGCGAATCCAGTGAACCAGTTGGCTCATCAGCAAACAAGATTTTTGGCTCAATCACCATCGCTCGGGCTACAGCCACGCGCTGAGCTTGACCGCCCGACAATTCACCAGGAATTTGATTAGCCACGGCTTCAACGCCAACTTTTTTGAGCCAGGCTTTAGCTTTAGTGTAAGCTTCGGTTTTATTGACGCCGTTAATCAATAGTGGTAACGCTACGTTATCGAGCGCCGTCAACTCTGGCACTAATTGTGAAAACTGAAACACGAAACCAAACTTCTCACGACGTAGTTGATTGCGTTTTTTATCAGACATTTTGCCGATATTTTCACCCTCAAACCGCACCTCACCTGAGTCGATTTTTAAAATACCCGCCAGACAATGCAGCAAAGTTGATTTACCAGAACCACTCGGTCCCATCACTGCGACAATCTCGCCTGGTTCGACTGCCAGATTCGCCCCGCGCAAGGCTAAGGTTTTTTTGCCGAAGGCTTTTTTGATATTTTTGGCTTCTATGATGCTCATATAGCTAACTCCTTTTGTAAACTTGTTAAACGACTTTCGGTTAAATCAATCCAACGCAAATCAGCTTCGATATGATACAAAGCGTGATCTGTTAACAACATAAATGCTAGGTCATGGTTTTTGCGTTCGCGGTTAATTTCGCGCATTCGCGCCATGTGGGCTTGGCGTTGAATATCGAGATATTTACCAGCATCTTTTTTGAGCATAATTGCTAAAACGACTTTTGTAAATAACTCAGCTTGAAGTTTTGGTTGTGGCGCTTCTGGCGTCAATAACCATTGTTCCAAACTCAACTGCCCAGCTTCGGTAATTTGGTATTTCTTGCGGTCTGGACCTTCGTCTGATGACTCGCTCGCCACAATCACCTGCTGATCACGCGCCAGACGTGATAATGTCGCATAGACTTGACCGTAGGCTAGTGGTTTTTTACCAGCGAATAAACGATCATATTCCTGCTTCAAGTCATAACCATAACTTGGCTGACACGCAATAAGACCTAACAATGTTGATGGGATATTCATATTTTTACTATACACCCAGTGTATAGCTAGTGTCAATAGCCAACTATACTAAAATCTTATGGTTTTTTGTATAAACTACTTATCAACACCTAAAAATTCGTGATAGCCAGTCTTGCCTTGCGCCCACAGAGTGATTGTGTAAGCCATCAAACCATATTCACCTGATAAAATCTGCTGTTTTGTCAGAAGCTGATACGACTCCAGCTCCTCGGCTTGGAGTTTAATTTGATCCACATCTGCCTGTGTGATTTCTGCTTCAAAACCAAAATGATAAGCTTTGAGCTGGTGTTTATCGGCGACTAGCACATGCGAAAAGTGCAGTTTTTCCACCGGAATATTTAAGCCCAATTCCTCAGCTACCTCGCGTGAAGCGGCTTGGATAGGCGTTTCATCAGCATCCACCACCCCACCCGGAAAAGTCCAATAATCCTTGTAAGTGGCCTTCACGACCAGCACTTTGTCATCAACACAGCAGATCACCGCGCCACTACTAATTTGTTTTGCTAGACTGTCCATCCAGACATCGTTTGGAAGCCAGTTGCTCGGTTTGGTGTGTTCAGTCTGAACGCTAGACAAGCCTGAATTATCAAGGTTATTTGGCATATTCTTCAGCTCGAGTTTCACGGATGACATTGACTTTAATTACACCTGGATATTGCATAGTGCTTTCGATTTTGGTAGCAATATCGCGGGCTAACTTAATCGCCGATAAGTCATCAATTTTTTCCGGTTTAACAAACACGCGAATCTCTCGTCCGGCGCTCACCGCATAGGCGTTATTGATTCCATCAAACGAGTTCGCGACATTCTCTAAATCACGCATACGCTCCACAAAATTCTCGTTAGAAGCATTACGCGCACCTGGTCGTGCTCCGCTGACAGCATCAACAACTCGAACAATCAACGCTTCTGGTGTAGTCGCTTCAACATCATCATGATGGGCTTTAATAGCATGAGCTACAGCTTCGCTCATACCATACTTAAGGGCGTATTCAGCTCCAATATGATGATGCTGACCCTCGACTTTATGGGTGACGGCTTTACCAACATCATGAAGCAGAGCAGCGGTTTTTGCCACTCGTACATCAGCCCCAATTTCCTCCGCTAACTGCCCCGCCAAATGTGCCATTTCAATGGAGTGTTTCAACACATTTTGGCCATAAGAGGTGCGAAATTTAAGCTCACCAAGCAAGCCCAGCATTTCTTTTGGCAAACCGACCAAACCAACTTCTCGCGCCGCATCTTCACCAGCACGTTTAACTTCTTTTTCGATTTCACGCTGAGCTTTAGCCACCACTTCTTCGATGCGCGCTGGATGAATTCGTCCATCTTTCATCAGTAATTCTAGAGACAAACGAGCCACTTGACGACGAATTGGATCAAACGAACTAAGCACCACCATGCCAGGGGTTTCATCAACTAGCACATCAACACCCGTCTCACGTTGCAGAGCCTGAATATTGCGCCCTTCTTTACCGATAATCCGCCCTTTCATCTCATCATCAGTCAACTTCACTGCCGTGACCGTACGTTCGCTAGTGACATCACCAGCCATCCGCTCCATCGCTGAGAGCAAAATCATTTGGGCGCGATCTTCAGCATCCGCTACGGCATCGGCTTGCATTTTAGTCACTAAACCAAGCATGTCGTCTTTGATATTACGCTCGGTCATTTTAAGCAGTTTATCCTGCGCTTCTTGCTTAGTTAGTTTCGCAATCTTTGAGAGTTTTTCTTCTTGTTTTGCACGAATGTCGATAATTTCTTGTTTTAAATTAGCCAAATCTTCGTTTTGACGACGAATCCCTTCCATTTTTTCATCGGCCTGATCGAGTTTTTTATCCAAAATCCGTTCACGTTCCAACGCTCGCTCTTCAAGATTCTTAAGCTCACTGCGACGTTTGTTTTCGTCTTTTTTTGCCTCAGTGATAATCGAATCAGCTTCACTGCGGGCATTTTTGATGATTTCTTCGTATTTTTGGTGAGCTTTATCTTGAATATGTTGAGCTTTTGATTCAGCTTGCTCTAAAATACCGACTGAACTTTGTTTATCTTTGCCTGCCTTAAAAGTCGAATAGCCAAAAACCGCCCCAGAGCCCAAGACCGCTCCAGCAATTACAAAAATTATTTCCATATTATCCTTTCATCCTAACTAAAATAGGGTTATCAAAATTAAAAGTCTGCACTATCAGTATAAACCATTTTGTCAAGAAAATAAAATAAAGTTTATTATTTCTTAGGCTGAGTAATATAAACTGGCTGTAAATAAATCGGCAGGACGATTTTATCATCCTCACTAGCAGACAAGCGCGCCAGCCCATCGGCTTGCCACTGCTCACCCTTAGCACCAACAATCGGGATTTGTAGGGAGCTAGCCATCGTGTTAGCCACTGTCAACCCAATCCGTAAGCTGGTATAACTACCTGGACCACGAAATACCACTAGACCGCTTAAATCCGCCCACTCCACGCCGAACTCTTTTAAACATTGTTGTAAAAACTGCAACAATCCATCAGATAGATTCCGTCCTGCTTGCCAACTAAATTGTTGCTGACACTCCGCCTGACGTAATTCAACATAGCAATCAGCTTGATCGGTTTTTAATAACAAAATGACTGGCATTTAGTTTTGCTCCATATTCATATTACCCGTGTCAAACCCAACTAATTCTAACCGTCGGCCACCATCAGCTAGAGTTGTGATTGTCATTTGCAAACGCTCCGCTGGCAATACCTGGCTGACCGTTTCAGCCCATTCCACAATCACACAGGCCTGCGGATTTACTAAATCTTCAAGCAATTCTTGACTCATCGCCCCTGCCTCACCCAAACGATAAAAATCATAATGCGACACTTCGCGTCCGTCATTGAGCTGATAACGATTATTAATCGCAAAACTTGGGCTCGTCACTTCGTCGTTTGAACCAAGCTTTTCTACTAGCGCTTTCGTAAAAGTAGTTTTACCAGCACCAACATCGCCAATCAACTCCAAGCAGAACTTCGTCGGCAGATTCTCCGCTAGATATTGCGCCACCTTGGTTAATTCAGTTAGATTATGGACTGTGATTTGCATGAGATTATCATATCACATTTTCGACGAATTCGCTGATTGAGCGGTAAATTTAGCGATTTTTTGAAAGTGTTTAATTTGGGCTAATCGCCAATTTTTATAACTCATCCAGGCAATTAATATACCAACTAACATCACCCATAGACCAATTTGCCAATGCGTCAATTTAAGTTCAACAAGCGCTCGCGGAAACTCCGATAAGATTTGCATCACACTCAAAATATAATGACTTAACAACTGCAAAGGATACGCCACCACCCAAGCCACAGGTGTCAAATTTGCCAAAATTATCACTAGCCCAGCCAGCCACATTAGTAGCACTAGCAATGGAACCACTAACAAATTAGTCAGCGGAGCAATCAACGACAATTCCCCAAAACTCACTAACAAAATCGGCGCCACCACAATTTGCACAACGACCACGGCTAATAATAACTGGCTCACCGCATTCAATTTTTTATCACCAAAGAAATAGTCTTGCACAGCTGGCACCGCCACCAACACGCCAAAGAATGCGCCATATGATAACCACCACGACAAATCTCCGTATAGATGTAGTGGATTTAACAACAGGGAAGTTGCCACCAGCAGAATTATCACCCGCCAACCACTAATATTGCGACCATAGAACCACGTTACCAATACGACCCCAAGCGTCATCAACGCCCGTGTCATACTCGCCGACAAGCCTGCTGTTAGCCCAAACAAAGTTGCTACTACTAGCGCACCCAGCACCTCCCAGAGTCGTGACAGTTTACCAAACCATGGTCGCACCAAACCAACCACAATCATCAAATGCAGTCCGCTCGCCACCACAATATGCGACAGACCCACCGTTCGAATTTGTTGATTTAGCTTTCGACTGAGATTAGCACGTTTACCAAGCACGATTGCACTAATTAAATCCGCACGTTCACCCGATACAAATCGCCGTAAACGCTGTTCTAGCCAATCGCGCAAACCCGTTGACCAATCGTCATAACTAATAATCTCTATCGATTGAAGCCGACTGAGCTTCGCTCGGTATTTGCCGACGCCCGGTTCGAGCTTACCGGTCACAATCACGTAATCACCGCGCCGTAAGGTTATTTTTTGGCGAGTCGACACCAGCACTTCGCCAACCATCATACGCTGGTTCAATTTAATTTCACCAAGTCGCAATAAACGATTACCAGCCTGCGTAGTCGTGACATCATCAAGCAACCGCCCCGACAGCTCAACGGTTGTATTGATCATTGATTGATATTGATTAGCCTGCTGAAATACAGTCCTAGCCCGAGAGCTACCGATTAATAGTCCCACCGCTAACGCTAACACCAGGCGCATCACCGTCAATTTTCGACATAATAAAGCCGAGATTATTATCAATACTACCAGCCACCAATAATTAATCGAGTAGATTAGCTCCACGCCGATCGCTAAAATCACTCCAACGAGCCCAACATACAAGAACCACGACCGATCAAGTTTGCGGTTGGTTTGTCTGAAACGCGTGAGTTGCCGTGCGAATCGATGTTGCGTTTTTGCCATTAGCTTTATTATACCGATTTTTACGAATCGGTAGTTGTTTTTTTATTAAAATTGCATTTTTTAGAACTTTTTCGCAGTTTAAACTTGACTTTTTAACAGTTTTTTGGTAAAGTGTTAAAGTCTTAAATGGAACCATAGCTCAGCTGGTTAGAGCACCTGCCTTTTAAGCAGGGTGTCGTGGGTTCAAGTCCCACTGGTTCCTCCAAATTGATTTTTAAAATAACTCGAGCCTTAACTCGAGTTATTTTTTAGGTTTGAATCGTAGCTTAACGACGATTCGTCAGAGCTAATTTCACCCGCTCTTGTGTTGTAAGTTTTACATCAATACCGGAGAGTAGGGCGGTTGCATCTGTTAAGTTATAGCCCAGCGCCATCAAAGTTTCGACCGCCTCATCATCAGTATTTAGTTCAGTTTGCACCAGTTCAGCACTCATCACACTCGGCACGCCAATTTTATCCGATAAATCAACGCAAACTCGCTCGGCAGTTTTTTTACCTACCCCGCTAGCCTGCTGAATGTATTTACTATCACCACGAGCAATTGCCGAACGCACCGCCTCGAATTCACCAATTGACAAAATCGCTAGCGCTGCCTTCGGACCAATACCCTGGACAGTGATTAGTAATTTAAATAATTCCTTACTTCCCAACTCTAAAAAACCGAATAGTTCTTGCGACTGTTCGCGAATATGGTGATAAATTTTTAAATTCGCAGTTTCACCCAATATCAGTCGACTAGCATCGCTCGTCGGCACCGCCACTTCATAACCCACGCCCATCACATCAATAATTAGCGTGTTGAGATTTTTATCAATAATTTTTCCCGTCAAGTGTGCAATCATAACTTGTATTATAGCACGAAATAGCTAGTTAGTTTTAGCAACGCGAAAAATTCGCCTCAAGTGGCACACCGGCTGACTGATAACGACGCTCAATTTCCGCCTCAGCCGCTAAACGCACCACCTGATCATCAACAATCGCCGACGCTACCATATTGACACCCATATCGGTTGGCGATTGATAAATTTGCTGATGAAAAATTCGTTGAAAAATCTCATTTAACACTGGGAAAGTTGCAATATCACGATTGTAGTTAACCGCCTCAACACCATAGGCTTTTTGATGAAACGGATCAATCATATTCTGATCATTCAAATCCATCGTCGCTGCCTCATAAGCTCGATTCACTGGGTGATTAATCGGTAAATTCCAGACCGGGAAAGTCTCATATTTAGCATACCCAGCCCGTCGTCCCGCCAAAAACTCATGATAAATCTGACTCAAACAAGTTGCCATTTTACCGCTTGACGCGCCCGGCGCTGTCACCAGCACCACCGGCCGTTCAGTTTTAATAAAACTATTTTTGCCATAACCTTCAGGACTGACAACTTTATCGATATTGGTCGGATAACCTTCGGTGCGACTGTGAATGTGCACGGTTAGACCACGGCCCTCAAGTAATTTCACAAAATCTGCCACCGCCTCTGGCTGATCACACAGGGTAATGACCACACTACTAATTTTAAAATTACGCTGAGTAAAATACTCAATCAGACGCAGTGCCTCCTGCTGGTAACTCAGCCCCGAGTCACTACGCATTTTACCGCGCGCTAAATCCACCGCTGACACACAAATAATTACTTCCAGCTGATCGCGCAGATTTTCTAATACCTGGATTTTAGATTGCGGATCAAAACCAGGCAACACTCGAGCCGCATGCCAGTCATCAATAATTTTGCCACCAACTTCTAAGTAGAGTTTATCGAATTGACGCACCCGCTCCATAATGGCTGCTGTTTGCAACTCAAGATAAACCTCCTGATTAAATCCTCGCTTCATCATCTCCCCTTTGATTGTTAGCGCAATCCACTCTTTGCTTTCATCATACCACTTTTAAAATTAAAACATAAGCTTTTTAGCAAAAATCACAACATTTTTACCGAATATTATACTCGGCTCATCAATTGATGAGTAATTGCCGCCGCTAAAGCATCGGCGGCATCGTCCGGTTTAGGCGCAACTTGGAGATTAAGATGTAACCGCACCATTTCTTGAATTTGTTTTTTGTCGGCGCGACCATAGCCAGTCAGGGTTTGTTTAATCTGCAGTGGTGTATATTCCGCAATCGGTAGGTGAGCCAGCCGACCACACAACATCGCTACACCGCGAGCGTGCGACACCGAAATCGCCGTAGTGATATTTTGTGCAAAAAATAGTTTCTCAATCGACATTACAGTTGGTTGTGTTTCGGTAATAATCTGATTCAGTCCATGAAAAATTTCTTCCAAACGCTCATCTAATGGCGTATGTGCTGGAGTTTTAATCACACCGGCCGTCACCAACTTCGAACGCCCACCCACCACATCAATCACTCCAAAACCCAAAATCCCCGTTCCTGGGTCAATGCCGATTATACGCATTGCGCACTCCAACAGGGAAGTAGTAATTGAGATTGTAATATAAACATTAAGCTTTGGTCTGGGCTTTATTTTTGTTAATTTTAGCTTCGAGCTCGCCAGCTTCAGCTAAAAATTGCTTGCTGATAACTTGAAAATCTGCGTCAAATTCATACACCAGCGGTACACCAGTCGGAATTTCCACATCCATAATCGCCTCGTCTGACAGATTTTCAAAATATTTAACCAGAGATCGAATCGAATTACCATGCGCCACAATCAGTACGCGCTCACCCGCCTGCATCCGTGGTTTAATTTCAGTTTCAAAATACGGTACGGCGCGGGCAATGGTTTCTTTTAAGCTCTCAGCTAATGGCAGTTCTGTCGGATTGACCTGACGATATGCCGGTTGATGTTGTGGAGCGCGCGGATCATCAGCCTCTAATGCTGGCGGTAAAACATCAAACGACCGACGCCATAGTTTAACTTGATCTTCACCATACTGGGCTACGGTTTCTAATTTATTTAAACCCTGTAATGCACCGTAATGACGCTCGTTTAAACGCCAGCTTTTAATCACTGGTAACCACAACCGATCCATTTCAGTCAGCGCTAAATGCAGAGTATTAATCGCTCGTTTCAGATAGCTAGTATAACAAATATCAAAATCAAGTCCAGCCTGCGCGAGTTTTTGACCAGCCTGCTTCGCCTCTTGCACTCCCTGCTCGCTCAGTTCAACATCCATCCAACCAGTGAATAGATTAAGCTTATTCCACTCACTTTCACCGTGCCTAATTAAGACAATTTTCATCACACTCCTTATTTTTGTAATAATTTAATATCTTCAACTAACTGTTCACCGTGGCCGACAGTCTTAGCACGACCATAGACTTTAACAACTTGACCATCAGGATTAATCACGAAAGTTTTGCGCAAAATACCTTCCCGGCCAAACATTTTTTTACCCCAAGCATTATAAGCTTCGATGGTTTGTTTTTCTGGGTCAGATAGTAAAATAAAGTTCAAATTATGCTTGGCAATAAACTTGCGGTGCGCATCCTCACTGTCTGCACTGATGCCAATTACCGTCACGCCCAAATCAAGCAGGGCGCGCTCTTCGTCACGAATTGAACAAGCTTGGGCTGTACAACCCGGCGTGTTGTCTTTTGGGTAAAAATAAATCACCAGCCAACGACCAGCAAAATCCGCCAATTTACGGAGCTGACCTTCGCTGTCAGTTAAAGCAAAATCTGGTGCTTGATAGGGAACTTGTTGTTGCATAAAATTAAATCCTTTCTTGTGTTTAACAAAAAATCTTAAAAATCATTTTAATCTGGTCGGGATGACTGGATTTGAACCAGCGACCTCACCGTCCCGAACGGTGCGCGCTACCAAACTGCGCCACACCCCGACGTTATTTTTCGCATTAATGGATATGATTTGTACTATTTGATAGCGGATTGCCAATCCCACATAATGCGGACATTTTAATTATATGTCGCCACTAAGCGCAAGTCAATTGTGCTACAATGATTTTTATGAATCACCTACGTAGCGTAGTAATTAATGATACCTGGCTCAAAATCTGGCTGGTGATTGATGAGCTCGACCGAGTTCAGCAAGTACTATTTCAGCCACCGACAGGGGAGATAACATATCTGAAAAACCACCCCTATCGTCAGCTTTTTCAGCAATATATGGCTGGTGATTATCAAGCTCTCAATCAAATTAAAATTAATTTACCGACAGGGGATTTTCGCCGAGCAGTTCTAGAACAGATGCGCCAAATTCCCGCTGGTCAAACCCTTAGTTACGGCCAGCTGGCAAATTTGGCAGGCCACCCTGGTGCAGCACGCGCTGTAGGGAGTATTTGCAAGCATAATCCCTTGCCGATCATTATCCCCTGTCACCGCATCATTAAAAGCGATGGCAGTCTTGGTGAGTACGCGTTTGGTGTGGAACTAAAAAAGCAACTCCTACGCCACGAAGGTGTTAATTTTTAGCACGGAAAAACTTATCATAAACCGCGAAGATTATACTAGCTACGACCGCACCGGAAAGTGGAGAGTTAAGCAATTTTAACCAGTCAAAACTAAAACTTTTATCAGCTGGATCAGCGGTTTTTTGGTCGGACAATGACACAGGCGCAGTCACATTTTTCACACAAATACCAGTCACTGAGTCCTTCGTAAAACCCGCCTGGCAAGCTTGCTCGACTTTTTGACAACGATTAGTTAGCGGATTGCGGATTTGATTCTCGGCGCAACGTTTCAAGCATTTGCCATTGATAAACTCCTGTTCATTCGTACATTCCGCCTCGAGGACAATCTTACGACAACGACCAGTCTCTGGATGGCGCAATTGACCGTCAGGACAAGGTGATTTCGCAACCGCTAGTACAATTTTATTGCAACGATTGGTTGCAAGATTCAGAACATAGCCATCAGGACAGCTTTTTGGTTCGGTAATTTTAATTTTATGACAGCGATTAGTTTCCGAATTTAATACATAGCCGTCGGGGCAGTTTTTCGGTTCAATAGCTTTAATTTTATTGCAACGTTTAGTGGTTGGATTCAGTATATACCCTTCCTGGCAAGTTATTGGCGGTGCAACACAGGTATCAGTCGCCTTATCTAATTCTTGACCAGTCGGGCAGGGGTCGCGTTCACAGATCCCTGTGTCAAGCTTTCTCGTGTAATTTTTGGCACATTTTTGCAAACACTGACCATTGATTAATTCCTCACTCGTTTTACATTTCGGCTCAAGCGCCATCAGCGGTGGTATTTGCTCAGCTTTCAGCCAAATCGGATCAGCCCGCAGTGCCGAAAACCCCTGCCAAATATCACTTTCTCGACCGTTAATTGTCACCATGCTCAAAAAATCATAATCGGCGAACTGATGATAACCACTCGAAGCATTCGGCGCAGTTTTCAGATAATTAAACTGAGAAATAACCTGATTCGTCGACTGATAGATAACTTGGAGTTGCTGTTTAATCCCCGCCTTGCCCAGCTCCAACCAAGGTTCAGCCGAATGACAATTACTTAAACACTGAACCAAATTGGTTTGTAAATTGAGATAATTCTTCGCCAGTTCCAGATTATTAACTAGAATCAACACTTCACCAGTCGCTAGCTGAGTGTTAGTTTTGCTAAGCTGCAATTCACCCAGCGCCACTTCCCTCTTGACAGTGGGGGAGTTACCAGTCAGAAATCGCAATTTTAAATCACTAAATTTCACTGGCGCACCGTAATTTTTAAGCACTACGAACTGATTATTTTTAAGATTACCCTGTTTGATTTGGACTTTAATAATTCGCAAATCAATCACCTGCTGCGCTATCGATTGGTCTTTCGACGTGTCAGGCGCCAACTTTTCATCACTAGCTAGCACGGGCGTTGTCATCAACATCCACCCTACCAAAACACCCACTAATCCATATATAATTCTCGTTAATTTTTGTTGCATCGCCACCCTTTCGTTGATTTTTTTAAAAATCACTCGGCGTTTAACCGAGCGATTAAGAATTAATTCAGATCTGCGTTCGTATAGACATTGACCACATCATCTAGGTCATCAATTGCGTTCATGATTTTTAGGATTTTTTGTGCGGATTCATCATCAGTAATTGCGATAAGATTGTCGGCCACATATTCAAGTTCAGCTTGTTTAAGCTCAACACCTAGCTCTTCCACCTTAGCTTTTACTGCCAGCATATCACGTGGTTCGGTATAAATCACAAATTCCTCACCCTCATCCTTGATATCAAGCGCCCCTGCATCCAGAATCTCCAGCATCTGGTCCTCAGTCAAACCTGCAGTCATCAATGCGCCTTTTTGTTTAAATTGGAATAGCACACTACCTGGATCAGCGAAGCGTCCACCGTTTTTCGTTAATGCCGTTTTAACCTCTGGCAAAGTTCGGTTGCGGTTGTCAGTGGCAGTTTCAATCACAAATCCCACTCCGTTTGGACCATAGCCTTCATAAATAATCTCCTCGAGTTGAGCGGCATTTTTATCAGCTACCCGCGCAATCGCCTTTTCAATGTTGGCTTTTGGCATATTGGCTTGTTTGGCTTTTTCAATCACCATTGCCAGCGCCGAGTTAGTTAGCGGATCAGTTCCACCACGCGCCGCAATTGCAATCTGATTACCAATTTTAGTAAAAATTGCTCCGCGTTTCGCGTCATTCACGCCTTTTTGGCGCTTGATTTGTGCCCATTTACTGTGTCCTGCCATGATACCTACTTTTCGTTTAATTTTATTTAAATTTAACCTAAATTATACACAGCTTATCTGTTAAATTCAAGTTTTAAGCGTCTTCTGACTTTTTGAGCAAGCCATAAAAACCATAAAGCCCCGCCCCAATTAGCAACCATTTGGAGTTTTGCATAATCACGGTTTGAGCCTGAATTGACCAGCTGTCGAGTTTAATAACACTCGCCACAGTTGAGCCCGCCAAAATAATAATCACCGCTGTTATTAGCGCACTATCGACAAGTTTAAATAATAAATCTCGACTAATCTTCGGCGCACGCATTAACACCACCAGCATCGGCAAGAGTAAAATGGCGAGTCGCACCACCGCGGTCACCAAGGCTCGTGGTAAACTCGACGACATACTAACGACCAAATTAGCTAAATCCACCGTCACCAACCCAGCCAATACCGAACTAGCCATTAACACCACTAACGCCTGAGAGATTGAGCGTTTAGTAACATAAATCAACCCTAACATTAGCAATAATAAACCGCCGTAAATCATAAGCTTATTATATCACAAAAACTAGCCCCCATAATGCAGAGGCTGGTTTTAAATTTAGTTAATAACTAGATCGTCTAAAATTATTGGCGCATTTTTTCGCCAAAGCCTTTAACCGCATCAAGCACTTCAGTTGGAATCATCCAAATAATCGTATTCGATTGGTCGCTCGACAAGTCATTAATCGATTGCAAAGTACGCAAGTGCATTGCGCCTGGTGCTGAGTTCAGCGTGCGAGCCGCTTCAGCCAAGTTAGCAGCCGCAATTTTATCACCTTCGGAGTTAATAATCACCGCTTTTTTCTCACGCTCAGCTTCTGCGACTTTGGAGATAGTGCGCTTCAGGTCGTTTGGAATTGAAACGTCTTTTAATTCCAAAATCTCGACATCAATACCCCATGGATCGGTTTTAACGTCAAGGATTTCTTTAATATTTTCGGCAATTTCTTCGCGTTTTGACAATAATTCATCCAAAGTCCGCTCACCGACAGCATTACGCATGGTAGTTTGCGCTAATTGTGCCACTGCATGCATAAAGTTTTCCACCTCAAGAATCGCCTTGCCAGCATCCTGAATCCGATAATACACTACAGCGTTAATTTGCACTGGAATATTATCCTTGGTGATGACTTCTTGATTTGGCACATCAGCCGTTTTAGTACGAATATCCACTTTGTACATCACCTGAATACCAGGAACCAAAAAGTTCAATCCCGGTTCTTTAACACCAGTAAATTTACCTAACGTCATCACCACGCCACGCTCGTTTTGGTTAACGATACGCAGACAAGCCGATATCAACATCACCAGAATAATTACAATAATTATAAATTCCATTTTCCTACCTTTCGTTTAATTATTTTTTATTGTAGCACTATTAATTAGCTTTGTCAGCTAGTAGTTTTGTATAAAAATCCGCCAGAAGTAAGCCCCTCCAGCGGATTTTCGCAAAATCACCCCACTGCCCTATCGTAAAATCTGACTAAGTGGGTAATTTTTGCCGATTTCTAGCATTTTTACCTCAGGATGAATCTGTTGCAAATCAGTAATCCGCTTCAAGGTGTGCAGTTCGTTATCAAGCGCTAGCTGAAGTGTCCCAAAATGAATTGGCACGAACACTTTCGCGTTCATCGCCTGAAACATTTTAAAGCTCTGCTCCGGTGAACAATGCCGATCCTGCAACTGCACTGGCGTATAGCATCCCACCGGCATAAACGCTATATCACATGTGATATTATCAAATTTATGAGTAAACGCCGTATCGCCACACGAAAACAGTTTAAATTGTGATGAGTCAATCACATAGCTGAGCGTATCCCGCTTCGAGCCACTGTAATAACGCCGACCGTCATGGTTGCACTCTACAGCAGTAATTTTTAAGCCACGAAACTCAACTTCCTGTCCAATTGCAATCTCTTCGACGCTATCAAAACCGAGGTTATTGAGTTTAGTTTTCGCACCATGCGGAGCAATCACATGAGCGGTTTTATCCAGCAATTTCAGTGATGGGTAGTGAAAATGATCCATATGAAAATGCGTCAATAGAATCAAATCAAACTGCCGAGGGATAGTTTCCCGCGCGATTGGCGTGTTTTTGCGGATGTGTTTTATCTGATTATATAGCAGTGGATCGGTGATAATTTTCACGCTATCCAGATCGTACATTAGGGTTGAATGACCAACAAAAGTCACCGAATCTCGCCTCGTCGGCTCGAGTGGCGTTTTTGGCAAACGATTGCCCCATTTTTTGAGATTAGCTAAAGTTTGTTGAAATAAAAACTTCGGCCGAAATAAATCTTTGTCATTCTCATCCATGATTAATTATGCTCCTGATGATATAATTGAGACTAAAAACCCGTCACTCTGCCCTCAATTTTCTAATTTATTATATCATCTTTAGGATTTAAACTGAAGCTTTTTCCAACTTGAAGGCCAAGTTCATTTTTTCGACTTGAACCATTTCATCATAGGCATCAGCCTGAGCAATTTGCTCGCCAATCGCTAGCGTTTCAGCATAAATCTCATCTTTAAACTGAGCAATCGCCTGAGTAAGAACTGGGTCATCACTCATTAATACTAAATTGATGCGATCATCAACATTAAGTCCAGCTTTTTTGCGACCATTTTGGACAGCCCGAATTACTTCACGCGCCAGGCCTTCATTCTTGAGGTCCGGTGTAATTGTCAGATCCAGCGCAATCGCAGAAGCTTCCGCCTGCCAGCTAACTCGTTTAACATTCAACTCTTCAAGCAGAATATCACTGAACCATTCCACGCCATCAGCCGAGCGTGGCAAGACCACCTCGGATAGCGGTTGACGAATCTTAACACCAGCCTTGGCGCGCAACGCTAAAGCTTCATTGACAAAACCGCGCAGTTCCGCCATATCAGCCACAATTTGTTCGTCAATCTGCCCCGCCTCTGGCCAGTTTTGAAGGTGAACCGACTCACCACCAACAATTTTTTGCCACAACTCTTCAGACAAAAACGGCACAAACGGCGCTAAAATCAATGCTAAATAACTCAGGACATAGTGCAAAGTCTGGTAAGCTTGGTGTTTATCAGTATCGTCCTCACTCTTCCAGAAACGACGACGCGACCGACGCACAAACCAGTTTGAAGCATCATCAATAAACAACAGCACGTCCTCAACCGCATGCGGAATGTCATAAATATTCATATTGTCGGTGATTTGGTTGCGCAATTGATGAACTCGCGACACCACCCAACGATCAAGTGGATTGACTATTTTTTGTAAATCAACTGCAATCAAGAATGACTTCTCATTGTCAGTGCGAGACAAGGATTCGGGAGTATCGGAGTGAGTAGTATTTAGCATACCACGAACGAGAAACGCATCCGAAGACGACGTATCGTACGGGAATGTGAAGTCATCAACTTCAGCATACATCGTGAAGAAATCATACATATTCCAAATCATCGTCAACTTGCGCGCCACATCGGCGACATCTTTATCGAGCAAGGCAAAATCCTCACCGTTTAGTAATGGCGACTGAATCAACAAGAAACGCAAACTATCAGCCGAGAACTTGTCCATCAACTCATTCGGATCAGTGAAATTACCAAGCGATTTCGACATTTTGCGACCGTCGTTACCCGCCACTACTCCGGTAGTGATGACATTTTTGAAGGCATTTTTATGTTGCAAATTATCACCAAACGCCCCAATTTCCGCCAGTGCCGTATTAACCGCATGGACATAGTAAAACCAGGCTCGGACCTGCCCGACATATTCCACGATGAAGTCAGCCGGGTAGTTCTGCTCAAATTTTTCTTTATTATCAAACGGATAATGAAGCTGAGCAAATGGCATCGAACCCGACTCAAACCAGCAGTCCAACACTTTATCGATGCGGGTATAAGTTTCACCATCAATTTCAAAGGTAATTTCATCCACCCATGGTCGATGGTAGTCCTCTAGCTCAACACCCGATAACTCTTTTAATTCAGCATAAGAACCGATAACTTTAACCTTACCCGATGGTGATTTCCAAACTGGCATAGCTGTCGCCCAGAAACGGTCACGCGATAAGTTCCAATCTGGCGCTTGATCGATATTTTTGGCGAACCGACCGTGTTTTAAGTGCGCTGGGAACCAGTTAATATGCTCATTTTCTTCCAGCATCAATGGTTTTTGATGTTCAATATCCATAAACCACGACGGAATTGCCCGATACATAATCCGCTGTTTTGAGCGTGGGTTGAAAGGATATTCGTGACGAATATAGTCGATTTTCCAAACAATCCCCTTTTCTTTTAGATCCTTAGCAATAAATTTATTATTATCCCAGACTTCCAAGCCTTTATAATTTGAGTCAAAATAATAGCCGTTATCATCAATCACATGAAAAGCACCCACACCGTGCTGTTTCGCCAGTGCGAAGTCGTCTTCACCATAAGCCGGCGCAATATGGACGATGCCCGTACCTGAATCGCTGGCCACAAAATCGGCCGAATAAATATGATGCACAGCAGGATGGTTCGGCCAAGTCGAACCAGTCTCCAGCGGTTGATAAGCTCGTCCAGCTAATTCACTGCCCGGAAACTCACGGACTAATTCGTACTCAAGCGGGCGATGTTTCTCATCGGTCAAAACCCGCTCAATCGCATTTTTTGCTAAAATCAGGCGTTCACCGTCAACCAGCACTTCTGCATAAGTTAGTTCTGGATTAACCGCCAGCATCAAGTTCGCCGGTAACGTCCACGGCGTGGTGCTCCAGGCTAAAATATACACATCGGCTGAATCTGTTTCTGAGGAGCGTTTCGAGTCGCTACGAGAATACAGCGACAAATCCTGTGAAGACAGACTTGAGGAGCGATCCGAAGAAATCTGATCAGCCGATGCTGATAATAATTTAAACTTCACATAAACGCTCGGATCGGTGACTGTCTGGTAAGCGTCGTTGTCCATCGTCACTTCGGCCTTACTAACCGGGGTAGCAAACTTAGTATCATACATCAATACTTTTTCGCCTTCGTAGATTTTACCCGCTTCGTATAGCTGTTTAAACGCCCACCAGACGCTCTCCATGAAGTTTTTATCCATGGTCCGATAAGCGCCTTTAAAATCTACCCAGCGACCAATCCGATCAATCACCCCTTCCCAAGTTTCGGAGTTGGCGACCATCGATTCGCGCGCCTTAGTGATGTAAGTTTCAAGACTAATCGTCGGCAACGCATTGCCATCTTTATCGAGCAGCACCGGGTCATCAGCATGCGCTATAATCTGGCGACGATCAACGATATTGAGCTGTTTTTCAACGAAATTTTCCGCTGGCAAACCATGACAGTCCCAACCCCAAACCCGCTCGACACGCTTACCTTGCATCGTCCAGTAGCGTGGCACAACATCTTTGATAATCGAACTCAGTAGCGTACCGTGATGTGGCACGCCAGTAATAAATGGCGGACCATCGTAAAACACATAGGCATTATCCGGTGAGCGACGCTCCACCGACTGCTTAAAAACTTTATTTTCTTTCCAAAAATCCAAAATTGCTTTTTCGTATTCTAGCGCCCGCCGGCGACTATTAGCTTTAAATTTCATAATTGCTCTCCTTTTTCCTTTATTTTTTTATATTCTTTCAAAAATATCTCGTCACGCAAAGCCATAAATCGTTGGCTCACCCCACGATCTGTTTCAACATTACCCGTAGACATCAGGCGAATTGCTTCATCTAGATCAACCCATATCGGCGCAAGTTGTTCGTCTATTTCGTCTTGTTCAAGATGATTTTCGCCAATTTTACCAATCACTTTCGCCACATAGGCATAAGAAAATTGTTGCATATAATTGCTCAATACTCGACGCTCTTCGATTTGACCAATTTTGCCTAAAATTTCCGCCCGAGCTCCAACTTCCTCTAGCAGTTCTCGTTTTAACGCTTCAGCATGCGTTTCACCATCCTGAATACCACCGCCTGGCAATTTATAATATTTAAACTTCTGGGAATACATCAAACAAATTTGATCTTGATCATTAATTAATACTGCCCGCACGGCTCGTCGCACCCAAGCTTGTCCTTGATTAAATTCTGGTGCTTGCTTGTCAAAATCCTGATCAGTAATAATTCGAAGATTATCGCCGAAATCGTTACTTGATTTTATTATACTGTTCATAACTGTTTTATTCATAAACAATCCCTTTAGCGATTGAATGCCTAAGCGAGCGATACCATCGCTTCCAAAAATCCAAAATCGCTTTTTCATATTCTAGTACCAGCCGGCGACTATTAGCTTTAAAAATCATATTGCTTCCTATTTCACCTTTTTTAAATCCATCAATGGCTTATTGCGATAAACTAAATCGTCACGCATATCGAAACCTTGTTTTTCCCAAAACTTATTCGCAACATCATTATCGTTGAACACCACCAGCGCCACTTTTGCGATACCCTCATTACGAATCGCCTCAAGCGCCCGATTGACAAGATTATGACCAATTTTTTGGCGACGATAAGCAGGATCAACCGCCGCATGATAAATAAATCCGCGTCGGCCATCGTGCCCAGCCATAATCACGCCAACAACTTTACCATCCTCCTCAGTGACGAAGCAGGTTTCTGGATTGCGTTTTAAAAACCGCTCTATGCCCTGACGTGAATCATCAATGTCATTTAAACCAACTCCGTCACACGCCATCCACAAGTCATAAACTTGTTGATAATCATCGATTGTCATTTTGCGAATATTCATTTTTTTACTCCTTTTGTTATAATTTGAAATTATTTATTGTAGTTTAACCAATTTTTCGCTCGCTCTATCATATGCTCGCCAACATCACCATAACCGATGCGCTGATTAACTTCATCAATCTCCACCAAGCGATAACCAATTACCGAACCACCGACATCGCCAGCAAATTCACCCAGTTTTTCAAACTTGGCTACTGCCCGAAATTGATAATCTACTTTGCCATCAGGGTTGGTTAGCACCTGATAGCCAATCGGCTGCCACTCGATCACACGCATATTTAGTTCCTCTTGCACCTCACGACAGAGCGTTTGTTCCAGTGTTTCGCCCAGCTCGGTATGTCCACCCGGTAAATTTTCCCTGCCATGCGCGTAATAAACCAACGGTACTTTGCCACCAACATCACCAATTACGTAAATCTGTTGCCACGGCCAATCAGGAATTTCATCCTTTTTATCAACATCAAACCATTTAACATCAATCTTCTGATCATTATAAATAAAAGATGATTTAATAACTGGTTTTCGCTCTAAATATTGCTTAATTAACACAACATCCGCTCGATCTTTTGGTCGATCGAAAGCTTTTTTCCAAGCTAATGTATTTTCCAAAGTCGTGAATTTTATACCGCCTAATTCAACTGCTTCCGAAATGATACGCTCAATCCCAGCCTGATCGCAACCTGGAATTATCACGCAGGCAAAAAAGGCTTCAATCGGTAAAATTCGATGCTTAACACCCGGCTCGCCATGATCATAAGTTATTGCCTGCCAGCTGGGGTCGCTCACCAACTTTTGAAACAAGGCTTCAGTGATAATTAAATCAATATCATTAGCTTGGTCTTTCAAATCATAAGCCACCAAAACACCACTACCGAACACGGCATACTGATCCGCTGGTAAATTTAACCCTGCGACCATCTCAAATAACATGTTTTATTAATCATTACGAGCCTCACTATCCTTCATTTTTTGCCATTGCCTTTCTTTATTAACTCGGCGCAAGTCGCTTGAATTAGTTGGCGCATTAAATCATAATCTTCAAAATCATCAATATTCTTCATTTTGTTCCTTTTTTTATTAAAACATCTTAATGTCCTGCTGTGAGTTAAACGCATATTTATAGGCAATTTTAGCACCGATATTATCACACTTTGCCAATTCTTGTTTAGACATAAATCGAATACCATCGGCATCAGCCCCAACCGAAAACTCAACTGCTTCAGCGAATTGTACCTCACACACAATATTCATCAACCAAGCGTCTTTTTTTGGTTTAAAAGTTGTTTCTACGCCCAATAGTTGATATTCAAAATTACTAGTATTAACACCAATTTCTTCAGCAAACTCACGTACTAGAGTTTGCTTAAAATTCCCACCATGTTCCACGCCACCGCCTGGTAAGTCAAAACTTCCACCGTCCTCAACCATCAGCACTCGATTTTGTGTATCACGAATCACTGCTTTGGCCGAAACTCGATAAAAAGCCCCTGGGTATTGCCCCTGTGGAATTACTGCTTGCTTCATTTTTTGCCATTACCTTTCTTTATTAACTCGGCACAAGTTGCTTGAATTAGTTGGCGCATTAAATCATAATCTTCAAAATCATCAATTTTAAACATCGGCGTTTTAGCACCGCTATAAGCAAGGCCAGTCAGATATTTTTCGCCTAAAATTGCCTTGCCAGCTTCTGTAATTTTGACAAAAAATTGATCATCGCACACCAATCCAAAAAATACGCCATCGCAATAAATACCATATTCGCCGAACATTTTGCGACAATATATTTCGCCCGCACCACAGCCCGTCAATTGCTCCTGTAGATACTCAATAAATGCTTGCGAACTAGCCATGACAAACTCCCAAATCAGTGATTAGTTTTGTTAAATCACCTCTTAATTCAATCGGCTTCAGTGCCGCCAAATCCACCGTATAATCAAGCTCAGCTGGTAACTGATTCAAGATAAAAATCGGCTTATTCGTGCCAAACGCATACATCA
>CAMUQR010000006.1 GCA_947097085.1 uncultured Candidatus Saccharibacteria bacterium | reverse complement strand
CATTCGACTTAGGCTTTTTCTTTAAAGATTGCCTAGCGGCATACATACCGTAAATACCACAGCCAATAATAATTCGATCATATTTCTCAGATTTCATCAGTTCTCCATTTCAGCATGCTTAGTTTTAAATATGATTTTTTTTGAAAAAATATAATTAAGAATAATCACGATTGCGTTAGACATGATTTTAATTCCTAATCCATACATTGATTGCTGATCCTGTGCAACAAATGTTGTCACGAAATAACCAACGCCAATCATAATAATTGCCTGATCAAGTACCGCCGTCACACCTCGTGCCAACAAGAAATAATAAAATTCACGTACTGCATCCCTACCACTGTTTTTACTCTGAAAAACCCACAGGCGATTAGTGACATATTGAAATAAAATACAAATAATAGTATCAAGTAAATTTCCCAACCAAACAGGTAGTTTAATTATCTCGATAAATACGTAATACAAGGCAATATTCAACACTACCGCAATCACTCCAAAAATCAAATACAGAATTATTTCTCGATTGAGCGCACGCTTGGTGAGTGTTTTCATCATTTATTGACCTTCGGACGATACGCCCCAAATAGATTCGCAAACAAAATCTTTAATAAGTTAAAATTACCCTTAAAGAAACTAATCTTAGTCGGCGTTTTGCCTTTTTTAGGATAAGTCCGCGTCACCGGCACTTCACAAGCTTTATAACCTAATTGTGTTGCTCGTACTGATAAATATGCCAGTAATTCGTAGGTATCGAACACTTCCCGAAAAATATCGACTCGCTCATCTAATAAATAGCGCATTGAGTAACCGCGAAAAGCGTTGGTGGTATCAGTAAACCACTTCCCAGCCGTTAATGAAATAATCGGCGCATGTAATAGTCGCAAGGAGATTAACCGTATTAACGGTGTATTAATGCCTTTACCGCCTTTTATAAACCGCGATCCCTGAATCAAGTCGTAACCATTCTCCAACTTTTCGATAAACTTTGGAATATCTTCAATGCTATCTTTGTTATTACCATCAATTGTGATAATTCCGTCGTAGCCACGCTCTTTACAAAAATAAAATCCCATTCGAAATTGCGCCCCCTGCTTACCAGCACCCTTTTTTACCAGTAGAGTATTGACACCCAATTCTTTCATCTTATCAGTTGAGCCATCAGTTGAACCACCATCAAGAATAATAATATCGGCCATTTTGTCAATACTATGCTCTTGGGCTCGCTTCAGCTCAGCAACAATCCGCTCGCCTTCGTTAATAATCGGGATACATACGCAATATTTTGTTCGTTTAGGATGATATTCGGTTTGTGTAAAATCCGGAACTCCCGACGCTTGAATTAACTCGGTCATACTGCGAAAATCTCCCTGACATAGCGCAAGGTTTTAATCACATCATCGTTTGATTGCTCCTTCATTTCAATTGACACATAATGATTATAACCACTGTCCACTAGCAACTTCTTTAGATCCTTATGCAGTTGACGTTTCTCGATTTTTTCGAGATTTGGCTCGCTGATGTGAATATGATTTACAAGCTTAATATTGTCTTTAATGACAGATAAATCTTCTTGATTGTAAATCACAGTTCCAAGATCAACATTAACTTTCAAGGCGGGTAGATTTAGTTCCTTCACAAAGTCAAAAGCTTCTTGCGTAGTGTTGATGAAATTTGTTTGATAAATTGTTGGATTCGGCTCAAGCGCAATCACCACTTGTTTCGTCTCGGCATATTCTGCAATTTCTCGGAAAAATTGCTTCGCAAGTTCGATATCACCAGCTGGATTAGGCATATTGCGGTTTTTTGGCGAACCAAACACAATATTACGACAATTAATTTTATCAGCCAAATCAATCGCCTGCTTAGTTACAGCCACTAATTTATCATAACCACCCATAAAAATCCCTTCACTGACCTGATACCAAATTGATTGCATTGACACAATTGGTAGATCAAACTCATCCATCATTTTCTCGGCATATTCGGTGATATTATCCTGGTGAGTGTATGGATCAACGGCAATTTTTGATGGAGCGATTTCCAAACCATTATATTGCTCTAATTCGCGATAATCAAAAGTCTCACCAAAGCCAATATTCGAAATAGCTAGCTTCAATGGATGAACGAAATATTTAATATCTGACAGAATCTGATCGCGTTTTAAAATATATCTGTCATCCGAGCCAAACACTGCTGAATATTTGGTTTTAAAATTGTAATTAGCTGGATGATCCGTAATGTGGTTGACAAATTGCTTACCATACAAGTATTCGTATACCTCAGCCGCTGTAATCGGCTCAGTCGCAATATTTAGCACTTTAATCTGATTATCGAGAGCTAGAGTAATGTGATCAAATAAATAATCCAAATTATAAAATTGATAAGAAGCTCGGCTATCAGTAAAGTTCAAAGCTGAGAAATTATTGTTTGATAGCTCTTGAATTAAGCGCTCTTTCAAACTAGCCTTGATTTTTTGTAACTGGTAAAAACCGTTTGGTTGTTTCTGATAGCATTCGCTCAAAAAATCAATCTTAGCACTTAATTCATTAAACTTAGTTTCATTAAGCATTGATGGCGCTGGGTTTAATAAGTCATAAATAAAGTTCTTTTTAATATTAGCACCGAATAAAGCCGGTAACCGTACAATTAACGCATTTTCGTAATGTTCACGCACCATTTCCTCAAGTAACAGACGATTTAAGCCATAGGCCTCCATGCCATCCTTATCCATAACAGCATCTTCGTCTTTTTGAAAAGAGTCTTTATAGACATCGACACTCGAAATCAAAACTAATCGCTTGGGATTAATTTTTTGGATATTATCAAATGCCTGCTGAATCAACGCAAAATCCGCTTCACGATCTTGATTGGCTAAATATTTTACCGCCGGCACACCAGCATAAATTAGTAAATCTGGATTTAAACCATAAGCCTGCTCAATGTTAGTGTGGTCAAAACCCGCATCGAATTGGCCATTGCGAAAGATATTTGAACCAACAAAACCAGTATTACCGACTAATATATTCATCTTGAAAAACCTTTCTTTTTTTCTCTATCATAAAAAATTATAAATAACAGCAACGGAACTGACAGCCAAGCAGCGAACTGATATCTAAACAACGCTACCATCGCTAAGAAATATGTCCCATAGTAACCAGTTAAAAATATCATTGGTGGGAAAAAATAGTATTTTTTTCGATACAAAATCTTAATCCAGGCAATCCAAAATAATGTAAACGGAATTGAAATTCGGAAAAATATATTTATAAATGGAGTATTTTTCCATAAAGCCTTTTGAATATTATGTGATATATCGCGCTCAACATCAGGCAAAATAGATTGCCGTTTAATATCATAATATTTATCATTGGCACCTAGCTGTTTGAGGTTCCTATATTCATACTCAATCACTGGATGATACATTTGCGGATCAGGATAATTTTTATCTAAATACCAATAGCCAATAGTATTAAATAAAAATGCCTCTACATAACTCTTCGGACATTTTAAAAACATCTTCGTATAATATTTAAAAAATGCTAGCTTATTTTTATTAAAATTAACAGAGTCAAAATGATTTTTTTGATAATCAGCAATTTGTTGATTTAATTTATAGATGTTTAAATTAATCCTCGGGTAATAATAATGATAGCGGTTGATGAAATCCTCCGATAATTGATCAGCATTCGATACTACACAGCGCGTTAACTGTTGGGACGGAACGCTCATCTTATTACGTTCAGATTCAAAGTCTATAATACCATAGACAGCTAAGAAAATTTGGAAGAACACGTAAATCATAATGGCACATGCAATCGGCAAAATTATTTTTTTATTTTTATTACGAAGATATTTAAAGATTAATACAAATAATAATAAAAAGGCAAGAATATATACACCGTTATTTCTCAACAAACACATCATCAGTGCTGACGCACCTAGAATCATCTGTGTTTCTTTTTTCCGTAAGATCTCTTGATGAATTGAGGCTAAGGTTAAAATTAATACAATCAAAAACGCAAACAGTCCAAAAATCGTATCTTGTGAGGTTGAAATATACATAATTAGTGAAAATGGCAACACTGCACACAATGCCATTATCTTAACAATTACTACTGGTAGATATTTGCTAGCTATTTTCAAAGCGATATAAATAATCAAAATTGCCAATGCACTTTGTAAAAATGCATATATCGCTAGTCCAATTTCCGCACTACCAAACACACCAACGCCAATTTTCACAATTGTTAAATACAGCCAAGCCGAATGGACTATCGAATAAGTTTGAGTGATGGGAATATTTGGATCGGAAAATTGTAATAACTGATAACCAGCATCATAGCCATACACACCAGGAAATGAAATCAGAAAAAAAATAAATTGAATAAGCGCAATTAATATGATTGTTTTTTTAAGACTAAAGTGACGCTTTGGCTTTCCCGTAAAAGATGCTGTCAAAATATAATTCGTCGCTGGCACAAATGCCCAACTCAGCATGATGATTTTTAAGATTGTATCGAAATGCCAATGAATAGAATGTGTAATATCAAGTTGAGCACCGATTACGTAAGTTAAGCTCAAAATACCAGCACTCACAAGAGTAAATAACTTTATTCTTTTAGTGCTTAAATCCACTTTTTCATAAAAATAATAAAACGCAAAAAATAGCAAAAAAGCGAAAGTTCCGCTTAATTCCATCGGGTTCGCATAATGACGCATCGCCAATAATTCACAAAGATACCAAAAAACACCAACAGAGGCTAATACTGCGAAAATTACTCGCGGTTTCAAAATGGACTTTAAGCTACCCATACTGTATAATTATATAAAACTTAGTCAAAAAAGCAACTTATGCAGTGCTTATAAAAAGAGATCGTGAAATGAATATCAAAGGGAAAAATATAACTTTTATTTACTATAATTTTCAGAAAAACCAATCTATTAAACTTGAGAATAAATCACCAAAAACCAAGCATTTTATTATCTTATCACCAGTGACGCTCAAAAACGATCACTATCTTCAGCTTCAATCCAAAGCTGATAATCATACCATTAAAATCCGACTTCTGAGTAAACGTCTCAAAGAAATTCGCTCCACCGAAATCAACTCCCGAGCACTTTTCTTTGATTTAAGGCCAGGTAGTTTTTTTGTAGATATTGTCGTTCCAGCAAACACCACCGCCAATCTCCATCAACTAGCAGTTAAAATCCTTCCTACTAGCAACTTTCAAATTGATAAGACTTTAAAAATCAATGCTAGTCGGCTCATGATCACCCCATCATACCCAGCGTATTCAAATCGCTACCGGTGTGCATTTTTACACGGACGTTTCAAAGCCTATACCGAGAGAAAACTAGATGCTAGCCTATTAGTTGTCAATGACACGCACGACACAATCACTACTTACGAATACGATGGAGTGACTGTCCAGTCAGTTTCTTATGCACGCCTACGAACTATTCTTCAGGACCACCATTATCAACAGATTCTAATTCATTTCTTCAATGAAAAATACGCTCAAATTCTAGATGCTACTGACACCAGCAAGACTAATATTTTTATTTACTCGCACGGAGCTGATACTTTGTATTGGGATGCGCCGATTTATGGATGTCAATATTTCCAACCTCAGGCAGAACTAAGCAACGAGCAAATTGCCCTCAACCGCACCAAGGACCAAATTCTCAAACGCTACAACACTTATGCAAATGTGAAATTTGTTTTTGTCTGTGATTGGGGCCGTAAACATTGTGAGGAACTGCTGGGCGAAAAAATCAATAATTACGAGATTATACCGTGTTTAATTGACGAATCTGTGTTTTTCCCTAAAGATCGTATCGCGGAACATCGTAAAAAAATCTGTATGATTCGTAGTTTTCATGACCTCAACTCTTATTCAATCGACACTAATGTTCGCACCATTTTAGAGTTATCACGTCGTGAGATTTTTAAGGATTTAGAATTTTCAATTTATGGCGATGGTCTCTTACACGACAAATTATTAGCTCCTATTAAAAATTTCCCTAACGTCAAAATCCACAAAACTTTCTTGAGTTCAGATGAGATGTCTCACATGTTTCATGAACACGGTTTAGCACTATTTGCTACGCGTTATGATTCGCAAGCAGTTGCTACATTAGAATGCGCCATTTCTGGCACTATTCCCCTAACATCTTATGGTACTGGACTTAGTGATTTTATTGATGAAGAGATTGGTAATTTTAGCTCTCCAGAAGATTATATTCATATGGCTGATTTAATTGAGGAATATTACCATCAACCAAAGAAATTCATGAGCGATTCAAAAAAAGTACATGAATCAATTATGAAAAGTGCTTCATCGAAATACACGATCGATAAAGAAATTAAGATGTTAAAAAATAGCACAGCGCCAAAATATCATCTTTATCCACAAAAACCATTAGCAAAACAGCCTCTTTTAACTGTTGTGATTCCAACTTACAATTGTGAGAAATTCCTATACAATAGCGTTCTATCCCTCATTAATCACGATTATAATGATTTGGTTGAAGTTATCATTGTGAATGACGGATCAAAAGATAACTCAATCAAAATTGCTAATGAATTGAAAAAAATATCACCATCTGTCAAAGTTATCGATAAAGAAAATGGCGGTCATGGATCAACTATCAATCATGGTATCAAACACGCTACTGGTCGATATTTCAGATTAATGGACGGTGATGATTATTATATTACTGATAATTTTGTCACTTTCTTGCAAAAGCTTCAAAATGAAGATGCTGATATTGTCTTGACTGATTTAGTCGAAGATTTTGCAATTGATGCCATTAAACGCAACAGTAAACATTACGATAACCTCTTACATTATCAAAAACTCTACCTTGATGATTTAATTTATAGCGGTTACGGTTTTAAGCAATGGGGTCCGTTATTATCAACGACCACCTGTAAAACTCAACTATTAAAACAGGCAAATTTCATGATCGACGAACATTGTTTTTACGTTGATATGGAATATAATTTCTTAACCTACTCTCAGTCTCAGACAGTTACCTATTATCCGCTAGAAATCTATAACTATTATCTTGGTCGCAGTGGTCAATCAATGTCCATTGAGTCACGCAAGAAAAATTACCTTCATCATGAAAAAGTCTGCCTCCGCCTACTTGAAGAGTTTCGTAAATCACAAGATTCTATATCAGATCACAAAAAACACTATATCCTCAAACACATTATCGAACCAATGTGCAAAGGACAATATTATGTTGCAACTGAATTATTTACCTCTAACAAACCCTTCCTGTCATTCGAAAAAAGCTTCAAACAATTTCCAGAATTTTATAATTCCCGAGAAATTGCTGGTAATTTAATTCGGCTCCACCGACTCACTCATGGTTTGTTTATTCGCTTCACCCCTTTAATGATCAAAACTCTCAATTTTATTAAACGTAAATAAGAAGTTACGGTTTAACATTGAATTGCAAAGTGGTTTTTTCTTGACCAGTCTCTGGAGTGCGTACATCGTAGTCATGCCAGAGCTGGTTTTTGAAGGTTGAGAAGAAAGCGCGGAATTTACCACTTTTTGTAAACGGAGCAGTTCGTGAGAAAGTTTTTTCTTGGCCAGCTGGTACTGTGCCAACTTCCATGCAACCAAAGTCATGATTGCCATTATGCTCATCTCGAACAATGAAACAAATTAGCTCATTGGCGTAAATGTCTCGATTGGAATGGTTTTTAATCTTAAAGCTGGCGATGACTGGTTCATTCACACGAGGGTTGGGATTTGATAAAGTTAAGCCTTGAGTGAGAGTGAGAGCTGGTTTAACATTGAATTGCAAAGTGGTTTTTTCTTGACCAGTCTCTGGAGTGCGTACATCGTAGTCATGCCAGAGCTGGTTTTTGAAGGTTGAGAAGAAAGCGCGGAATTTACCACTTTTTGTAAACGGAGCAGTTCGTGAGAAAGTTTTTTCTTGGCCAGCTGGTACTGTGCCAACTTCCATGCAACCAAAGTCATGATTGCCATTATGCTCATCTCGAACAATGAAACAAATTAGCTCATTGGCGTAAATGTCTCGATTGGAATGGTTTTTAATCTTAAAGCTGGCGATGACTGGTTCATTCACACGAGGGTTGGGATTTGATAAAGTTAAGCCTTGAGTGAGAGTGAGAGCTGGTTTAACATTGAATTGCAAAGTGGTTTTTTCTTGACCGGCATTCATCATTTTGTATGAAATATTATTAGCTGGCGTATGGATAGTCGGCATTATTTGTTTAAAACTACGTACTTCATTTTTATCGAGCGTAATTGGACTGGTTTGTATGTTTCTTCTTACATTACCGTTTTGCAACTCGTAAAAGACGGGTGCAACTTTGGTTTTATATTGACTCGTATTGGCAATTGAATATGACGCTTCAACTAAATCATTTGTTCGTAAGCCATTACTGACTGTAAAATTATTAATAATCGGTTTGCTCTGGACGACATATTTATTAAAACAATAGTCTTGGCTATAATTTAGCTCACACGGCCTCCATATGTTTTCTCCCTTAGCAATACTACTAAGGAAAAATTGATATTCCCCTTCAAGATTTGCATCAAATATTTTTTCAATTAGCTTTGATTCGCCTGGCCTCAACGTCACGTCCCTGAGCATATAGTCGATATTTTTTGACAAAGCATCTCGTGCGGCAATACCAATGTAATCATAGTGAAAAGTTGTTTTTGTATCATTTTTGACTGTAAAACTCACCTTAAGCTTATCACCAATAAATCGCTGACCAAATTCATCAGAAGAAGATACATTTAATGGCGAGGCCTTCACGGCATCCTGGGTCGACCCAAACCATTTCTTAAAATAAAGATAAAAATTACGATTGCCATAAGCACCACAATAAGCTTGTCCCCAACCAGCCGCTAGCGCTCCAGCGTTTGGTTGATAAGGGGTGTAACGATATAATGCCGAGGTGGCTCGGTTTTCAATGTAGACATTAGAGCCACCACAATCTTTGTTCGGATTATATTGAATAAAGTTATTACCAACAGGATAATTACTCCAACCACCATCTAAAACTGAACGAAATAATTTAGCTGCTAAGCGTACTTGATTTTTTAAACCGTAATATTGTGCATCGCAGGGTGCGGTATCCGGACAGCCAAAACCAGTGGCTGTACGATATTGAATATGATTTGGCCAAGTGTCGGTCACTAGGCTTTGTTCTTTTTCTAATAAAACCAATAACACTTGCGGATTGATGCGATAATTTTGAGCCGCTTGCCAAATAATATGCGCCGCCGACTCGCCATCAAATAAGTCATCGGCCATACATACAAAATGCCCGTCACGGATGTTATATCTAACATTCGGATAACGTTTAGCTTTGTTGATATCACGGTCATTACAGTGATTTTTGGATTTCAAAAAGGCCTGAATCTGCGCCTCAGTCATCGTAGTGTAATTACCCATGACATAGTCGCTCATAATATTACCTGGCTTAAAGTTCGCTAAAGCCTGCGCCTGTTCTCTGTGATAAAAATAATAAGTACAAAACGACGCAACGATAATAATTGCCGTTATGATCGAGAATTTTAAGCGTTTTTTACGGACCAGTCGTCTCATTAGATTTCCACCTCACTGCCGTTGATGATGCCGGTTTTATTATCGGCTTCGACTTTGATTTTGATTGACCATTTGCCAGCTGATAATTGTTCAAGCGGCACATCAAATCCCTGGCAAGTAGCTGATGATGGATTGTCAATCGTCGGGGAGGTATAAGTCAGCATTTTTGAGCCGTTAACTAGATTCAAAGTACACTTGCCGGTAGTATGTAAGAATTGATTAATCGTTACTCGAATAGTGAGTTTTTTAGACTGAGTGTTGACGGTTTTATTACTAATATAACCAGTAATATCGCTGGCTTGATTTGGATCTTGACCTTCATTTTGAATGGGGGTTTTTGGTTGATCAGTCGCTTTGTGGGCGGTTGAATCGCTGCTATTTGGTGTAGTTGGGGATTGCTCAGAAGATTGTTTGGTGCTGTTGTCACTCGAGGCTGGTGTTTGAATATTATGAGTAGTGTTTGACTCAAATGGGAAAAAACTAAACACCTTCGCTAAGATGACATATGCGGAAATTAAAATCACTAGAATGATATATATTTTACTAATTGTTTGTTTTGTTTTCATATAAACCTACTTTCAAAGCTAAATAATGACGTTGGTTAATCGTCTATTATTATAATGCTAAAGTTTATAATAGTCAATAAAATTAGTAGAGTATCAATAACTGCAACTTGCAGTCAATTTTAATTGTTGAGCTGTTGCGCAATATCATATGCCCAAGTCATACAATCTTCCATTGAACTATAGGTCCATTTACCGTAACGACCAGTGGTATATACATTTTGCTGTTCAAGCCGTTCCTTGATAGAAGTAATTTTTTTATCGGTATCACCATTAATATGCACATACGCTGGATCCATGATAATCACCGATTTATCAACTAGCTCAATTTCATCATCTAAAATCTCAACTGCTCGTAAACCATCAAGGGTTTTTGCTAGCTCTTTCTCAACATCAATTGAAGTGTCTTTTGAGAAGCCAATTTCAACATACAAGCTAAGTTTATCTTGATTAAGAATATTGTCATAGAAGCCTACTCGATAAAAATTCAATGTTTTGTCTGGGAAATATACCCAATGTTCTTGATTATATTTTGATGACTTTTTATTGAATCCCAGATTAAAAACTAAAACTTTATTAAATGACATTTCCGACAAAATCTGAGAATAATCATCGCCCAGCACTTCAAAAAACTGATTCAAAGGAGAGGTGTTGATTAAGTTTTGATAAGCAATCGCCGTTCCATCACTCAGCTGTACAACTTTTTGCCCTAAATCGATTTTTTCAACCTTCACACCAGAGATAATACTATCTTGATCAATCTGAGCTCGCAATTTATCAATAAAATATTGAGTGCCTTGCTTCAGATACAAAAAATGATCATTATATGTGACAGTTTGATTGTTTTTAAAATTCTTAATAATGTCCGATAGATTAGCATAAGGAAAGAAACGACCCATCGCATCGCGGTCCAAGGTTGTTAAATCAGTCGCATATAGCTTTTCGTTATAGGGTTTTAAAAACTTCTCAGTAATCGCACCGCCGAATTTGCCATACAGCATATCCAAAAAGCTATCATAAGTTTCTTTTTCTTCTTTAAAAAAGAGATCATACACACACTCCAATAATTCATCTTTTTCTAATTGGTGAATGTTAGACTGAAAAGGATAATCAATTAATTTACCCTTGTAATAAATTTTGGTAACTTTAGTTTGAGTGATGATTTCATCTTCTTCAACCAGGCTTAAGAATAATTGCTTCATTTGTTCAGTTTTAAAATGATAAAAATGCCCAGCATAATCCCAAACATAATTTGGATTATGAATTGTGCGACAATAACCACCAAGTTCTTGCTCTTTTTCGACGATTAAAAAATCTTTTTTGAGATAATAAGCGGTTGTTAAACCAGAGATACCACCACCGATAATTAAATTTTTAATTTGCTTCATTTTTTTCCTTTCACTGTCCATTGTTTCTTCAAACTCGTCACTCCACCAAAATCATGATCACTTAAGCTCCAATCATACTTTATGCCAAACTCACCAGCTGGATTGAAGTTCGCAATGCGATATTGACAATCCTTTGACCATAATTCCACTGCCAAAAAATACGGACCAGGCGTTACGTTTAATTCAATCTCAACCGAAACTTGGTTTTTGCCAAGTAAACTTGGCACACCTTCACGATTCGAGACAAAGTTCGCCACATGTAATCCATCCCGTCTAAATAAATCAATAGTCACGCAGTCAGCTTTGAGATGTTTTTTCCATGAGATATCAACTTTGAGTTTCTCTTTTACTTTAAATAAGTCTTTTTCTTTATTTGAAGTCGCATCAAGAATCCTTGTCGTCACACCACCATTATTATCATCAATCAGATGACTCACTCGATCATAGATGAATTTTTCATTCATATTGCTATATTTCGCAGCCACCCGTAATGGATCACCGATCGTATCGATTTTGCCATCTTTAATTAGCACAGCCTTATTGCAGAACTTCTTGACAGTGCCCATATCATGAGTCACAAGCACAATCGTTTGACCGTTCGCTCGATACTCTTCAAACACCTCAATACATTTTCTCTGAAAAGCCTCATCACCGACCGCCAACACTTCATCAAAAATCAAAATATCATTCTTGGCCTTGATAGCGATTGAGAACGCCAAACGAACTTGCATACCGCTCGAGTAGTTCTTTAGTTTTAAATCCATAAACTCCTCAAGTTCAGCAAACTCCACGATTTCGTCATACATTTGATTCATTTGTTGGCGCGAAAAACCAAGCAAAGCACCGTTTAAATAAACATTGTCTCGACCAGATAATTCCGGATTAAAGCCAACCCCCAGCTCAATAAACGGCGTTAGATTGCCGTGCAGTTTAATTTCACCTTTATCTGGTGAATAAACCCCACAAATCGTTTTGAGCAAAGTTGATTTACCACTACCATTACGACCAACAATTCCGAAAAAATCGCCTTTATTGATGGTGAAGCTAATATCATCCAGCACTTTATGAACTTGTTTTTCGTTGCGTTTCCAACCGTTAACAATAATTTGTTTTAAAGAATTATTATTATATTTAGGAATAATAAAACTCTTTTTTAGATGACAAATCTCAATTGCTGGTTCGGTTTTTTGATTTTTAGCCATTAGACATTCTCCGCAAAATACTTTGATTTTTTCTTAAAATAGACACTTCCAACAATACAAATCGATACGATGACTGCAAACGGAAAAATCGTCAAGCATGGTCCAGCATTTGAGGACCAAATAGTCAGCACTTCGGGTGAATGTAATAACGCATAACGAGCGTCTTGAATAATTTGCACCATTGGATTTAAGAAAAACCACTTCTGCAAGCTCGGTGACACACTCACCAGTGGAAAGATAATCGCACTACCATACATACCAGCCTGCAATAAAATTTCCCAGATATAAGAAATATCGCGAAACTTCACATAGAGCGTCGCCAACAAAAACGCCACACCGAGCGTGAAGATAAACAATTCCAACAACACTGGAATTAATGTCAATAAATGCCAATTAAATTGCACCCTTGATAATAGCGCAAACACAAACACCACCACGAGACTCAGGCCTAGATTAATCAACGCTGACACAGTCGAGGCAATAACGATTAAATAACGCGGAATATTAATTTTGCGAATAAGCGACCCGTGCGACACAATTGAACTCGCACCCAAAATTGTCGCTTCTGTGAAAAAGTTCCACAACATAATGCCGAGTAATAAATACACTTCATAATGTGGCACACCTTTCGCCACTGGCCACACTACCGTAAACACAATGTACATAATTGAAAAAATCGCTAACGGCTTCAATAATGACCATAAATAACCCAAGGCTGAGCCCTGATATCTGACTTTAAAATCGGTTCGAACCATTTCACTGAGAATGGCACGATTTTTTTCATGTAAAAATCTCATAAATACGCTAGTTATTATAGTAGACGTTGTGATTTATTTCAAGTTTAGTTAAAATAACTTCATGACTAAAACTGATGTAATTTTAATTCGCAACGCCAACCAATTTGATTTTGGCGGTGCTGAAAAATATCAGATTTTATTAGCTCAGGAATTAGTGCACAATAACTTACAAGCCACTATTGTCTCCGGCCATCAACAGTTGCTTGATTCTGCCAAACAGTCCAACCTACCAACCATTAAATCACCCTGGCTCAAACATCAAAATTTTGCTGGCTGGCGGATTGTTTTAACACCACTGTATTTTTTATGGCAAATCCGCTTGTATTGCTTCTACCGACGTTTATTTAAAGTTCACCAACCACAGATTGTCCACATTCACAGTCGTGATGATTTTATTGCTGGTACTTTAGCAGCGCATCACCTCGGCATTAAAGTTTTTTGGACTGATCATGCCGATCTTAAGCATATTCTCCAAAACACTCAAGTTCACTTCAAAAATCCTATCGGTAAAACTATCTTAAAACTCACCTCTAAGATTAATCGTCTAATTTTGATTTCTCAAAGTGAAAAAAGCGCCATTAGTCAGCACATCAAGAACACACATCCTTTCTGGCAAAAAACCATCATTATTCCAAATGGTGTTAACGATATCATCAGCACCAACAAACACCCAACTCACCATCAACAGGCTCAATCCTGTTTTACTTTTGCCACATCCAGTCGATTAGTTAAAGATAAAGGCATTGCGGAAGCGATTACGGCTTTTAATTCTATTCACAAAAGCCACGCCAATTGCCAGTTATTAATCATAGGCGACGGGCCAGACAATCAAAAATTTAAAAAAATAGCCCAAGGCAATACCCATATCCATTTTTTAGGATATCTTAATCAACCACTAGACACGCTACAATCGGTTGATTGTTTTTTGATGCCGACTTATCACGAAGGGCTTAGCCTGTCCCTGATTGAAGCCTGTATGCTACAACTGCCAATTATCACCACAAAGGTTGGTGGAAATCCTGAAATCATCACCGATCAGCATAACGGTCTTTTGATTCCGCCTCGTGACGCCGAGGCGCTGGAACAAGCTATGCTTAAAATTATTAATCAGCCCGGCCTCGCCCGTCAGCTCGCTTCTCAAGCACGTCAGACTTTTGAGCAGAAATTTAATTTTACTAAAATTGTGCATGATCAGATTATTCCCCTATATTTTTCTGAAGATGATACAATAAAATCATGAAATCAATTACCGCTCACTTCAATCTCGATCCAGTTGCCGAACACCGCCTCTCAGGTGTTGGTGGCTACTCAAAGCGCTTGTTCGAGGCACTCAGCCAACATCCCGGTTTTCAGACTGAGGGATTTTATTTTAATTTTCATAATAAACGGCCTCAACCGCAAACCAGCTTAACAAATTATCAAGTGCTCAATTTTCCCCTAAAAATCTACGCCAAACTTGATAGTTATGGGTTGCGATTGCCTTTTGATTTGTTTTTAAAACCGGTCGACGTGACTTTTTTCCCAAATTTTGCAACCTGGTGCACCGCCAAATCTAAATTATCAATCACTACCGTTCACGACCTAACTTATCTATATTTTCCAGAACTGGTCGAAGCAAAGAATCTCGCTCATCTTCGTCGCGTTGTGCCTCGCACGCTCAAGCACGCCGATCTCATCCTCACCGTTTCACAAGCCGTTAAAAACGAAATTATCAAGGAGTTCCATATCAATCCCGATAAGATTTTAGCTCTGCCAATTCCCGTGAGTGACCTATTTCGAGACTTCAATCCCAAAACTACCACTATCCAGCTCCCAGCTGAGCTTCAGAATCAAAAATACATTAGTTTCGTCGGCAATTTTGAACCACGTAAAAACCTGCCTACGCTGATTCAGGCTTATTTGCAACTACCCAAAAATCTCCGCCAAGACTATAAGCTCGTCATTGCTGGCAGTCAAAGTTGGAGTAATCAACAAGCCCAAGCTTTAATTGACGAGGCTAATCAGGATCAACCAACAATTTTGCAACTTTCTGGCTTAAGCGATGAAGAAATTGCCAATTTATTACATCGCTCCAGCCTCCATATTTTACCGTCTTTGTACGAAGGTTTTGGTATGCCGATTGTTGAAGCCATGACGGTTAATACTCCAGTCATCGCCTCCGACATTCCAGTTTTACACGAATCCAGTGGTGGTTCGGCGGTCTATTTTAATCCCCACTCCGCTAGTGATTTGAGTCAAAAAATCACTCAGGTCTTAACTGATGCGTCATTGCAACAGCACTTAATCAAACAAGGCAAAATCTTCGCCGATAGCCTCAGTTGGCAAGAGAACGCTGACAAAATCCACCAGGCCGTCACACAATTATTACAATAATCACATTCGATAATTCATAACTTCAACGCCTTATGCTATAATAACCTTAAATAATTTATGAAAGTCAAAAAAGCCCTCATTATCCTTATCATCGCCTTACTACTAGCAACAGTCACGGCAGTAGTTTTAATATTTACTTTACCCAAAAAACAACCAACTCCAACTCAACCAACCGATAATTCCCAAACTAAATCTAATGAACCAATCGTTGATCCACTAGGTCAAAATGTGCTTGATTATCAACTAGAGGAAAAACCCGCACCACAGCTAGCCGATCCAAACGATGGTTATCCACGCCAATTAATTTTAAACCAATTCAACCGCTTGCCAAATGGTAATGTTGAAATCAAAATTCACACCGATCTCAAAAACACCAGCGACAAAAAAGCCACTTGTCGCCTAGTTTTAAATGGCAAACAATATTTAACCGAAAAAGTGGAAATTAATAAGCAATTCGCCAGTTGCCGTCCACTGATTGTCCACGAAAGCGACATCAAAAACGGTACTAATACGTATGAAGTTTTTTACCAAGCCAGCGATTACAAAGATCGTTACGCTGGTGAAATCGTCAAGCGTCAATAGTCAAGCGTTAATAATAATTATGTCGCTACTTAAACTAATTTAAAGCGCTCTGGAAAAAATTATAAACCGCTGGTTGATCAGACTCAACGATATTAACCGGTGTATCGTCAGCCACAATTTTGCCTTTTGCTAAGAAAATCACCCGACTCGATACATCAAGCGCAAACCGAATATCATGTGTCACCACCACAACCATCATGCCTTCTCGCGCCAATCCTTTAATAATTTCCGCTAACCCGTCAACATTCGCTGGATCAAGCGCACTAGTCGGCTCATCAAACAACATTAAATCGGGATTTTTAGCCAGTTCTCGAGCAATTGCCACCCGTTGTTGTTGTCCACCCGAGAGCGATCCCGGATGCACGTCGGCTTTGTCAAGCATCCCCAGTTTTTTGAGAATATCCTTAGCATTTTTAACTGCCAACTCACGCGGTTGCTTATCAACTTTCATCGGCGATAAAATAATATTTTCTAAAACCGTCAGATGTGGAAATAAGTTAAATTGCTGAAACACCATTCCGATGTGATTGCGCATCTCGCGCGCTTTAGCATCACTCCGCAACAAATCAACCTCATTGAGCACCACTTTACCACTAGTTGGCTCTTCGATTTGATTGATACAGCGTAGTAAGGTGGATTTGCCAGCGCCCGAACTACCGACTAATGCCACAATCTCTCCTGGCGCCACTGCCAGATCGATACCTTTTAATACTTTTAAATCATTAAAACTTTTCTTGAGTTTGGTGATTTTAAGCGTCATTTTGAAGCCTCTTTTCTACGCGAGTCATTAATTTTGTAAAAATAGTCGTCAGAATTAAGTAAATCACCGCCGCCGCAATCAATGCCTCAAATGCTGTAGCGGTTTGGAACCGAATATTGTCCGCGCCTCGCATCAAATCAGTTGCACCAATCCAGCCCACAATTGAGGTTTCTTTAAGTAAAGTAATGAATTCACTAATCAAGCTCGGCAAAGCAACTTTGAGTGCCTGAGGCATGGTCACATACCAGATTGTTTGTGGATAACTCAAGCCCAGCGATTGTGCCGCCTCCCATTGACCTTTTGGTAAGCTCTCAAAGCCCGCCCGAATCAGCTCCGCCACATACGCACCAGAGTTAATACCAAAAGCCAGCGCCGCCACGACCAGTTTCGGGACATTTTGATAGCTACCAAATACCACATAATACATAATTAATAGCTGCACCAAAACCGGCGTACCGCGAATCACATCCGTATAAAACTTCGCCAACCAAGCTAATGGATTAAATTCCGACCATTTTCGGAGTCGTGCCGATGATGACTTCCGCCAAAACTTCAGCGGATAAACCCGCGATATTCGCATCAAAGCCACCACCAAACCAATCACCACACCAATAATCGTCGATACTGCCGCCAAAAACAGCGTCACACCCAAACCTTTAACCAAGTACATATAGCGCTGATCCCCCAAGAAAATATTCGCAAGACTCATCTGTTCACTCAGTGGTTCTGAAAAATGCTTTTCAATTAAACGCTGGTAAGTTCCGTCTTGACGCACGCGTTTAATCGTAGCATTCACCGCCTCGAGTAGTTCGGTTTGATCTTTACGCAGAGCAATAGCATAATTCTCTTCCGATAATTTGGCATCGAGCATTTTGAGGTCAGGATTGGTTTTGATGTAAGTTTCGGCTGGCGCATTATCGAGTACCGCCGCATCAATACGTCCACTACGCAGTTCTTGCAACACCGCCGGTACCGCCGAAAACTGAACTTTAGTTACTTGTGGTAAATGTCCAACCACATTGTCACCAGTCGTACCGAGCTGAACACCAACTTTTTTACCAGTTAAATCATCCTTGCTGGTAATTCGCTGATCGTTATCGCGCACCACAATCATTTGGCTCGCTAAATAATAAGGGTTGGAAAAATTCACATTCTGAGCGCGCTCCGGCGTCACACTCATACCAGCAACTGCCATGTCGATTTTACCAGCTTGCAAGGCCGCAATCAGACCGTCAAAGTTCATTTCTTCAATCACTAGCTGACGCCCAGTGTCATTGGCAATTTCCTGGGCTAAATCAATATCAAAACCAACAATCTTACCACCTTGACGATATTCAAAAGGTTTAAATCCTGGGTCGGTACCGACGACTAATTTTGGTTTAGCTGGTCCTGATGGTCGCGCTGGATGTAACACTAGCCAGCCAACTACCGCTCCAATGATAATTACTAAACTTAAAAATAGACTTAATCGTTTTTTCTGCGCTGTCATTACTATCTATAATAAAGTTTATGGCTAAAAATGGCAAGTTATTTATGTTTATTTTATCCATTTGTCACTTTCGTTGTTATTATTACAATATTGTAAAATTAACCACTATTTTAAACATTAACTCTTTAAAATAACTTGTTTTTTCTCAAATTGAGCGCCTATTCAGTCCAGAAATCGCCCGCATCATTGACTTTTTTAATTAAACATTAGACAATGATCTTGCACACAAAATCACATAAAAACATGCAAAAAAGGAGAATACAAAAATGAAAAAAATTATTAAATATACAAGTATCGTGTTGACTTCGGCTGCGATTGTGGCTTTGCCGGTTTTTTCAGCCAGCGCTGAAACCTCAAACACCGTTATTACTGCTAATATCGGCTCAACTATTTCGGTTCAATCAACCAGCAACGTTGCTTTGAGCATCAACCCAACTGCTACTCAGGCTAAAGCTTCAAGTGGTAAGGCAACTGTCACTGTATCAACTAACAATGCCACTGGTTATAACCTTAAAATCGGCATGAACGGTGCTGATCGCAACTTAAACAAAGCTAGTGACAACATTACCGCACACGCTGGTACCCTAGCTGCACCTACCGCCCTTGCTAACAACGCTTGGGGTTACCGAGTAGAAAACGTTGGTGGCTTTAACGCTGGCAACGTCACTCCAGAAAGCAACGTTAACGACCTCGCTGGAACTTTCGCTGGCGTCCCTGCCCAAAACGCCGAAGATCAAATTAAAAACCACAACGCGGCCGTCCAAAGCGATACTACCGATGTGCTATTTGGTGCAAAAGTTGATGCTACTAAACCAAGTGGTGCTTACACCGGTACTGTAGTATTTACCGCAACTGCTAACTAAGGATTAATTATATGAAACAACCTCTTCAGACTATCACCGTTATCTTGGCCAGTATCGCGTTAACCGTGATTTCAGCTCTAGCTATTAACTTACCAGCTTCAGCTAACACCAAACTAACCGAGCTTGCTGTCTCCCCTGCGAAAGCCACTCCTGAACTTAAAAAAGGACAGACTTACAATGGAGAGTTCACGGTTTATAACTCTGGAGAGGTTGATTTAAAAGTTAAAGTTTCGGCCTCGCCGTATGACGCTTCTTACGGAGGCTACAAATTATCATCATCGGAGAGTAATAATCGCAGTTTAATTCACAAGTGGATTAAATTTGACAAATCAGAAATTGAAGTCAAAGCCAAAAGCAATACTGTCGTAAAATATACCATTAACACTCCAAAAGATATTCCCGATGGCGGTCAATATGGCTTAATCAGTGTTGAAACCATTAATAATCAACCAGTTCAAGCTTCGGGAGTGGCTACAGTTTTACGTCTGAATATGCTAGTTTATGCCTCAACTGACGGTCAAAACCACTACAGTGGTGACCTGACTGATGTCAAAATCCCATTCCTGAATATCGGCTCAAACAACAACTTCTCATTCAAAGCCACTAACACTGGTAATACTCACTATGAACTAAATTCGGAGTTCACCATCAGTGATATGTTTGGCAAACAGAAATTATCTATGCAAAAAAGCGATTTAGCCTTACCTGGTCTTGACAAAACCATTACTTTTAACTGGGATCGTTCACCGCTTTTTGCCTTAGTTAAAGTCCACCTCAAAGCCAACGGTCTTGATAAAAAAATCGATGAAACTAAAACCGTGTTATTTGTCTCACCAGTTTTCTTCATCATTCTCGCTACAGTTATCGTAATCTTAGGAGCAACTTATGTCGCTAATAAAAAACTTAAATACACATATAAAAAATAACGGATCAATCCTCACGGTAATTGTTGGTGGCGCCGTCATCTTAACACAGGCTCTTATCTATCAAGTACCACCAGCCTCCGCGAGCGATACCGTGATTAACACGCAAGTCTGCCAAGGTGGGCAAACGACTGTTAATATGCCATCAACAACGCCAGCTAACGGTGCTTCGATTAACACTAATCATGTTAATTATAAAATTCAAACCGATTGGGCGAATTCCTTAACAGTCAAATTAAATGGCAATCAGGTTTTTAGCCAAGCTGTTGCTTATCAAGCGGGCGTTGAAACCACTGTTCCACTCAGCAACCTCCTGCCATCACCGCAAACTAATACTTTAACTATTGAAATCAAAGGTGGCTGTCCAGAACAGACTATCACGCGCACTACTCAGCTAACTTTTCTAGCAGATGTCTTGAATTACGCCACCAAAAGCACCAAAAATCGCTCTCCTGAACTCACAGGTGAAGTCAATAATCCCGATCTTGAAGTACGGGTTCGTATCAACGGCTATAGTGGCTTTTTCCGCGCCATTAATCATCGTAATGGCCGTTGGACCTTGCCAGCTGGTACAATCGCACCAGATTTAGCTGATGGTACTTACGATATCCAAGTAGAAAGTTTTGACTTAATTACTAATCAAATTGTTCAAGTTAGAAACTACCCAAACGGTCTTCGCATCGACAACGTAGCACCAGATGTTACCTTTAATCCTCAAGCCGAATATGACAATCGTAGTCCAGAACTAACTGGCACTGTTAACGAACCGAACACTACAATTGAAATTACCATCAATGGACACACTTATACCGCCACCAACGATAGCCCAAGTAGCTGGAAATTGCCAGCTGGTGCGATCAAGCCCCTGGCTAATGGCGAGTACGAAGTAATTATTAAAGCTACCGATGCGGCTGGTAATGTCACTGAGATTCGCTCACACATTAAAATCAATGCCAAAAATTCCTTTGGCTTCCTGATTGCACCAAACACTGGCTACTTACGAATCGGCCAAACCAATATTCCGAGCTGGCTAATTTATCTCATCATTATTGCCACTATCAGCACAATCGCCGTTAAACGTAAATCCACCGCCAAAGCCTAATTTTTATCCATGCATGTCATTTATAAAATCACCTTGAAACTTGAGGTGATTTTATTGTTAAAGGCCATAATTAATCCTTCGGCTTTTTGTCTCGGGCTAAAATATTGGCGATTTTTAAATCAACTGGTTTAGTCAGAAACTGCTTAACCCGTGAATCCGGAAAAGCTTTAATTAAACGGCGATAGCGACGGTTTACAGTAGCTAATACCTCGTCTTGTGTACGTTTCAAATCAGCCACTTCGGCGATAGCAGTTTTGCTGAGACCATACAGTTTTTCGCCCAAACCATCTGAAATTTGGCGCATCCGCTGATCAATTTCATCGATAATCAACAGCTGTTTCTTGAGCTTGATCATTTGTTTGATGGTTGCAATAATATCCGCCAATAACGCCACCAGAATCAAACCAAGAATAATTAGACCAGCGCGACTCATTAACTGCGGTGCCACACTCATTAGCATTGGCTGAATAATTTTGACCATAAACACGCAGGCTAGACCCCAAATCAACGAAAATTCCAAACAAATATAACCACCGATATTAAACGGATAATCGCTATAATCCCACCAGCGTTGTTTAAAGAAAATACCCATCAACCACCCAGCGGTCAACTCTAAGGCCGAGCAGAGCAAAGTCGCCGCTAAAAAAAGCCCGAACAAACTACTAGCAAATGGCGCCGTCACCCACAGCACTAACAAAGCCCCAAAGCCATAAATTGGACAATACGGACCACTCAAAAATCCGCGATTAACAAAAATACCTCGACTGGCGGTGGTATAAATCACCTCTACACACCAGCCAATAAAGGCATAAATCACCAACAACCACAAAATTAACTCCAAATTCATGCTGATTATTATATCATAGGGTTGGTGGTTGCTTGGAACGATAATCACAACCATATTCCCAGTTGGTACAGCCATAAAATTCCGAGAACGGCCCTTGACGCTTGATAATTTCACCATGACCACAACGCGGACAGCGAATGGCGGTTTGATCATGATTATTTAATAATGGCTCTAATTCTTTAATAAATTTTGACTTGCGGTATTTGTTAGTAATAAACACCACCGCTTTTTTAGCTCGCGTCATCGCTACATAAAACAACCGCCGTTCCTCGCCATCTGGAAACTTGTCACCACTACTCAGTACCAAACTCAAAATTGGATCATCACTTTTGCCAGATGGGAAGCCATATTTACCACTGTTGCAATTTAAGACAATCACATAATCCGCCTCA
>CAMUQR010000005.1 GCA_947097085.1 uncultured Candidatus Saccharibacteria bacterium | reverse complement strand
TAAGGCTGGACGCAGGTATAATACAGTCCCTGCTCACGCACCCGGTGAAACTAACGGTAAAACTAGTGAATGGCGCGGAATGCTTCCGCCGAGCGGTAGACATTGGCGAACAGACCCAGCTGAATTAGATAAGCTTGATGAACTGGGTTTAATCGAATGGTCAAAAAATGGCGTACCTCGTATTAAGAAATTTGCCGATGAACATAATGGTAAAAAGATACAGGATATTTGGAATTACATTGATCCAGCATATCCAATTTATCCAACAGAGAAAAACCTAAAAATGCTAGAAATGATAATTGCACAATCGTCGAATGACAGCTCCATAGTTCTTGATTGTTTTGCTGGTAGCGGATCGACACTTTTGGCAGCTCAGAATCTTGGACGTAAGTGGATCGGTATCGACCAGTCAGATGTGTCACACAAAGTGATAAAAAAACGATTCAAGGATGAATTTTATGAATATATTGAATTATAAATTATTTGCTATAATAAAACCAGCAGGTAAAAACAGTCAATTTATTCTTGAGAGGAAATGTTAATTCCTCGTACAAAAATCAGCTCTTTTTTATCATTAAATTCTAGTATGTTCAGACAGCAATTATCTTGTCGCAATTTAAATCTGATTGCGGGTGGTATTTGTAAATAATGGCCAATAATCGCCACGTTTAAAGAGCCATGACCAGAAATTAAAATTGTCTTGCCGACATCTACCGAAAGAATCTGTTCTATAATTGGTATTGCTCGAGCTTCTACATCTCGAAGGTTTTCGCCATTTGGAAACGGTGGGTCTGTATTTTTGCCCCATTCTATGCTTAATTGTGAAAACTTTTGAATAACTTCATCATGAGTGAGGCCGGTGCAATCGCCACAATTAATTTCTCGAAAATGATCAATCTCCTTTGTAATTAGGGGTGTATTCTGACGCTTAATTATTGCCTTGGCTGTTTTCAGGGAGCGAGAAAGTGGAGACGAGTAAACGGAGTCAATTTTGTATTTGGATAAAAACAGGCTTAATTTTTCAATCTGATTGAAGCCAATTTGAGTTAATGAAGTATTCGCTTGGCCATCCATACGATGCTGGGCGTTTAAGTCGGTTTGTCCATGACGAACAATTAATAGTGTAGTTTTCATACTATTGTTGTAGTATACAAATTGGCACAGATTAATTAAATACTCTCGGATCGCGACAGAGGAAAATCGAGTGGATTTTGCCTTCTTTATTGAAGCAGAATGATACGACGTGACCAACATCAGCAGAAGCGCCAGCTAGACAACCTTTGCCGAATAATTTGTCAAATTTCTTTTGGTAGTGAGCTAGATGATCGCTCGGTAATCGAAAATTCCATGGTATTTTGGCGTCCGAAAAATATTCCAGACTCTTAGTGATACGAGCTTTGTTAGTCAGTGTAGTGGCTGGCGTATTGGAAGCGTAAAACAGTTTAACTTCGTTGGCGAGGTAGCCTTCGAGTGGTTGAGTATTAAGAGTGTTTAAAATAGCGGTGAAGTTATCAATTAGGTCATTACTTGGCTTGAAAAAATCGTCACCTGGATGATCGGGTTGAGTACCTGGTTGATTAGGTGTATTACCGGGCTGTTGTGTGTTGTTCGGTGTGGCCGGGTTAGTTGGTTTTTTGGCAGTTTTTCGCAGTTCGGTGATTTCAGTGTTTAATTGTTGATTTTGTTGATTGAGTTGTTGATTTTGCCAAGCTAGACAAACTAAAGCGCCGGTGGCGATTACAATCAGCACTAATTGACTAATCAGCCGATAATTCACTTTTGGATTATTTTTGTTTGGTGGGGTTGTTGGGGCGTTGTTGCTTGATGTTGTTACCATCATTAACTCCTTTGCTATTTTATTAAAACCAATTTGGTAATAAGCGATTAATTAATCAAAAGTGAGTGAGAATAGAGGCAGTGGCTCTGCTAGGATACACACTCATTGTATCATATTGTCGCTCAGTGTCAATCTCGATGGGTGGAGTTGGCGACTAGGGAGTTTTTTAGTAAAATAATTATAATGAAACGTCTGCATACTTATTCACAGAATTTCTTAGTTAGTCCGCGCTTGGCGCTGGAGCTAATCGGGCATTCCAACGTGCGCAAAAACGACTTAGTGCTGGATATTGGTGCGGGGTCGGGGGTGATTAGCTCGGCGCTGGCTCGACGGGTGCGACGGGTGATTGCGCTCGAAGCGGAACCGCGCACTGCCGACAAGTTGCGCTATAATATGATGAAATTTCCCAATGTCGAAGTCATCGAGGCTGATTTTTTACGCTGGAGCTTGCCTCGCGACAGATACAAGGTGTTTGCGAATATTCCGTTTCATCTCAGTTCACAAATTGTGCAAAAGCTCACGACGGCTGAACATCCACCGCGAGCGATTTATCTGATTGTGCAACGGCAGTTTGCCAAGAAATTGATTATCGACCAGGCTAATTTTACGGGCTGGCTAGGGGCGAGTCTGGCGCCGTGGTGGACTAGTCGGATTCGGCGTCCACTTCAAAAAACTGATTTTTATCCACGACCGAACGTTGATACTTGTTTGCTAGAGCTAAAACTGCGTGAACAGCCCTTATTGGCGGTTGGTAGACGACCAGCGTATCAGGCGTTTGTCGAAAAATGTTTCGCTCAGCAGAAGTTTTTTGCGGGTTTAGACCGGGAATCGGTTGGAATTAGTGCTGAGAAAAAACCATCAGAACTAACGACCGCCGAATGGCTGAAATTATTTGCAAAAAGCTTGTTTTTGTAGTATAATAAAAAGATATGACTACTTCTTTTGATAAAATTCGCAATGTGGCGATTGTCGCCCATGTTGACCACGGTAAAACTACCATGGTGGACGGCCTGCTGAAGCAGAGCAATACTTTTCGCCATAACCAAGCGGAGATGGCGCAACATCTGATTATGGACAGCGGTGATCAGGAATCGGAGCGGGGAATTACGATCACCGCTAAATTAACCGCGGTTGATTATCACGATTACAAAATTAATATTATTGATACCCCGGGGCACGCTGATTTTTCAAGTGAAATTGAACGCACTTTGAACATGGCGGATGGTGTGCTGTTGATCGTTGACGCGCAAGAAGGCGTGATGCCTCAGACCAAGTTCGTGCTGTCAAAAGCTTTGCAAATGGGTCTGCGCCCAGTGGTGGTGATTAACAAAATCGACAAACCGGGTCGGGATATTGCTCGTGTTGAAGATGGTCTGAGCGATTTATTCTTGGAACTAGCGACCGATGAGGCGCAACTACAGTATCCGATTTATTACGCAATTGGTCGTGAAGGTAAGGCTTGGGCGGAAATGCCAGCTGATCCGAGTGCTGAGGCCGATTTAACGCCATTATTTGAGGCGATTTTGCATCACATTCCAGCGCCAAAAGTGGCTGGTGATGGCGAATTTCAAATGCAAGTTTCGGCACTGGATTATGATAATTTCTTAGGTAAATATGCTATCGGGCGGATTCATCGCGGTCAAATTAAAGTCAATGACCAAGTTGTACTAATTGCCAGTGACGGTTCGACCAAAAAAGTTAAAATCGACAAAGTATTTGAATTTAAAGGCTTAAATAAAGTCGAAGTTAGTGAAGCGCATGCTGGTCAAATCGTGGCATTAGTCGGTGCCGGTGATGCGAAAATTGGCAATACCCTGGCTAGTGTTAATCAGCCAGAGGCAATGCCGGATCTCGAGATCGAACCGCCAACTTTGAAGATTTATCTCGGTCCAAACACCAGTCCGTTTAAAGGCCAAGAGAGTAAATTTAGCACCTCACGTCAGATTGGTGACCGTTTGCGTCAGGAACTAGAAACGAACGTTGGTCTGCGAGTTGAGCCTAATGAGATTGGCTTTACGGTTAGTGGGCGTGGCGAACTGCACTTGTCAGTGCTGATTGAAGCAATGCGCCGTGAAGGCTATGAGTTTGAAGTTGGTCGCCCAGAAGTGATTACCATCGAAGAAGACGGCGTGACCAAAGAACCAGTCGAGGATTTATTTATCGAAGTTGATAATGAGTTTTTGGGTGCAGTCAGTCAGACGCTGGGTAAGCGCTATGCACAATTACGCGCTCAAACCAACCTCAATGACAATGTGGTGCGTTTAGAATATGAAATTACCTCGCGGGCGCTGATTGGTCTACGTAGTGAGTTATTGACCTTGACGCGTGGTACGGTGGTGATGAATAGCCTGCCAAAAGGCTACCAACCGCTGTCTGGTAAGATTATGTCGGACCGTAATGGCGTGTTAATCGCTTTTGAAACTGGCATGACAACAGCTTATGCGTTGCAGGCCGCTGAGGCGCGCGGTGAGTTGATGGTTGGTCCAGGTGTTAATGTTTATCAGGGGCAGATTGTGGGCATCTATAACCGTCAGGAAGATCTGGAAATCAACGTTTGTAAAATGAAGCACTTAACAAATATGCGCTCCAAATCGAGCGACGGTACAATTCAGCTGACACCGCATCGAGTATTTAGTTTGGAGCAATGTTTGGATTTTTTGGCGGATGATGAATTGCTGGAGGTGACGCCAGTGAACCTGCGCCTACGTAAAAAATACCTCGATCCGAACGTCCGTAAACGCCATAAGAATTAGATTTTAAAAAACGCCCACTCGGGCGTTTTTTGTTAGTTATCAAGTTTAAAAATAGTAGTCTATTAAACAGTTAACTAAAATAATAAGTGTGTTTTGCATATCGGTTGTTTGTTTATTAGACAGTTTATGATTTTTGAAGACATCTATCATCTCAAGCAAATCAAGCCACAAGGGACTAAAACTAGTGATTTGATCGGAGTAATGGCTGTAATTTGGCAATTGGGAGAGTTTGACTAATTGTTGCCATTGATCTTGGGCGATTTGTTCGGCGACAAACCGTAGCAGATTTTGATATGGTTTATCGGAAAAATGTTTACATTGCAAAATCTCTGGTCGCTGATGCTGAAAGTGCAAATTAATCAAACTTGACATTGCTTGCCAACTAGCTGGGTCGATTTGTTGATTGGCTTCTAATCGAATAGCAATCGTGATTGCTATTTCAAGACTAAAAAGCTGAGAAACTGGCTCATTATAGCCAATTAGCTCTAAGGCTTGGGGGTCGGCCAATAAGCTCACAACTGTCGAAACTTGGTCTTGACGATATTGCGTATCGAGGTTGGTAATATCAATTGGTGCAATAAAATTGGTAATATGATTCATTTTAAAGACCTCTTCTTAAAATAATAGGGCAGATAAACTGCCCTTGGTACAAGTTCGAACTATGACTTACTTTTATTTGGTCTATATGTTTCTTGAAAAAGAACATTTCCGGTATCACTAATCACTAAATGATCATGTGTTGCAGTATCTCCAGCGTAAGTAACAATAACATCGGTTGTATTGCAATTCTGCTGGATACTTTCTCCGGCGCCAACCCTAACAGTAACTCCATTATTAGAACTTTGAACAGAATGTTTACTCATTTCTGCTCCCTCCTTTGGAAAATACTCTAGTTTTTTAAAAAACTAGGCATTGATATTGTAATTATTATTTTTGTATTTGTCAAGTTCTATTTATTGAAAATTTAGTGACTAATTTCCTCTGGTAAAAAACCCTTGGGGTGTTCAAAACCAGCTTGCCACTGATAATCCTTGCCGTAGCCGAGGTTAGTAGTGATATTAGAGGTGGTATTGCGTAAATGGAGGGGCACTTGAGCGTGCGGGAAACGCTTGGCGAGCGACTGAGCTTGATGCATTAAATCGGTGGTTTGACGCGATTTTTTACTGCGGGCTAGGGCGGTTGCGACATGAAACAATACATAGTTAGCTTCGGGCATGCCGATTTTCGTAATGGCATCAAAGGCGGAATTAGCTAGTCCGAGAGCGCCATTGCCTGCCAAACCAATGTCCTCACTGGCGAAGATAATCATTCGCCGAGCGATAAACTTCGGATCTTCGCCGGATTGAAGCATCCGCGCCATATAATATAATGTTGCCTCGACGTCACCACCGCGCATTGATTTAATAAAAGCTGACGCCAGGTCGTAATGATTGTCGGATTTTTTGTAGTAAATATTAATCGCTTGGTTGGCGGCGAGTTTGATTGCTTTTAAATCGAGTTTTGGTGATAGATCAAGCGCTAACTCCAGAGTACCGAGTGCTTTGCGAGCGTCACCACCAGATAACCACGCCAGAAAATCCAGTGCGTCGTCAGTGATGGATTTATTGAGTTTGAGAGTGGTTAAGGCTCGTTTAATAATCTGTTTAATGTCGGCTTCGCTCAGCGCTTCAAGCACAATCAGTTGTGAACGAGACAATAACGGTGTGATAATTTCAAAAGCGGGATTTTCAGTAGTGGCGCCGATTAAGGTAATCAAGCCATTTTCTAAATATGGTAAAAATAAATCTTGCTGGGCTTTGTTAAAACGGTGAATTTCATCCAAAAATAAAATTGTTGGCAAAATGTCAGCCTGATTAGCGCGGGCGCGCTCGAGGACGGCTTCGACATCTTTTTTGCCGGAAGATACGGCCGATAATTCAATCATATCGGCGCCAGTTGACTGGGCGATGAGGCGGGCGAGGGTGGTTTTGCCACAACCAGCTGGTCCCCATAGGATTAAATTACGAGGTTTTTTAGCGTCAAGGATTTTGCGGATAATTTTGCCATCACCTACTAATTTAGCCTGACCAACGAAGTCGGCAATGGTCTGAGGGCGGAGGCGTTCGGCGAGCGGTTGCATAAGATTATGAGGGAATATTTAAACAAAAGTGCGTCACCTCTTAGTTGAAAGCGTCGCACTTGCTGAGGTTAAAGATTATTTTTTAGCTTTTGGGGCTTTTTTGAGTAAATCGCGAATTTCGATTAGCAGTTCAGCTTCGCTAGGCAGTTTGGCGACTTTTTCAGCTTTAGCGTCAGCTTCTTCTTTGGCGCGCTTGGCAATTGGATTTAATTTTTCGAGTTTCTTAATACCTTTAACTGTGACAAAAATTGCCAACGCGATAATTAAGAAATCGACAATGTTTTGTAAGAACACGCCATAAGTCACGACAGCGTTGCCAACGGTAATATTCAATCCAGCGAGGTCGTTGCCACCCATAATCACACCAAGCAGTGGCATAATGATGTTATTGACTAATGAGGTGACGATTTTACCAAATGCTCCACCGATAACCACTGCTACGGCGAGGTCAACGATATTGCCTTTCATCGCGAATTCTTTGAATTCTTTAAAAAATTCCTTCATTTTTTACTCCTTATTTAATATTAAAATTATATCAAACTTTAGGATTTTTTGATATAATAAGCAGAGAATTTTGAATGTTTATAGTTTATAAAAAAGGAGAAGGAAAATGACTAAAACCCCAACTAGCCAGCGGATTTTATTTGGCTTCATTGCTGTTTTTATGATGGTCAGCACCATCGTGATGTATGTATCGATGATTATGAGTTCGAAAAACCAAAATAATCAACCACAATATCCAGCTAGCGAGCGCCAGATGACTGAGCAAAAAAAGCGTTTAGAAAAATATATGAAACAGGTTGAGGAGCGCTCTAAATATTTGCAAAAAATTGGCGATGAATTATCAGCCAAATACTACGATGAATTTAAGACGTACAAAGATTCTAATAAAGCCTATAATGCCGAATCAATCAAAGAATTAACTAAAACTGACTTAAAAGTTGGTGACGGCGCTGATGTCGATGAAAAAACCGACTATCAAGCGTATTATATCGGCTGGTTGGCTGATGGCAAAGTGTTTGATAGTTCGTTTGATAACAACAAATTAAAAACACCACTACAAGGCGGTTCGGGTCTAATTGAAGGCTGGAAAGAAGGTATTAAAGGCATGAAAATCGGTGGCGTGCGTGAAATCGCTATTCCTTACCAAAAAGCCTACGGTGATCAAGCCAAAGGCGATATTCCAGCCAAATCACCACTGAAGTTTATTATTAAACTCATTCCGCCAATGACTAAAGAGCAAAAAGACGGTATTCCAAAAGCCGAATTATAATTTAACTTAACGATTAAGCGAAAAGGAACAAAACATGACTGAAGTCAAGCAACCACAAATTTGGGATGTAATTATTATCGGTGGCGGTCCGGCTGGTTTGTCGGCGGGAATCTATACGGCGCGTGATTTAAAATCGACTATGGTTTTAGAAGCAGGATTAACTGGTGGAATGATGGCGCTAACTTCTAAAGTTGATAATTATCCTGGTTATCAGCTAGGTGCGACTGGTTTTGAAATTGCCAAAAACATGACTGATCAGGCTAAGGCTTGTGGCGTCAAAATTAATTACGCTAAAGCCGAAGCGGTGCAAAAAACTGCGGATGGTTTTGAAGTGGTGGCTGGCGGTCAGACTTATAAGGCTCGATCGGTGTTGATTGCTACTGGTACAACCTATCGCAAACTCGGCGTGCCTGGTGAGGCAGAAATGATTGGCTCGGGTGTGCATTTTTGTGCAACCTGCGACGGTGCTTTTTATAAAAATCGTCCAATTGCCGTGATTGGTGGTGGCAATTCAGCAGTCGAAGAAACGCTGTTTTTGGCAAAATTTGCTTCCAAAATTCATTTGATCACTCTGGGGGAATTGACCGCGACTGAAGCGCTCAAGGCGGAGTTGGAAGAGTTGGTAAAAACTGGCCAAGTCGAAGTTCATACTCAGACTACTACTAAGGCGATTCTCAGTCAAAACGCTCAGGTTTCGGGCGTGGAAGTTGAGCGAAATGGCCAGACTGAGCAATTAGCAGTGGACGGCGTGTTTGTGTTTATTGGTTTGGTGCCTCAGTTGGATTTTATTGACGGGTTGGGCTTGGAGTTAGATCCAGCAGGCTTTATCGTGGCGCAAGCAAATCAAACGCAAATTGATGGTTTGTTTGTGGCTGGTGACATTGTGGCGGGCGTCGATCGTCAAATCGCCGTAGCAGTTGGCGACGGAGTGAAAGCGGCTCTAAAAATTGCTAAATATTTACACGCTTGATATAATAACATCATGAATCAAAGCCCTCTGTCATCTGTCCAAAACCGTCCAATACCTAAGCTATTTTTCTTGGTTGGTTTGCCGGGTTCTGGTAAAACCTTTTTTGCTGAAAAGTTCTCAGAAGAGTATCAAATTCCATTTATTAATCTGAACAAATGGCGTTTTTTCATGTTTAGTGAGCCGAATTTTAGTCGTGAGGAAGACGCTCAGTTGACTCGCTATGGTGCAGATATTTTACGCGAAATCTTTAAAACCAAACAAAGTATTTTGCTTGAAGGTAATCTCTATAGTCGAGTGGATCGGCAACGCTATGCCCAGCTGGCTCGTCAATATGGTTATCAGCCGGTAGTAATCTGGGTACAAAATGTCGATGCCGAGTCTAAACTACGGGCTATCCGTCTCAATCGCAATCATCCAAAGGATTTCTTGATGACACCGGAAGTATTTGATGATTTGAAACGTCGTTTCACTCCGCCGAACGAAATGGAAAAACCAATTGCTATCAGTGGTAAGCATTCGTTCAAAATGCAATATCGATCAGTGCTAAAGCGCATCGCTGGTGATTCAAAGCCAACCGCCGAGCGGAGTTTGCCGATGGCAGAGCGCAAAGCAACAAACAATGCAGATGCGAGTAGTCCTAAGCGTCGCTTGCGAATTTTTGGTTAAATTAATGAGAATATGACGGAAACTTTAGATTCGGAGTTCGGTGCGATTGCCGTCTATCGGCGACGTGGGGCGACTCGGATTAGTTTTCGGATGGGGACGAATGGTCAACCAAAAATCACCGCGCCACTTGGTGTACCGAAGCTGGCTTTGAAATTATTCCTACGGACTTCGCATCCGCAAATTACCAAAATTATCAACGATCATCGGGCGAAAAATCATTATCTGCCAGGGATGGTGATTGGCAAAACTCATCTCCTGAAGTTGGAATATGATGCGGGCTTGACTCAGTGTCAAATTAAAGTACGACCGAATTTTCTCGTGGTGCAGTTGCCGATGGACAGGCAAATTGAGGACGAGAGTGTGCAGGCACAAATTCGCCCTTACGTCAAAAAACTACTCAAAAAACAAGCCAAAGAGATTTTGTTGCCACGGTTAGCATTTTTGGCGCGTGAGCATGGTTTTAAGTATCAAAACGCGAAATTATCTCACGCTTCGACGCGTTGGGGCAGTTGCTCGTCTAGAGGTATCATTACGCTGAACATTGGTTTGGTTAGTTTGTCGAATGAGCTAATTGATTATGTGCTGATTCATGAACTATGTCACTTGCGTCAGATGAACCATAGTCGGGCATTTTGGGCGGAGGTCGGGCGGATTATGCCTAATTATCGCCAATGTGAGTCACAGCTCAAACAATTTATGCCACATGTTTAACCTGTAAAATTGACGATTACGTCATGCTTATGTTAAAATGACATTATGAAAAAGAGTTCTGTATCTAAATCTACAATGAAGTTATTTTTTAGTAAAATTAGAGATTTTTGGCGTCATCCAATTAATTTTAGCGTGACACCGCTTAAGTTATTGCCGATTCTTGTCGCGTTACCAATAATTGTAGTTGGTTATGGGATTATCACGCGGAATATTAAACCTAATCAGTCGGCATCAGCTGAGCAAATCGCTGGTTCGCCTGAATCTGGTGTAAAATCGCGCATTTCAGAATTATATGACGTATTAGTGGCGCGTAATCGTGGTACGGACAATAATACTATGGCTGGTATGGATGTGCTTCATGATAACTGGGGTGCGAAATGGAATCGTATTAAATCAGCAGCTTTAGTGACGCCAACCCCTCCAGCGGCTGGTGGTGTGAAGAGCGTTCAGCGTGGAACTGGTAGCTTTTATCAGCGATCTTGGGAAGGCGCGGTGTCAGTATATTTTAACGCAGTCAATCCAGCAAAAAGCAGTATGCGCATTAATGGATCATGCGTAGATAAAGATCATCGTGAGATTAGCGCAGCTGTCAATATTAAAAGTACGACAGCGTCTAGTATTACAGCTGATTGTGGTAGCGGTGGGTATGCTCGTGACATTAACTTTGACTGGGAAGTGATTGAATATAATTAAAGAATAATCTTATGAACAACGGTGGGCAATCATATCGCTGGCAACAGTTAATGCAATATCTTGAGGTGATTTGTGATGGTTTGTTGTGGCTGTCGCCTCTACTTATTGCGCTTGATGCTGTGATTGCGCCAATTTCTGATAGTACGCCACTGGATAGCGTACTGTGGCCATTGGCAGTAGTAGTAATTTGGAGTGTTGGTTTGGTGATTTATCAACTGCTGTTTAAGCTACCTACCAAACCGAACTTACCGAAGGCACGTACGCTTTACTTAATTTTTAGTATCGTTATGCTTAGTATCTATATCGGTTTGGCACAAGATATTAGCTCGCTAACAATGGCGGTGTTGGCGAGTATAGCGTTTAATAGTCTGTTCTATGCTAACTTTGGGCTGGTGTTTGCTAATATGATTGGCTTAGAAATGCTGGTGATTTTTAGTGGGAAAATAGCGGGTTTGACGAGTACTGGCTACGGCACGAAGAGTTTGATGGTGCTAAGCGGAGTGGTCTATGGAGCTGTGCTGTTGATTTTAAGCTTATATAATTCCGATAAATCACTCACTGCACCCTCGAAAACTACCAAATACGCTGTGACAGATGCTGATGATGGTATTAAAACTTTAATCGACAACCTGGATTGTGGTGTGATGCGGGTAGATCAGGATTCGAAAATTTCTCTATGTAATGATGTTGCTTCGACTATGTTTGAATTGAATGATCAGATTGTGGGTCGAGAGTTGAGTAAGATATTAACATTGACTGATTTGGACGATCAGTCGGTGCAGCTAGATGAGCTAATTCGGGCTACTCATACCGTTAGAACTACGGATCAGCTGATTTATGTTGATGCTAATGGTGAAAAAATCCGACTAGAACTGACCATTGCACCAATTAAGAATGCTTATGGCGTGGCAGAGATGGGCGAGTGTTTGTTGATGTGGCGTGATGTGACTTTTGAGCGTAATCTGATGGCTGAGCGTGACGAATTTGCGCGGGTGATTGGTCAAGAACTGCATAGGCCGATTGCTCAGGCTGAAATGGGATTGCGAGAGGTGGAAGCATTATTAACTAAAAAAACCGATCCGCTCTCGCTCGTTCATGCGCTGAAAAAATCTCATCAATACATCACACAGCTTGCGACGGCGACTAATAATTTGGCGTCGCTAGCACGAGCCGAACAGGCGGAAATTGTGCAATTTCAGCTGGTCGATGTGGCGAAAATATTGCAGGGTTTGTTCGAAAAAAATCAGCCAGCGGTTAATGGTAAAGGTCTGCAGTTTGACCTGGATCTTGATCCGAAGCTACCAAAAATCGCTACTAATTCGGCTTATTTGGAAGAAATTTTACAAAATCTCTTAACTAACTCCTTGAAGTATACTGAAACTGGTGGCATTACCCTGTCCGCGTCTGTTAAAGCGCGTCAGGTAGAAATCGCAGTGATTGATACTGGTCTAGGTATCGCCAAAAACCAACAAGCTCAGATTTTTGACAAGTTTTATCAGGTTAAAGATTATCGAACGGCTGATAACAGTGGCTTGGGTCTTGGACTGTATGTGGCAAAACAGTTAGCGCATAAGCTGGGCGGACAACTGAAGGTAAAAAGTCGGATAGGTTTTGGCTCAACTTTTAGTCTGATATTACCAAAGACCACGCGACTGAAGAAGTAATTTAAATATTTTACAAAACTGCGCTGGTCTATTATACTTATGATAATGACTAGTTTTGATTTATTATCGATTATTTTTGCTGGCTGTCTGATGATTATCAGTGGGGCATTCTTAGAGCGTTTATGGTTTGCAAAAAAACATTTTCGCCTGAATCGAGCATATGATGATTATCGGCGCTTTGAGGATTTGCCAGCAGTGTCGGTCTGCATTCCAGCGCGTAATGAGCATCAAGCCATCGAGGCTTGTTTGGAGCGTGTTCTCGCTAGTGATTATCCAAAAATGGAAGTAATTGTGCTAGATGATGACTCGGTTGATAACACCTCAGACGTAGTCAAACAATTTGCACAGCGTGGTGTAAGGTTTATTAAAGGCGCAAAATTACCAAAGGGCTGGGTTGGTAAAAATCATGCTATGGCGCAACTGACTGAACAGGCGACTGGTTCATATATTATTTTTATGAGTGTTGATACGATTGTCGGTGAGGGTGATTTGGGAACGATGATTCGTTATGCGCTTGATAAAAATCTGGCGATGTTGAGTGTGATGCCGAAACGCGATCGACTATGTCCGAATGTCTTTTTCGGGACGTTGCGATTTTTTTGGGAATTAATTTTGCATTCGCGTAATTTTCCGGCGACTAGCACCAGTATTTGGCTGGTTAAGGTTGATGAGCTTGAGCAATACGGTAATTTTTGGGAACATCACCGTGCGACCGTGCGACCAGAATCGGTATTAGCTAGTTATTTCTATAGCAAGCATCAGTATCGTTTCTTGGTAGCGAATCGATTTTTGCATGTTACCCACGAAAAAGATTGGCAGTCACAGTTGATGACGGCAGTGCGCACAAATGGGCCGGTGTTTGATAAATCAATCTGGCTCAAGGCTAATGTGCTAGTGGTACTGATGATTATTGTCAACGGTATGGTGATTTGCACCAGTAATCTGTTTTTGACTAACCTATGGTGGGTGCAAATCATTGATCTAATCGGCATATTGGCGCTGAGCTGGTTGAGCGTGTGCTATACCAGAATTAGTTGGGCACGGGGTTGGCTGCTGGGGCTGGTTAACTGGCCGTGGGCGTTTTTGCAGGAACTATGGTTGTTGTTTTTTAGCATTGTTTATAATAAATTCCAGGTGGTAGCATGGAAAGGTCGTCGTTTGCCTGACCCGAAAAAGCCCGACTGTTGCTAGTTTAATAATTGACAAACGCCATCTGGTGCGCTATAATGAAGCTTGACAATCTGCTTAAATTCATTTATAAGCAGAATTTTTTAATTTAAAGGAGAAGTGAAGTGAGTAAACAAGCCAAAGTTCACAAAATCAAGGCCAAGGTTGACCCCAAACCAACCAAAGCTGGCACGAAAGTGACCAAAATCAAAGCTAGTGTTCCAGCCAAAACCGCCAAAAATACCAAAACCACCGAAGTGTTAAAAACAACTAAAGCTGACAAGACAACCAATATCACCAAGGTTAAAACCAGCGCTAAGGTCAAAACCCGCAAGCGTTCTGGTTCAGTGCTAACTAAGGTGTTTAAACCAGTAATTCTGTTCAATCGCTACTTAAAAAACTCCTGGCTCGAACTCAAAAAAGTCCACTGGCCAAGCCGTAAATCAACCTGGGCGATGGTCTTCGCTGTGGTTGGCTACTCACTATTCTTCTTGGTGCTAGTGTTGGCACTTGATAATCTCTTCTCTTACATTTTTAAATTAATGCTTAAATAATAAAGGAAAAATAATATGGCAAAAAAAGCAAATCGATATGACTCAACTCGCCAGTGGTACGCAATTCACACTTACTCTGGCCACGAAGAAAAAGTTGCCGAGGGAATTCGCCAACGCATCAACAGTGTTCAGATGGCGGATAAGATTTTCGACGTGATTGTTCCTAAAGAAAAACAAATCGAAATCAAAAACGGTAAGCGCAAAGTTATCGACAAAAAAATCTTCCAAGGTTATGTGCTAGTCGAGATGAACTTGACTGATGAGTCGTGGTTCGTGGTGCGCAATACGCCAGGTGTGACTGGTTTTGTGGGAACTTCAACTACTCCAACTCCAGTATCGGATAAAGAAATCGCCAAAATCCGCAAGCGCATGGGTGTAGAAGAGCCAACTCATCACATTGATTTTGACATTAATGAAGTGGTGTCGATTATTGATGGTCCGTTCAAAGGTTTTGAGGGTATGATTTCTGAAATTGACGCTCAAAAAGGCAAACTCAAGGTAATGGTCAGCATGTTTGGTCGTGAAACGCCAGTCGAGCTCGATATCTTGCAGGTTAAGAAGATTTAATACATAATTAGCTTAAGCTTAGAATAGCTTTTGAACATCAAGAAAGGTGGATTTTGTGAAAAAAGATTGTCAAAACAAGCTGATTAAAGTGCTGATTGTGACTAATATCGTTCTGGTAGCGCTGATGGCGGTGATTTTTATGCAGTTACACTCCTTGCAAAAACAGGTTGATGGTGCGTTCTTCTCAATTCGGGGTGCGCTGGATAACCAGACTAGGCTAGAGACTGACTTGCGTAATCGTAAAATTATTGAATAATTAATTAAATGAATTGATCAACAAGCGAGTTGATTGTCGGACTTGTTATTGCTTCCGCCTGATAAATAGTGTATAATAAAAGAGTTACGCACTGAATTTAATCAATTTAAAAATTAAAGGAAGTAAAAGAATTATGGCAAAAAAAGAAAAGAAGGTGATCGGTAATCTCAAACTCCGTATTCCAGCTGGTCGTGCGACTGCTGGTCCTCCAGTTGGTTCAACTTTGGGTCAATGGGGTTTGAATATGATGGATTTCATCAACCCATTCAACGAAAAAACCAAAGATCTAATGGGTAAGAACGTGATTGTTCACCTGCAAGTGTTTGATGATCGAACTTTTGCTTGGAAAAGCCTAGGTCAGCCAGTTGATGACCTGATTCGTGAAAAAATCGGCATCCAAAAAGGTTCAGGTAAACCACATTCCGACAAGGTTGGTAAAATTACTCGTGCTCAGCTTGAAGAAATTGCCGAAATCAAAAAAGACCAACTCAACGCGATTGATCTCGAGGGTGCTATCAAAATTATTGCTGGTACTGCGCGTTCAATGGGTGTCGAAGTCGTTGACTAAACCGATTGTTAATCGAAGTTAAATAAAAATCCCGTGGCTGTATGCCACGGGATTTTTAAAATTGGAGTTGAGATGTTTATAGCCAAGCGCCTTGGTTAGCACCGTAGTTGGTTTTAAGTTCATACGCTTGTTGGGCGGAACGTAATTCGGCTTGTACCTGATTAGCGACCATTTGCACTTCTGAAATTAAGCTAGCGCATGGTGCTTGAATGGCCTGCAAACGATGGAGGAGCTTTTCGGCATATTGACGATCAATTTGACCATGACCTCGTTCGTGGACTAAAATTCCCGACAAAAAACGATTCATGGCTTGTTTGGTGGTAGTTGGCGTCCACTCGTCCGCCTGCCAAGTTGGCAAGGTCATTAGGGTACGCAAACCAACTTTGACATTGGTGAGCTTGCAGGTATCAGATAGTGGTAGTTGAAATTGACCATAACTTAAATCAATTCGGCTTTGTGAAATGGCATGGAGTTGGCGATGACCAATATCAGGTGAACAGCGCCAAATTTGTTGCTGAATGGTGTGTGAATCGCGACCATAAACCCGAAAATAAAGGGTCGGCTCGATAATGTGCGTCAAGCCGTCTGGGCGGTTGATTAAGTCAATCGGTTGAGGTAAAACATGCGCCACGCGTGTGCAACTTGGCACGGCTGGGGCTGGTTTAACTACTGAGGCAGTTTGGGGCTGTTTTGGCTGAGCCGGGACTGGAACTGGTTGAGTTGGTTGAGTGGTGGCGACGGCGGTAGCCGGCTGAGAAGTGGTTTGGGTTGGGGCGGTCGGTGTAGTTGTCTCGGTTGTTTGACGTGCTAATGGCTGAGTTTGGGCCGGTAGCTCACTGATAGCCTGGACGAGTTGGCTGGTCTTTTGTTGCCAAAGCACACCGAATAATCCGGCAATAACCACGAGCGATCCGCCAATCATTAGAAAATTTTTTGACATCTGAAAACGAGCAGATGTAAATCCACTTTTGAACATTAAGTCTCCTTTGTTTATAATTCTACAACACTATTAGAATATTTCTTTATTATAGCATAAAATAAGATAAAAATCAATAACTATAACATTTTTTATCAATTAAACTTGCTGATGTGTCTTGCTTGCTTTTTAACCTGAAAAATGATAAAATCTAGCTATTAAAAGTAATTGTTGGCAGAGTTTAGAAAAACTCGTGATGACCACAGAAAGGATTTTCATCTTATGACTATGAAAAAAGGTGAGTTGTTAGAACTGGCAAAAAGCATGAAGCTAGATGTATCTGACAAAAATACAATCGCTGAAATTAACGAAGCGATTAAAAACGCTAAAGAACAAGCTGAAGCAAAAGACGAAGCGGTAATCGCTGGTCGTGAAGCTAAAGTTGCTAAAGCTGGTAAGCGTAGCGAAAAATCGCTCAAAGAAGCGGAAGAAAAAGCCGAAAAAGAAGCTCGCAAAGAAGCGGGTGATACTTCTGCTCAAGGTGATGCCGTAGCAACTAAAGAAAAAGGCCCAGCACCAAAAACTCGTTCACTGCTGGAACGCCGAAGCAAAAAATACCAAGTAGCTTACGCTAAAATCGATAAAACCAAGGTTTATAGCTTAGATGAAGCAACCAAATTAGCAATTGAAACCAACCCAAGCAAATTCGACGCTAGTGTTGAAGTTCACGCGCGTTTAGGTGTTGACCCACGTCAAGCCGACCAAAATATTCGTGCGACCGTTAGCTTGCCTCACGGAACTGGTAAAAAAATCGCCGTTGCGGTCTTCGCGCCAAAAACCGAACACGACAAAGCCACCAAAGCTGGTGCTGACATTGTCGCTGATGAAGAGTTCTTGCAGCGGCTCGATAAAGGTGTGTTAAACTTCGATATTTTAATCACCACTCCGGCTTATATGCCAAAACTTGGTAAATACGCTCGTACTCTTGGCCCACGCGGTTTGATGCCAAATCCAAAGAGCGGTACGATTGCAACCGACGTTGCAAAAGCTACCACCGAAGCTAAAGCTGGTAAAGTTGAATACCGCGTTGATAAGCAAGCGATCGTTCACTTGTCAGTTGGTAAAGTATCATTCGGTGCTGACAAAATCGCTGAAAACATCAAAGCTTTCTTCGATAGCTTGCAGGCGCACAAACCAGCTAGCCTCAAAGGCGCTTACATCCAATCAGTTTTTATTGCTACCTCACAAGGTCCAAGCATTAAAGTTGATTTGAACTAAAAACTCGTGTTTTTATAAAAATCCCGCCCTGGATAATGATCATCTACGGTGGGATTTTCTTCGCGCTAAAAAACCGAGTGGTGCGGTTTGCGCTAGTCTCCGTTATCTGTTAAAATAATCTCATAATTAAAATAAGCTAATGAGTATAAGGAGTAATATGGCAGATTTTAATCAGATTTTGACCCCTGGTGATTATCAGAATGGTTTGATTAATATGGTAGTGGAGATTCCAACTGGTTCATGCCACAAAATTGAATGGGATCGCAAAGTCGGTGCGATGAAACTTGACCGTGTCGAGCCAGAAATCTTTGCAAAACCAACTAATTACGGTTTTATCCCTCAAACCCTCGATGAAGATGGTGATGAGCTCGATGTACTGCTAGTGACTGACAAACCGCTGACCACTGGTATTTATCTCGAGGCGCGAATTATTGGCGTGATGAAATTTGTTGATGATGGTGAAGTTGATGACAAGGTGGTAGCCGTTCCAGCTGATGATCGCAATAATGGTGACGCAATTAAGACTTTGGCAGATTTGCCGCAACAGTTAATTAAACAAATTGAATTCCATTTTAATAATTACAAGGCATTGAAAAAACCTGGTTCAACCAAAGTTGAATCTTGGGGCGATATTGAAGAAGCAAAAGTTGTGATTAAAGACGCGATCGATCGCTGGAATAATCGCTAGATACTACAGAATTAAGTATTTGACCTCCGAGTTCTCAAGACCCGGAGGTTTTTAGAGAGAATGTGAGAGTGATAATATGCTAGCGACTAGGCGTCGGATTTGTTATAATAAGCTTATGCTATTTGTCGATTTTATTAGCTGGTGGTATGCTGATGGTCTCAAGGGCTTTATGCAACGCCTGGGACTGCAGTTGGCGAAAATTACTGACTTTTTTTCGGTGGGGTTGCTAATCAAAACGCTATTTACACCATTTCGGTTAATTGATTCATATTCGGCCGGCGGACAATCGCTCGATGATAAAATTCGTGCCGGTCTTGATAAACTAATTGCTCGTTTTATCGGTGGTTTAATCCGTTCAACGGTTCTGCTTTTTGCAATTATTGTGATTTTTACAACAATTGTGATTGATATATTAAAAATTATTTTGTGGTTGATGGCGCCATCATTACCGATTATCGGGGTGGTCTTACTGGCTATGGGAGTGACGCTATGATTGAACCGCGATATAATCATCAATCACTGCGATCGCGCAAGGCACGCTTGACGGTGGGTATTAGCCCAGTGTGGCGTTTAATGCTTAAAGTTATGGCATTTGGATTGGTTATCTCTGGTATTAGTCTAATTGTCATTAGAGATTCACTCGGTTGGTTAGCACTTGGTATGACGAGTGTACCAGTGATGGTTTATCAGTGGTGGCGTTATAATCTATATCGCTTGGAAATTATCGAAAATGAACACCAGACAGTGGATGATGTTTTATCAAGTAGTGTGCTTGGTCGGTTGCCCGATAATCCGTCGCCATATGATATCGCGACTATCGTGGGGACGACCTCGAGTGGAATTTTTATCGGACTACGCTTCGGGACAGGGGTGAGGTTTTTTCAAGAAATTGCTTCTAAAAATTCAGCTGATACCGAGCAAATCTGGCGTGATGCCATTGCGATTCGCGAACAAACTGGTTCACGCACGATTTCCGGAGGCTGTTTGGCGCTGGCTATTATTAAGAACTTTCCGGGTTATCAGGGGATTTTGGCACAAATTCAACTGGATTATGATGATTTACTACAAGGGGTGCGCTGGCATGATTATTTGCATGCTTTAAAACATCAGGCTGGTCAGTTTGTCAAAACTGGTGGGATTGCTCGTGATTGGTCATTTGGCTATATTCCGTTGTTGCGTCGGTTTGGGCATAATATTTCCGAGGCGTTGTCTGGTCAGCGCCTACTCTCGGCAAAGATTCCCGCTCACCAAGATGTGATTAATCACATGGTTGAGACTTTTGCGGGTGGTGGTCGGCAAAATGTGGCTTTGGTTGGGCCTTATGGCGTTGGCAAGACCAATATTGTGCAGGGTTTTGCGGAGCGATTGATGGATGCCAGTGCAAAAGTAGCGGATAGCTTACGTTTTCGTCAGGTGATTATCTTGGACGCGGCTAGTCTAGTAGCAGCTGCGCCGGATCGTGGCGGTCTTGAAGGGCTGGTGGCGCGTATTTTAGGTGAAGCCTATCAGGCAAAAAATATCATTGTTTGTTTAGATAATGCGGAATTATTCTTTGAGGAGGGGACTGGTTCAGTTGATTTGACAAATATTTTATTACCGATTCTCGAAGCGGGCAATTTGCGGATGATTTTGACCATGAATGAGCAACATTTCTTACAGATTTCTCAGCGTACACCTGGGCTAGCTAACGCTCTGAATAAAATTATGGTGGCGCCAACCTCGCAATCGGATACGATGCTGGTGTTGCAGGATAAAGTGGTGGCAATGGAGTCGCGCCTGGGAGTAATTTTTATGTATCAGGCGCTCAAAGAAGCTTATCGGCTGAGCAGTCGCTATATTCACGATGTGGCGATGCCCGGACAGGCAATCAAGCTACTGGAATCAGCGGCGAGTTATCACGAACAAGGATTGGTGCGGTTCGTGTCAGTGCAACAGGCGCTCGAAAAAACTATTGGTGTTAAAATCTCGGCGGTTTCGCAGTCTGATGAGCGTCAGAAGCTCCTCGATCTTGAAAATCTGATTCATGAGCGGATGATTAACCAGGTGCGAGCGGTACAAGTGGTGAGTGACGCTCTGCGACGAGCGCGGGCTGGCGTGCGTAATCAGAATCGTCCGATTGGTACTTTTTTGTTCCTTGGTCCGACTGGTGTCGGTAAAACTGAATTAGCCAAGGCTCTGAGTGAAGTTTATTTTAACGGCGAAGATAATTTAATTCGCTTGGACTTAAACGAATTTGTAACAGTGGAGGATGTGGCGCGCTTGATTGAGAGCGGGGCAAAAAATCCACATAGCTTGACAGCTCAGGTGATGACTAAACCTTTTTCGGTGATTTTACTTGATGAGATTGAAAAAGCCCATGCATCAGTACTGACAACATTATTGCAGGTGTTAGATGAAGGTATTTTACGTGATGAAGACAATAAAGAAGTGAGTTTTCGTGATGCGATTATTATTGCAACGTCCAATGCTGGGGCGCTGGAGATTCAAGATTATATCAACCGTGGTGTTAAAATTAGCGATTTTGAACAAGAATTTATTAATAATTTAATTCAATCGCATCAGTTCCGACCGGAGTTTTTGAATCGTTTTGATGAAATTGTGATTTTTAAGCCGTTGGAAAAACCAGAACTGCTTCAGATTGTTGATTTAATTTTAGCTAGTCTTAATAAAAACCTCACCAATCAAAAAATCCAAGTCTCAGTTAGCGATGAAGCTAAAAACTATCTGGTCGATAAGGGTTATGATCCGCAATTAGGTGCTCGTCCAATGCGTCGGATTATTCAAAAATCAGTCGAAAATATTGTCGCTAAGTCAATTATTGCTGGTGAAGTTAGTGATCAGCGGATGATTGAAATCTCGCTTGCTGACCTACAGGCAGTGCTTGAATCTTAAAAGAAGTGCTTGCACTTGCAGCTGTGTTTAGTTATAATGAGTTTATAGTTTAATATATCACCATAAGTATATTATCTCGGTGGTGATATTTTATCAAAAACGGAGAAAATGACAATGGAACCCTCAAATTATAAACTAAAAATTGGTGAGTTAATCGGTCAAACGCGCGCTTGGCGACAGATGACCCAGGCGGAACTGGCAAAAAAAATTGGTACCTCGCAATCAGCTGTGAATCGCATCGAAAATGGTAATCAAAACCTAAGTATCGAGATGATTGAAAAAATCTCGGAAGCTCTGCATGTTGAGCTTCTGGCGTTTAATAAAAAAGGTACAGTTCATTTTAAAATCAACGGTGGTCGAGAATTGACCGGCGCGATCGAAATTCGTTCATCAAAAAATGCAGCGGTGGGCTTATTGTGTGGTTGTTTAATTAATAAAGGTCGTACGACTCTGAAAAACGTACCACATATCGAGGAAGTGAATCGTATTATCGAGGTACTAGAGAGTATTGGTGTGAAACTGCGTTGGATTAACGGTGGTGCTGATTTGGAAATTACCCCACCAATGAAATTAAAACTCGACGAGATGGACATTGTAGCCGCCAAACGCACTCGTAGCGTGCTAATGATGATGGGTTCAATCATGAATAGTTATCCGAAGTTTAAGATGCCGTATGCTGGTGGTTGTAATCTCGGCAAGCGCACGGTGGAACCACATTTGGCGGGACTGCGTGAGTTTGGTTTGGCGATCGAAACCAAGAATGATTTTTATCACGCGACCGTCACTGATCCACGAGTGGCTGAAAAAACAATCGTGATGACTGAGCGAGGTGATACCGTGACGGAAAATATTCTGTTTGCAGCTGCTTCAAAAGACGCAATTACCCATATTCACAATGCTAGTCCGAACTATATGGTGCAAGATATTTGTTTTTATCTGCAACAGCTAGGTATTCGAATTGATGGTGTTGGCACTACTCATCTGACGGTCTATGGTCAGGCTGATATTAATCGCGATGTGGAATATGAAATTAGTGAAGATCCAATTGAGGCGATGAGTTTTATCGCGGCTGGAATTGTGACTGATTCAGAGATTGAAATTCGTCGTGCGCCGATTGATTTTTTGGAAATAGAATTAGAGACTTTGCGCACAATGGGGTTGAAGTTTGAACAATCACCAGTTTATTTATCGCGTAATGGTCAAACTAAGCTCGTCGACATCAAGCTCTATAAATCACAGTTGGTGGCACCAATTGATAAAATTCACCCTATGCCATTTCCTGGTCTAAATATCGATAACTTGCCGTTTTTTGCAATTATTGCCTCTAAGGCGCAAGGTCGAACTTTGATTCATGATTGGGTGTATGAGAATCGGGCGATTTATCTGACGGAATTGTCAAAGCTTAATGTCCGTAATCAACTGCTCGATCCGCATCGTATTTATATCGAAGGTGTGACTGATTTTCGTCCAGCGGAAATCGTCACTCCACCTGCCTTGCGTCCAGCGGTGGTGATTATGCTCGGTATGCTAGCCGCAAAAGGTGAGTCAATTTTACGTAACGTCTATTCTATTAATCGGGGATATGAGGATTTTGCGCGCCGTCTTAATTCGTTGGGTGCGGATATTGAGATGCTTTATTAGCGATAAAACCTTGAAAAAAACAGAGTTTGGGTGTATAATAACCAGTGTTTTGGAGCTGTAGCTCAGCTGGTTAGAGCACCTGCCTCTTAAGCAGGGTGTCGAGGGTTCGAGCCCCTCCAGCTCCTCCAATAAAAATACCCTACTCGCCTTGTGGGGTATTTTTATTGCTGAAATAAAAAACACCCTGACATAATTCAGAGTGGTTTTTCAAAAAATCAAAGGAGGTGACTACGAATCAGCTCGTAAGCTTCATCAGCGAGCTGGTCAATTGAATGACGGCCGTCTAGTATCGGCAGGCTCTGCTTGCTAGCAATCGTACGATAACCATCAACTAATTTCTGTTGAAAAGTCTCATCGCGCGATTCGAACGCATCACGCTGAGAAGCTTCCGCATCGCGCTGGTGACGACGATCAGACGCGGTTTGAGTATCGACATCGATAACGATTGTTAAGTCTGGATGAATGTAAAAATCTGGCAATAAATCATCACAGACTTTTTGAACATAATCCATACCCAAGTCTCGTCCTGTGCCCTGATAGACAATGGACGATAAGTAATTTCTTGACGAAATTACCCATACGCCAGCCTCTAATTTCTGTTTGATGAGCTCGGCTAGCTCAGCTCGAGCTGCAGTAAACAGTAGTAATTCGGTCAGCGGCGAGCGCTCTAAGCTAGCATCTTTGACAATAGTGCGAATGGCCTCCCCGATCGGCGTGCTGCCAGGTTCGTGGATTGACCAGATCTTCACCCCCTCCTCTGCTTTGAGTTTCTCAATCAGTCTGGCACTGACGGTTGACTTACCTGACCCGTCAGTACCCTCAATTACAATGTATTTTCCGTTCATGCTTTAATTTTAGCATAAACTTGTCTTTCCGTCTTGTAACCGCCATCGGTTATTTTGACAGGTTTATTGGCAAGGTGCCAGTTATCAAGTTCAAGTTGCGGAAAAAATGCATCACATTGCTCAAACTTATGCAAAATCTGGGTGATGATAATTTTATCAACTAAATCTCGCTTAATAAACTCTTGGTAGATTTGCTGTCCGCCAATTACGAATATCCCCGTGGCAATGTTATTGCTATTTTGAACAATAACATTAGCGCGAAGCAGGGCTTGTACAGGACTGTGAGTGATAATCAAGCGATCATCACTCAAGTGTTCTTGCTTTGTAACGACAATATTATGACGTTTATCGAGATAGCCATGAGGGAGTGATTCTTGAGTTTTGCGACCCATGATCACTACTTGGCCAAGAGTCATCTCTTTGAAAGCTTCGAGATCTTTTGGGAGATCACATAACAGTTGATTGTTTCTTCCAATGGCGCGGTTTTGGTCCATTGCGACCAGAATTGTTGCCTTAAGAATTTCTGACATTATTTCAACCCCTTTTTGCTTAGATCGCGATATCAAATCGATCCATATTTTCTGTGTCTGGATGGTAATCAATTAGCTCAAAATCCGTGATTTCGATATCTTGAAATTCGACTTTTGATGGATTTAACACTAATTTTGGTTGTTGCGCAAGTCGCACATCGTCAATGCAGTCAGAATGCTTATCTTGAAACAAAACTACATCTGGAGTATGAGGATGAGCAGATTTCACCGTATTGAAATAACGTTTATACTCGTTATAGCGCTCCAGGAGTTGTTCCGCTTGGGGTAAATGTCGGTCATAGATGTGCAGATTTTGCACAAAATGGCAGAAATTGCCCAACTCAAACCTGCAATGGCGTGCCACCATCATCATGAGTGCTACGTATTGTAACTTATTGATGTGGCCAGCGACTAAATAATCTGAGCTACGCTGTATTAGCGTCATGTCCAGAAACGGTATATTGTTGAGTGGACGGACAGACCAACTTGTCTCATAAGCGCACGGGTCGAGGCCATGTGGTTCGGACATGTCTTGATACTGCCACAAGTTGATAATGTGTCGACGTTTGAATGGGTTATTGCGCAATTCA
>CAMUQR010000004.1 GCA_947097085.1 uncultured Candidatus Saccharibacteria bacterium | reverse complement strand
TGAAACTCGAAGAAATCCCAGTCGGTTCATTCATTTATGCGATCGAAATCGTTCCAGGCAACGGTGCTAAATTAGTCCGTGCCGCTGGTGCAAGCGCTCAATTAATGGCCAAAGAAGGCGATTACGCTCAGATTAAAATGCCATCAGGCGAAGTTCGCAAGATTTCAGTCCAAGCTATGGCTACTATTGGTACCGTTTCAAACGTTCAACATCAAAACATCAGCATCGGCTCAGCCGGTCGCAAACGACGCAAGGGCATTCGCCCAACCGTTCGTGGTGTTGTTATGAACGCTGTTGATCACCCTCACGGTGGTGGTGACGGTGGTCGTCACGGAACCGGTAAAGCGCCTCGCACTCCTTGGGGTAAATTGGCGCTCGGTCGTAAAACTCGTCGTAATAAATCAACTAACAAGATGATTGTTCGCAGTCGTCATGAAGCAAAGAGAAAGAGGTAACCCATGAGTCGTTCACTCAAAAAAGGCCCTTATGTTGACTTCAAGCTGGCGAAAAAAATCGCCGCTCTCGGTCCAGATGATCGAACCGTCATCAAAACTTGGGCGCGCGCAAGTAGCATCAGCCCAGAAATGGTTGGTCGCACTATCGCTGTTCATAACGGCAAAACTCACATTCCAGTTTTAATCACCGAAAACATGGTTGGTCACAAACTTGGTGAGTTCGCCCCAACCCGTAAGTTCCGCAAACACGCAGGAAAGGATAAATAATGGCACAAGATAAAATTATCGTCCGCGCTTACGCCAAAAATGTCGACCAAGCTCCACGCAAGGTTGCCATCGTCGCTGACTTAGTACGTGGTCGCAGTGTTGAAGACGCGCTAGTTATCCTAGCTCACGTTCCACGTCGCGCCGCTACTCCAGTTAAAAAAGCGATTGAATCAGCGAAAGCCAACGCAACTTTTAACCACAATTTAGACGCTAATGGTTTGATGCTTCACACCGTATCGGTAACCGCTGGTAAACGCCTCAAGCGCTTCATCCCAGCTAGCCGTGGTCGAGCTCTGCCTTTCCAGAAAAAAGCTTGTAACATCTTGATTGAAGTTACGGGTATTGAGAAAGTGAAGCCAAAAGCTAAAACCGAAGCAAAAGCTAAAGCTTCAACTAAAACCGCTGCTAAGCCAGCAACTAAGAAGAAAGAGGAGAAGAAATAATGGGTCAAAAAGTCCATCCTCGCAGTTTCCGACTTCAAGCTGACAAAAAATGGGCCACTAAATGGTTCACTCGTAGCAAATCGGAAAACGCCCGCTTCATTAAAGAAGACCAACAAGTTCGCGATTTAATTGAGCAGAAGTTCAACCAACGCCCAACCATCGCTAACATTAAAACCGAGCGTTCATCAAACGCCATCACCATTACAATTTACACTGCGAAAGCTGGTGTAGTGATCGGTAAAGGTGGCGCTGGCGTGACTGAACTTCGCCAAGACATCGAAAAAATCACTGGTTTACCAGCAAAAATCAATGTCGAAGAAGTACGTCGCCCAGATCTCTCAGCTAAATTAGTTGCTGAGAACATCGCTCATCAATTACAACGCCGTATCAACTTCCGCCGTGCAATGAAAATGGCACTGCAAAACACCATGCAAGCTGGCGCTAAAGGCGTTCGCCTCGAAGTTGCCGGTCGTCTAAATGGCGCAGAAATGAGTCGCCGTGAGAAAATGATTGAAGGTTCAGTGCCTCTACACACCATCCGTTCAAACATTGATTATCACTGTGCAACTGCTCAAACTCCAGAAGGTATCATCGGTGTTAAAGTCTGGATTTGCAAAGGAGAAAGGAGTTAAGCTATGTTATTGCCAAAGAAAACTAAATATCGCAAAGTTCGCAAAGGTCGTAACAATGGCCGAGCTACCCGTGGCAACACTGTCGCTTTCGGCGACTGGGGTCTAATGAGCCTCGACAACGAGCGCATCAACTCACGTCAAATTGAGTCCGCTCGTCAGGCAATGACCCGCCACATCAAACGTGGTGGTCAAATCTGGATTCGGATTTTCCCACACACCCCAGTTACCCGCAAACCGCTTGACGTTAAAATGGGTGGTGGTAAAGGTAACCCAGAATACTTCGCAGCTAAAGTTAAAGCTGGCACCGTGATGTTTGAAATTCGTGGTGTGGACGAAGCAACCGCTAAAGAAGCAATGCGCCTAGCTGGTCACAAATTGCCAGTGCGCACTAAAATTGTCGCTCGAGGAGATATGTAATGGCTAAAGCAAAAATTGATTACACTAACATGTCACTCGAACAACTCAGCGAAGCGCTAGTTGAAGCTAAAAGCCAACTAGACCAAGCGAAAGTCTCGCGACGCGCCAACGATTTGGCAAACCCAGCTCGCCTCCGAGCTCTGCGTAAAGAAATCGCGCGCATTATGACTGCGATTAACGCCTTAATTATTAACGAAAGTGAGGAAGAATAATATGGCAAGGACATTAACCGGCGTGGTGACCTCAGCAAAAGCTGACAAAACCATCACCGTCACTGTAACCAGTCGTGAAACTCACCCCATTTACAAAAAACAATACACTGTTTCGCGTAAATATGCAGCTCATGACGAAAACAATCAGGCTGGCGCTGGAGACACTGTAGTGATCTCCGAATCCCGCCCAATTTCAAAAACTAAGACTTGGGTTCTTGACAAAATCGTCGAGAAAGCACGCGACGCGGTCGAATTGCGTGATGAAGTCGCTGAAAATTTCCCAGCTGAAGCTGAGGAAGCAAACGAAGAGGAATAGGCATGATTCAACAAGAAAGCCGTCTCAAAGTTGCTGACAACTCAGGCGCTAAAGAAATCCTTTGTATTAAGGTTCTCGGTGGCACCCGTCGCCGTTACGCTCGAGTTGGTGACATTATCGTCGCCAGCGTCAAAGACGCCAGCCCAACTGGCAACATCAAGAAAAAAGCCGTGGTCAAAGCTGTCGTGGTTCGCACCCGCAGTCAAATCCGCCGTCCAGACGGTTCAACCATCGCTTTTGACGACAACGCCGCTGTGATTATCGGCGACGACAAAATGCCAAAAGCTACTCGTGTCTTCGGTCCAGTACCACGCGAATTGCGTGAACTCGGCTACACCAAGATTATTAGCTTAGCTCCGGAGGTACTATAATGGCTCAACGTATTTTACAAGGCGACTTAGTCAAAATCATCGCTGGTGATGATAAAGGCAAAACCGCTAAAGTTATCAAAGTTAATGCCAAAAAGAATCAAGTGATTCTCGAAGGTATCGGCAAACGCACCCGCCACATGCGTAAAAGCATGTATAACCCAATGGGTGGCAAGCGTGATATCCAAGTTGGCATCGACATCTCAAAAGTAGCGCTAGTAGTTGACGAAAAAGCTGGCAAAACCAGCCGTATCGGTTACAAAACCGACGACGAAGGCAACAAAACTCGTGTTGCTCGCCAAAACAGCAACAAAGCGATTGCCACTGCTAAGGCAAAGAAAGGGGCTAAATAATGACTGAAGTAAAAATCGTGCCTCGTTTGAAACAACAATACAAAGACGACATTGCACCAAAATTAAAGCAAGAACTTGGTTTAAAAAACATTAACCAAGTGCCAAAATTGCAAAAAATCGTGGTTTCTAGCGGTATCGGCAAGAAAAAAGACGATAAACGCTTCCACGAAGTAGTCACTAACACCATCACTAAAATCACCGGTCAGAAGCCAGTTGATCGTATGGCTAAAAAATCCATCGCAACCTTCAAAATCCGTGCTGGTATGAACCGTGTCGGTGTCAGTGTGACTCTCCGCAACGACCACATGTACGAATTCCTCGACCGTTTAGTCAACACCGTGTTGCCACGCGTTCGTGACTTCCGTGGCGTTAGCCTCAAAGCTTTTGATAAAACTGGTAACTACAACCTCGGTCTTAACGAGCAGTCAGTTTTTCCAGGTTTGACTTTTGAAGAAACTCAAGTTTTACACGGTTTACAAATCACTTTTGTGATCAAAAACGAAGACAAAGAGCATTCTAAAGCCTTGCTTGAAGCTTTCGGTATGCCGTTTGAGAAGAAAGGGGCTAAATAATGGCTAAGAAATCAATCCTCGCACGCGACCTGAAGCGACAACAAATGATCAAAAAATACGCTGCTAAGCGTGCAGAACTAAAACGAATCGGCGATTACGAAGGGTTAGCTAAATTGCCTAAAAACTCCAGCACCACTCGCTGGAAAAACCGCGATAGCTTAACTGGTCGACCTCGAGCTTACATGCGTAAATTCGGTTTAAGCCGAATCAGCTTCCGCCAAAAAGCCTCAAAGGGTGAAATCCCAGGCGTAACTAAGAGTAGTTGGTAAAGGAGAAATATGTCATTACAATCAACAGATCCAATCGCAGACCTCTTGACTCGGATTCGTAACGCAGCTAAAGTTGGTAAGCACCAAATTACCGTGCCAGCCAGCAAGTTGAAACTGACTATCTTAAACGAACTGAAAAAAGCTGGTTATATCGTTAATGTCGAAGTTATCGACAACAAACCACAAAACACTCTCGTGGTTACTATCAACGAAGCAACCGAAAACGCGCGCTTTACCGAGATTAATCGATTGAGTAAACCAGGTCGTCGTCTCTATGTTGGCGCTAACGAGATTCCAAAGGTCAAAAACGGCCGTGGTATGGTTCTTGTCAGCACCTCAAAAGGCGTGATGAACGGCTTCTCAGCTAAAAAGCAAAAGCTCGGTGGCGAATTACTAATGGAAATTTACTAAGATTTCTATCATCTCAAAAACAAGTCTCTGGAAACAGAGGCTTGTTTTTTGGTTGAGCAATATTTTTTTAACAAAATATTGACTTTTAAGAAAAAATGTGCTTATAATAACACTACAATAGTAAAGAAAGGGGTATTCTTATGAAAAGAATAAAAAAAATATTCCTCCTTCTGTCACTGACTGTTACGACGTTAGCACTAAATATAATAGCATTGCCTTTACTAGCCAATGCTCAGTCTCCACCTCCGCTTGGTGGCAGATACATTAATGGAATTGGGCGATTGGTCTATTGGTTGCATCCAAGTTCATATAATAGAACTTGGATGATTAATACAGCCGTTAATGCATGGGCCAATATGCCAAGTTGGATATATTTAATACCAGTTTCATCAAATTATGGCAGTAATATGGATTTTTATTCCAACAGGTATCTTCCTTCGGGAACTTTAGCACAAACAACTTTCTTTGATATAGTGGGAAATCAATTACGATATACGCAGAATTGGTATTTTACCGAGATTACACTCAACCCAGGCATATTATCTCAATATAGTAACGAGCACCAAATAGGAACCATTGCTCATGAGATGGGTCATGCATTTGGATTGGACCACGCCAATAGCAATCCATATAGTGTTATGTGTCAAACCGGATCGGGGCGAATTGTTCAAAGGCCACAAGAAGTAGATGATGCGGTTGTTAGAAATATTTATAGATAATTTCAAGAGGAGTCAACAGTAATGAATAAAAAAGTATTATTATGTGGTTTAGTAGGAGTAGCGCTAGTCACAGCCGGAGTGATAGTCTTAAAACTAACCGATCAAGTGCAAGAAAAACGAAATATTCAAGCTCCGCCAACTATCTCATCTTACTCAATTCAACAAAAAGATGTTTATTATAATGTTCCAACTGGCGAGTTAGATACTGCTTATGATTTCACCGACAAAAAAGCCTTAGCCAATCACGCTGACAATATTATATTAGCCACCATCAAGGACGCCAACTACACCAATTTTGATTATCTCAGCAATAGGTTCACAGACTTAATCATGACCACTGGCAAGTTAGAGATTAAGCATGTTTTTAAAGGTAATTATACTAAAGGTGATATTGTTTCTTACGAAAGAACTGGTGGGTATGTTCCTGTTATGCAATATGAAAAAGGTGAAGTACCTGAAAGTTTAGCCAAGAGGAAAGCTCTACGTCAAAAATCCGGCACTCCAGAATTAAGTATGCAAGATAAAGAAAAGAAATTAGTTCGTCGCTTTTTCACAAAAAATGACATTGAAATTGAAGCAGGAAAAACCTATTTACTTTACACAATAAATAGCACAAATAAGCTTAAGACTTATAGATTTACAAAAGATTCAAACTCCGTCGAAATCATAGGTTTCGAGTATGGAGCGCGAGAGGCGAATGTAGCTGATTTTTCAGAAAGCATTAAATTGAAAAACAATCAAACAAAATCTTTTGAGAAGTTCAGTTTTAAATAAAAACCTGAACATCACAAACTATTGCTGGAAGATTACAAACTTCATATCTTATCTAAAAAACAAGTCTCTGGCAATAGGGGCTTGTTTTTAATTTGACAAGTTGCGATAAACAATATAGTATATATCCGGAAACGGGCCAAACGACAACGATACAGAAGGGGAGTAGTACACTGACTATAGCTCAAAGCTATAATTAATCAGGAGTGGGAAACCACTCCTTTTCTATGAAAGGAGTATATATGGATGTAATCAATTTCTTAGCCAAGTTTGGCGATGATCATCATTTAAGATTTATCACTGACAAAATCAAGTTTAATGGCCACCAGTCTTATGACTTTGAATTAGTCAACATTCCTTATCACACCAACCCCTATCCAACTAATACCTATAGTGATCACGCGATAAAAATCTTGATTGCTATTTGCCGAGACTTCTTGCGATATCTAGCGCGCGATTCGCATAACCCAATCTTAATTGAAGTAGGTAGTATTTTACACTGCATCATGTCGCAAGATTATGCAACTAAAGAAATTGGCTTCGACATTCAGGAAAATCTTGATTATTTCACTAAGTTCATAGACGACGAAGCTGAAAAAATCAAATTAGCTGAAGATTTAATAGCCAGCTGGTAACAACAGTTTTCAGTTTAGCCAAAACAGTCACGATCGTGACTGTTTATTATTGCAAAAACTTCCACTTATTATACAATTATCTTATGGATCAAATCACTTTCGTTGCCGAGCAAGTTCAACAACTCCTTAATGACCCGACCGATGGGCATGGTTTTGATCATGTTGAGCGAGTGCGAAAAATTGCTTTACGAATCGCCGAACAAGAAGGTGGCGACCGCCAAATTATTGATCTAGCGGTCTTCTTGCATGATGTTGATGATTATAAAATCTTCGGTCAAGCCTCGGCTGATAATCTAACTAACGCCAAACGTATTTTATCGCAAGCAAAAATCGCCACATCAATCCGACACTCCGTCCTCGATATTATTAGTCATATGGGTTATAGTAAATATCTTAAAGGCATTCGACCGCAAACTCTCGAAGGCCAGATTGTCAGCGACGCCGATATGTGCGATGCAATCGGTACTCAAGGGATTTTGCGGACGCACGCTTTTACTTTGAGCCAAGGTTACGCGTTTTTCAATCCAGCAATTGCACCACGCCGTCATGATTTATCACCTGAGCAATATCAAGCAGGCGCCGAACATGCCGTGCAACATTTTTTCGATAAAATATTACTAATTCCAAATCTGATGCTCACGCCGACTGGCCAACAAATCGCTCAAAAGCGCCAACAAATCATGATTGATTTTCTAACTAATCTATTCGAGGAAACTAATTCCGAAATCTGGCAAAAGTATTTGCAGGAATTTCTTAATCAACATTAGCTCAACCTAAAACCAACTGCACCAATTTTGATTATCTCAGCAATAGGTTTACAGACTGGTAAGCTAGAGATTAAGCATGTTTTTAAAGGTAATTATACTAAAGGTGATGTTATTTCTTACGAAAGACCAGATGGATATCTTCCAGTCGCACAGTATGAAAAAGGAGAAGTGTCTGAAAGTTTAGCCAAGAGGAAAGCTCTACGTCAAAAATCCATTGATTTTATTTTCTTTCTTAAATATAATCTTAAGCGTAATTCATTTGATGGTTCTTTAAAAGGAGGAAAACAAAATGAAAAAACTTACACTAGCTTTTACGACACGCAAGGAAACCATGGAGGCATACAGCTCACCGGACTCTTATTTATTAAAGAATTGATTGAAATTAATTTAAAACAAATGAATTATGATCATGGACATGATTTTAAACTGTCCGTATTTTCAAAAAAATGAAGGAGAATAAAATGCAACCAAAAAATAAATCAAAAATCAGACTACCAATTAAAGATATTATTGTTTTCGTTTTGCTAATTACCAACCTAGCACTAACTGGTTATTTTATTTATCGGTTTATTGACTTCAAAGAGAATCAGTTTAGTCACGCTGAAAATAACAACAGCATGCGCCTTTATCGTCTTGAGCGCGCCACTAAAATACCTAGTCCACCTTTCGAAGAATTACAACGGACTGGTGGTAAGTGCCATTTTAAGGAAACTAATCAAAACGGCACTATGATTCACGAATGTAAGTAATTATTATCACTATCAAATCACTCGCTAATAACTAGCGGGTGATTTATTTCAGGCAATCAATCCCTTGCTTTTTCAGTAGTTTTTTGTTAAAATAAACGAGTTAATATTAAATTGCGAGTGAAATTGGGAGATTTTGCGCCTCGAGCTCGGAATAGTTGACTGCTATCTGGTCGTCAACCGCTCCAGCCGACAGCACGGAAGAAGACAAACATCACTCTTGAACGAAAGGAATCACATGAGTCGAATCGGAAAACTACCAATCGTAGTACCAAACGGTGTGACAATCACGGTTGACCCTGACAAGATCATCATTAAAGGGCAGAAGGGCGAATTAACTCTCGCTCATCAGAACGGCATTGATGTTAAAGTTGCCGACAACCAAGTGGTTGTTAGCCGTCAAAACGAAGACGACAAAGTTCGCGCCGCTCACGGTTTGCAACGAACTTTAATTAACAACGCTATTCTCGGCGTGACTGAAGGTTTTGAGAAAAAACTCGAAGTCAACGGCGTGGGTTATCGCTTAAACGGCGGTGGCCAAAACCTAGAAATGCACCTTGGTTTTTCACACCCAGTCAAATACACTGCGCCAGCAGGCATTGACATTAAGGTAGAAAAAATGAACATCACCGTTAGCGGTATCGACAAACAATTAGTCGGTCAAGTCGCTGCCGATATTCGTGCGTTCAAAAAACCTGAACCATACAAAGGCAAGGGTATTAAATACGCTGATGAAACTATCATCCGCAAAGTAGGAAAGGCTGGTAAGTAATTATGGCTGAAGTTAACAAACTTAAAAACCGCGCTTTGCGCAAAAACCGCGTCCGAGCAAAAGTCATCGGTACCGCTGAGCGCCCACGTATGAGCGTGTTTATCTCAAACACTAACATCTCAGCTCAAATTATTGACGACGCTAAACAACACACTTTAGCTAGCGCTACTACTGTTGGTGCAAAAATGGCAGGTACCAAAACTGACCTCGCTACTCAAATCGGCACCAAGCTCGCTAAAGCTGCTAAAAAAGCTGGCGTCAGCAAAGTTGTGTTTGACCGCAATGGTCGCAAATACGCAGGTCGCCTGCAAGCTCTAGCTGAAGCGGCTCGCAAGGAAGGATTGGAGTTTTAATTATGACTGACAAACAAACCCCAGAAATCAAAGCTGAAGCAAAACCAGAACTAAAACGTGATCGCAAAGCTCCAGCTCGTGGTCGCCAAGCTGGTCGTCGCAACCAAAAACCAGTACGCGAAGCTAAAAAATACGAAGAAGTAGTGATTAATATTGACCGCGTGACTCGCGTGGTTAAAGGCGGTCGTCGCTTCCGTTTCAAAGCTCTTGTGGCAATTGGTGATGGCAAAAACCGCGTTGGTGTCGGCGTCGCCAAAGGTGCTGACGTGCAAGCCGCTGTCGCGAAAGCTACCGCTGTTGCTGAAAAAAACATGATTACCGTACCAATCGAAAACGACACTATTCCACACGAAGTCGAAACCAAAGTCACTGGCGCTCAAGTTCTGTTGATGCCAGCCGCTCCTGGTACTGGTATTATCGCCGGTGGCGTGGTGCGTTCAATCATTGCTTTGACCAGCATCAAGAACCTGTTGTCTAAATCACTTGGCTCAACTAACAAAGTCAACATTGCTTACGCTACGATTAAAGCGCTGGAAGAATTAGTACCAAAAGAAAAATGGCACAAAACTCCAGTTCAAAAAGCTACCAAAGCCAAAACAACCAAGAAAGCTGAGGAGAAATAAGTATGAAATATAACGAATTAAACCTCACCGCCAACAAAAACCCAAAACGCGTTGGTCGTGGTATTTCTGCCGGTCAAGGTAAAACTGCTGGTCGCGGTACCAAAGGTCAAGGTGCTCGCACCGGCCACAAAAAGCGCGCCATCTTCCAAGGTGGTTCACGCTCATTAGTCCAAGCCGTGCCAAAAGCTCGTGGTTTTAAGAGCAAGCGCCCAATGACTCAAGTTATTTATCTTGATAACTTAAGTCAACTCAAAGGCAAAGAAGTTGATAACTTTCTGCTAGCTGAAGAAGGTTTCATCAAGACCCCTTATCTCAAAACCAAAGTCATTACCCGCGGTGAAATCGACGGTGCAATCACTTTGAAAGTTCAAGCAGTGTCAAAATCTAGCCTTGAGGCTATTCAAAAAGCTGGTGGTAGCTTCATCGCCACCCCAGTGCCACAACGCGCTAAACAAGACAAAGAAGCTAAATAATTACTTCTAAATAACTAAATGCCACTCCCAGAAATTTGCGGAGTGGTTTTTAGTTATGCTATAATAACCATATGCTTATTCAACTCAAAAATCTCAGCAAACGCTTTGATCAAAAAAATATTTTTGAAAACGTTAATCTTGAGATTGAGGCTGGACAATTTGTCTTATTAACGGGCGATAGTGGCAGTGGTAAATCTACTTTGCTTAATATTATCGGGGGCTTAGAGCGCCCAACGACCGGCGAAATCTTCATCAATGATCGCGATATTTTAAAACTCAAGGGCAGGGAGCGAGCTGATTTTTATCGCCGTCAAATTGGGTTCATTTTCCAGGATTTTTATCTACATCCACAGCTTAATGTCGGCGAAAACATTACTCTCGCCGGCACTTTTGCTAATTTAAAACAATCCGAAATTAACCGCAAAGTCGAGATTATCACTAAAACTCTCCATATTGACTCAATTTTAAAACATAAATTAGACCAAATTTCTGGCGGTCAAGCCGAGCGTGTCTGTATCGCCAGAGCGCTGTTTATGAGCCCAAAAATTATTTTGGCTGACGAACCGACCAATAATCTCGACCAAACCAATGCCGAAAATGTTATCAAAATCCTCCGCGCTATCGCCACTTCAATGAAAATTACCATCATCATCTCTAGCCATAGCCAAATGGTCGCTGATTATGCTGATCGAATTATCAAAATTAGCCAAGGAGCAATTCATGAAATTACCAAAACTCATTAAACTCGGTCATCGCAACTTAGTTCACCATAAGAAACAAACCATCCTCACCGTTGTCGTCATTGGAGCGCTATTTAGTATTTTGATCGCCGTTCAGTTTATTTTTCAGGGATTGGAAGATTTTCATCGCCAACAGAGCCTAGAGGTTTTTGACAATAAAATTTATATTACAGCCCAAGCTTGTAGACGCGGTCAAATAGAATCGTCTCGTGGAATAGAGAGGGACTGCGTAAATGAGCAAGGTCAGTTGGACCTAGACTGTGTTCGACAGGCCTCGCAAAAGCCAGCGCCTTGTAGTACTGATCGTCAGCAGGTCAATCAATTATTCACTGAACGCGCCAAGCCTTACGGCGGAAAAGTCATTGGCAATGTCGAAGTCCGCACCACCACTAACTCCCTACACCTCAGTTTTTATCCAATTGAGATTTTTAAAAACAGTATCACTGCCGACTTAAGCAAAAAACCAAGCAATGTTCCTGCCGCAATCGTCACTTTTCAGAAAGCCATTGATTTATTAAAAATTAATACCAAAGGTATCGTTTCAAGCAAAGGCAAGCTCAATCTCTTACAAGAAGTTCAGCAAAAAGCCCTTGGCAAAACACTCCAAGATAACAACCAAGAAATTTTTATAGCGGGGATTATACCACCCGGTAGTCATAAAATTTCAGTTGCTCGTCATGCGCGGGATATTCGACCGCTTGATATTTTGCTAGATAATATTTCGTTCTACAACAGTTCTTCAAATGGCATTTTTCTGCTAAACGATCACTCACTAGTCATAAAAAAATTAATTGACAACACTAAACTTTTTAATTACCAAGCGTTAATTGAATTCGCTTCAGCTGACCAAGCCTACGACTATTACAAATACGAAATTGACTACATCGCCCCAGGTTTATTAGCATCGGATAGACCTCGTTCACCAGAATACCGAGTTGAAGAATTAGTCACTAGTAGCTTTAATACTTTTGAAAATATGACCATCAAAAAGTTCATTTTGTCCTTCGCTAACTACGCCTTACTAGTCACTGCCGTCATCATCATTGTGTTTACTTTTTTACGCTTAATCACTCAAGACAGTCGGCTCATTGCTATGTATCGGTCACTGGGTGCTACAGCGCAAGATGTTTGGTTCATCTATCTGTGGTATGTGTTTGAATTATGTTTATTAACAGTACTGTTTGCACTCAGTACGGGAGCTTTGCTGGCACTGGGCGTTAGTTGGCATTATTCAGCTGATTTTAACGCCGCCGCTAGTTTGTTTTATGCAAAACACATTACTGGACTAGTGCCGTTGATCGGTTTTAACCTCGAAATCGTTAAAATCATCGGCGCCATTGTGATGTCAGCGCCAATCGTTTCGATTTTGACACTTGATCAGCTATCCATGAAAAATGTCGCTCGCCGTCTGAAAAAACAATAATTTCAATTTGTGATACTGTTTATGGTAAAATAGAAACAAATGAAAAATAGGGAAATGAGCGCACAGGGCAAGGTGATCATTCGGGCGCATAATTTAAACAAAACTTATCACAAGTCGCGTCAGCAGATTACTGTCCTACACGATATTAACTTGGAGATTCGCCAAGGTGAAATTGTGGCGATTACTGGTGCGAGCGGTTCAGGCAAGTCAACATTATTACATCTGTTAGCCGGCCTCGATCGACCAACCAATGGACAAGTGATTGTCAATAATCAAGATTTATCAAAAATGAGTGATAAGCAATTATCGCAATTTCGTAATCAAACGATTGGTTTTATTTTTCAGAGTTTTTATTTGCATCCGTTTTTGACATTAGAGAAAAATGTTGAAGTACCAGCTATGTTTTTAAAAATGAAACGCGATCAGCGCACCACCCAAGTGACACAACTGCTCAAGCGGGTTGGTCTGGCTGACTGGGCAAAGCATTTTCCAAAAGAACTCTCCGGTGGACAAATCCAACGTGCCGCCATCGCTCGAGCACTCGTCAACTCACCGAGCATTATTTTCGCTGATGAGCCAACAGGCAACCTCGACTCCGTCAATAGCGATCTCGTGCTTGATTTGTTAAAACAAATTCGCCAAGATTTAGGCACGACAATTGTAATCGTCACACACAATCCCGAGATCGTCGCTAAAGCTGACCGTCATATTATGCTCAAAGATGGCATGATTCTCGACCAAGCGCCATCAACACCCGCTATACCAGTCGTGCCTCAATCAACTCCACAGATAACGACAAAAATTACCCGCCGAACACTGGCACATCCAGCCGAACTCACTAAAGCTGAGCAACGCCAAGCTGAATTTTTGACCAAAATTCGCCACACTGTAGTTAGCCCCACTTCGCAACCCACGACCATCAGCTCGACTCATGTTCCAATCAACCATGATAATTCAGAGCCTATCACACAGTCCGTTCGTCTTGATGTCCGCCGTCAACAACAGCGCACTCGCGCCGACCAACTCGGTTTTGCACTAGATTCAGCACATTCATCAAATAAAAACAAGGAGAAAACCGCATGATTGGATTTATCGATACCGTCACTTTAGCCGTTGCTAAGCTCAAAACTCGGCGGATTATGATGTTTATTACCGTCTTGGTAGCTGGTCTAATGTTTAGCGTGCTATTTGCCTCGGCACTGGTGATTAGTGGCGTACTCAACTCCTTCGAACGGTTTGATCAAGCTAGCAATCAGAGTTATCTAGTCAAGACTGTTTCATCTGATGTATTTATGTATCGACACCTACCACCGCTTCACAAAGATGACGTACAGGTACGCGCTGAAGCCAATCAACATTATCTCCAATACATCGAAGAGCAAAAAGCGTTAGCCAAACAGCATAAAATTGATTTTGATGAAAAAAGCGTCAAACATCCCATCAAAAAATACAAACTTGGCGACCATGAAGAATATATTTACGATGGTGAATCACCAGTGCTGGAGCGAATTCTACTTGCCAAACAACAAAAGTTCATTGCCGAAGCTGATAGTAATTTCCAGGGACTGAAGAAGCGTGCAGTACCGTTTCATCCAATAAACTTTTACAAAACCAGCGACTACCGATCGCAAATCACTGGATTAAAATTCATCAAAAACAACCAAGAAGATTTTCTCAACCGCGATCAACAAGAGCTTGAACGCAAGACTGGCTGGGGCGAAGCTGACGTCCGCCTCTCGCGCTATCGCCTCGAAGAAGATATTATGATGAAGAATTTAATTTTGCCAGCTAACGATCTGCGTCGCCAAAATAACCAAGCCGTGCCAGTGGTGCTCACGGCAGTTGAAGCACAAGCGCTGTTCGGTGACAAGCTTAAGATCACCCCAATGCCAACTGATAAAAAACAACTTATCAAATGGATTGAAGATGTCCAGCACAAGATTAATGGCCAAACCTATCAGGTTTGTTACCGCAACGAAGCCGAGAGTGAATTACTTGAAAAAGCGCTTGAACAACAATTAGTCAAAGATAAACCTAAAGATCAAAAAGATCAAAAGGATCAAGCCGACACCGCCCAAGATAAACCAAAAATTATTTATAATCTACCAACAACTGCCTGCGGTCGCGTCACTATCAAACAAGATAATCGCACTAAAGACGATAAAAAACAAGACGAAGCGCGCCTTACCCTCGCTAAACAAACCTGCGACTATCAGGAACCGCATACTGAGATGATTACTTTTCAGGTGGTGGGCATTTTTCCGCCGACCGACAAAACAACCCGCGGAAATACGGCTCAGCTCACTGACATCGCTCGTGATTTATTAACTAATTACACTCATCAAGGTGCAATTATCCCGCTTAAGTTATATCGCCAATTACCTAACAAAGCCAGTCTCGACAAAATCTTTTTTCCATCGACCGTCGCCAAGAATCTCGCTTCTAGTGGTAAGGCGCTCGAAAATGCTGGATTTCATCCAACAGTGGTTGAATTTGCCAATTATCAAGACGCGATTAATTTCATGGCTTTTATAAATGGAGCTGATATTTTAAAAAACGAGCAACAAATTGATGGTCCAATGAAATGGCTTTTTGGCGACCCTCAAGCTTACTACCGCAACCGTACTGTTGATAATAGTAAGTATAAATTCTACGCACATCCGTTTGGTCGTAATTTTGCGACTTTACAAGTTATCAAGAGTCAGTCACGCGCTCTTGTGTTGATTGTAATCGGCATCATTTCGCTAATTGCCGCTATTATATTAGGTTTGACGATGGCACGAGTAATGTCTGATAGTCGCCACGAAACCGCGATTTTTCGGGCAGTCGGCGCTCGACGAGGCGACATCGCGAAAGTTTACTTGTCCTATAGCATAATTATCGCAGTGCGCATCATTATTACTTCGTTGGCATTTGGCATGCTCATCAGCTTTATATTGAACGCAATCTATGGCGAAAACTTAACGATTCTCGCCAAACTCAGCTATGGCTTGTTTCATCACAAGATTAATTTCACACTTTTTGACATCAATCCTGTATGGTTAGCCTTGTTAGCGCTAGCGATTATCATCATGTCGCTCGTCGCTGTTCTGCCACCGATGCTTCGCAATGTCGTGCGCAATCCCATCAAGGACATCAAGGATCAGTAGTTGAATTTTTGACCTAAATCAGCTACAATATAGTCCAGATATTTTCATAAATTAAAGAAGGTAAGACCGTGAATTTCAAGACCATTATCAAATCCCTGAAAAACAAAGACATGCTCAAACGCCTTGGTGTGGTGTTTGCAATTATTGCAATTTATCGCTTCATTGCACACATTCCTGTGCCACTGGCGCAACCAGTTCAGCTCAAAGAAATGATTGCACAAGCTATTAACCAAACCGACCTTGGTGGTTTTCTCAATCTGCTGAGTGGTGGAGCCTTGACTAGCTTTTCGATTGTAATGGTCGGTATCAGCCCGTATATTACGGCGTCAATTATTTTCCAGCTTCTAACTAAAGCTATCCCAGCACTCGAAGAATTATCAAACGACGGTGAAACTGGTCGCCGTAAAATCAACCAGTGGACTCGTGTTGCTAGCGTGCCACTGGCGGTGTTTCAATCAATTGCTTATATCTTCATCTTGCGTCAAACCGCACTGGCTGGAGCTAGCATCACTCTCGATAGCATCTCGATTGCTCGTTGGGTAATTGCCATCACCTCAATGGTTGCCGGCTCAATTCTGTTAATGTGGTTTGGCGAGCTAATTACAGAGCAGGGCGTTGGTAACGGTATTTCAACTATCATCTTCATTGGTATCGTTTCCCAAATGCCAACCATGCTAGCGACCATTTTCTCAGCCTTAACAAATACCTCCGCTGGCTCACTAAACGTCTTCGGCTGGTTCACTCTACCAATTAGTCCAATTGGCTTGGCTTTAACTGCCTTCCTGGCGATTGTTGGCTTGTTAGTGCTTTATTTCCTGGTCAAAATCAACGAAGCTCAGCGTCTTATCACTATCAACTACGCTAAGCGCGTTCACGGCAACTCAACTTACGGTGGTATTAAATCAATTTTACCGATGAAACTTATCACCGCCGGCGTCGTACCAGTGATTTTTGCGGTTGCTTTCTTATCTCTGCCAGCCTTTATTGGTCAAGTTATGAAATCATCTGGTGCTGAACATCTCCAAGGCATCGCCAATAACTTAATCTTATGGTTCCGCACTCCAACAGCACAAGGTTTTGAAGCTGGTGGTTGGCAAGCCATGATCTATCCAATTGTGTATTTTATCCTAATCGTGATGTTTACTTATTTCTACACTAGTGTGGTGTTTAACTCTGACGAAATCGCTGACAATCTCCAAAAACAAGGCGGTTTCATTGAAGGCGTCCGTCCCGGCACTCAAACCGCCAAATTCCTACGGTCATCGGTTAATCGTTTAACTTTGTTTGGTTCATTCTCACTTGGTCTGATTGCCATCACGCCATTTGTAATTGACTATATCATCTACCGCCTATTCGGCATTTCTAATATTAACTTCACCATTGGCGGTACTGGCGCCTTGATTATTGTGACTGTTGCTCTAGAAAATCTCCGTCAATTATCATCACGCGCCCTGATGGTCACTTACGACGACTACAAATAATTTATTTTACATAAATGGCTCTCACAAAAACCAAACACCTCTTCAAAAAAATCGGCTTAGGGCTAGCGATCATTGGTTTTTCGCTAGCCGTTGCTGTTTTGGTCGATTATTTTTATCAAAAACACTTCGGCGAACCAATCACTATTCCTTTGCCCCAAACCATCTCTAATATCATCAGCACGCCTACGCCCGAAGAAAAAGAAGTCACCAAACAAGAGGTCGTCGAATACAAAGTCGCTCCCGACCAACCTCGCTATTTCAGCTTACCGGCTCTCGGCGTCCACAATGCCCGCATCTTACCAGTCGGCAAAGACCCCAAAACTCACGAAATCGGCACGCCACCAGGTATTTACGACGTCGGCTGGTTTAACCAGAGCGGTCTCCCTGGCAAAAACCAGACCATTATTCTCGATGGGCATAACGGTGGCCCAACTAAAGACGGCATTTTTAAACGTCTTAGCAATGCGACAACTGGCAACACCATAAGTATCGAGCGGGGTGATGGACAAGTTTTTACTTATAAAATTACCGATAATTATACCGTTAAGCTCGATGACTTCACACAAGATGCCATGGACAAAGTTTTGGCAAAAATTAACGACCGAGAAACCGTCGCTATCATCACTTGCAGTGGGCGCTGGCTCAAGGATAAACAGACTTATGATCAACGCACCATCGTCAAAGCCGTTCGCCAATAAAAAGCCTTTACTTATTGTAAATTTTACTGTATAATGTAGGCTTGTAATTTATGGCTAAAAAAGACGTCATCAAACTGGAAGGTAAAATCAAAGAAGCATTGCCAAATGCTCAGTTTCGGGTTGAGCTCGTCAACGGTCATACAATTATCGCTCACATTTCGGGTAAAATGCGCAAGCACTACATCCGACTTGTACCCGGCGATAGGGTAGAAGTAGAGCTAAGCCCTTACGATCTCGAAAAGGGCAGAATTAGCTTCCGCCTCAAATAATATTAATTAAGGGAAGAAAGAGGAATCTAACACTAATGAAAGTTCGTGCCAGTGTTAAAAAAATCAGTCCCGATGATATAATCGTTCGTCGTTGTGGTCGCCGCAAGGACGGTTCAAAAGTTTGTCGAGTTTATATCATCAACAAGAAAAAACCTAAGAATAAGCAAAGGCAGGGTTAAGAATGGCTAGGATCTCTGGGGTTGTAATCCCATCAGACAAGCAGGTTCAGATCGCACTTACCTACATTCATGGTATCGGTCCGACCAGCGCATTAGCTATCCTTGCGGCGGCTAAAATCGAGCCGACCACTCGGGTAAAGGATCTCACCGAGACTGAAGAGCAAAAATTACGCGAAATTATTGACCGTGATTACACCGTAGAAGGTGACTTACAGCGCTTGGTGACCAACAATATCAAACGATTAAAAGACATCAAGTGCTATAAGGGAACACGACACATTGCTGGTTTACCAGTCCGTGGACAGCGAACCCGAACGAATGCACGAACTCGTAAGGGTAAGGCAATTGCAGTTGGTGGAGCACAGCCAAAGGCTGCGTCTAAGACATAGGAGAATTAGCAGATGGCAAATGAAGTAAACAAACCAAAAGCTGCTAAGCGCAGCAAAAAGCAACGTGTAGCCGTACCAACTGGTAAATTGCACGTGCAATCAACTTTTAATAACACAATCGTGACTTTTACTGATAAAAAAGGTAATGTCTTAAGCCAATCAAGTGCTGGGGCTTGTGGCTTCCGCGGTTCTAAAAAAGGTACTGCTTACGCAGCGCAAATTGCTGCTGAAAAAGCTGCCACCATCGCTAAAGACAAGCACAACCTCTCGAGCGTTGATGTATTTGTTAAAGGCGTCGGCCTCGGTCGTGATGCTGCAATTCGTGCGATGAGCGGTGTTGAAATCAAAGTTGAATCAATCAAAGATGTGACTGGCGTCCCACACGGTGGCGTTCGTCCTAAGAAAGCAAGGAGAGCATAAACAATGGCTAGAGATATTTCACCAATTGTCAAACAGAGCCGTCGTGAAGGCTACGCTTTGCACCCTAAAGCTCATAAAATTATGGTGCGCAAGAGCGGTATTCCAGGTCAGCACGCCCACAACCGCCAAGGTAAAGGCAGTCTGTATCTAACCCAGTTGCGCGAAAAGCAAAAAGTTCGCCGTATTTACGGTTTACTTGAAAAGCAATTCGCTAACTTAATGAAAAAAGCTACCAAACGCCAAGGTCTAGCCGGCGAGAACCTACTCCAAATGCTAGAAACTCGTTTGGACAATGCCGTGTATCGTGCCGGTTTTGCAACTAGCCGTCGAGCTGCTCGTCAGTTGGTTTCACACGGTCACTTTATGCTCAACGGCAAGAGAGTGAACATTCCATCAATCGCTGTTAAACCTGGCGATAAGATCGAAGTTCGAGCAAAAAGCACCAAATCAGCTTATTTTGCTAACTTAAGTGAAGTAGTAAAAAACTCAGTTCAAAAACCACTTAGCTGGTTGAAATCTGACCAAAACAAAATGGTTATCGAAATCACCGGTTTGCCAAAGCGTGATGAGGCTGAGGACGATATCAACGAACAATTGATTGTTGAATTTTATTCAAGATAGGGGAAATAATGGCAAAGAATATTTACAATCCAACCTTAAAAGAAGTTATCGAGCATTCGGATAACAGCGCGACCGTCGTAGTCAGCCCTGTTAACCGCGGTTACGGTAACACCCTAGGAAACAGTTTGCGTCGCGTTTTGCTCTCGAGCATTCGCGGTGGCGCGATTGTAGCTGCCAAAATTCACGGAGCAACTCATGAGTTTACCACTCTGGACGGCGTGAAAGAAGATTTAGTTGATGTGATTTTAAACCTTAAAAACATCCACTTGATCGTTCACTCTGACGCTCCAATCGAATTAACCCTTAAGAAAACTGGCGCTGGTGTGGTTTATGCCTCAGACATTAAAACCAACGCCGATGTGGAAATTGTCAACCCAACCCAAGTAATTGCCACCATTGATAATCCAAAGACCACTTTGGAAATTGATATGGTCGCAGAAGCGGGTCGTGGCTACAAAAACATCGACGAAGCCAGCAAAGATCGCTTGCACTCAGACATGATTGCAATTGATGCGTTCTTCAGCCCAGTTTTACGCGTACGCTACAAAGTTTCCGACACTCGTGTTGGTCAAGAAACCAACCTCGAGAAACTGGAAATTACCATTGACACTGATGGCTCACTTTCCCCAACTCAAGCTTTTGAAGAAGCAGCTGCCATTTTAGTCAATCAATACCAATCACTTGCTGGTGCGACTGTTGTCGAAGCCGGTGAGGAAATTGGCAAAATCAAAGAAAACGAGATGAGCGAACTTAACTCTTCAATCGAAGATTTGAATCTATCAGCTCGCACTACCAACGCTTTAATTAACAACGACATCCGCACCGTGGACGACTTGATTAGTTTGAGCGAACAAGATTTACAAGATCTAAAGGGCTTTGGTCAAAAAGCGCTGGATGAAGTAAAAAATAAATTAGCGGAGTTAGAACTATAATGCACAGACATGGATACAAAGGTCGCAAGCTCGGACGCAAGCGCGACCAACGAACAGCGCTGTTTCGCAACCTCGCCAAACAGCTAATTACTAACGGTGCAATTGAAACTACTTTACCAAAAGCTAAAGAAATTTTACCAATGACCGAAAAACTGATCACAAAAGCTAAACAAGGTGACCTCGCGTCTCGTCGCCAAGTGATTGCAGTTTTGGATGTTAAAGTTGGCAATTTCCTAGTTGACTCAATTGCTCCACAACTCACCGAACGGACCAGTGGCTACTTGCGCCTGGAAAAAACTGACGCTCGCGTTGGTGACAACGCCCCAATGGCGATTGTTGAATTCGTTGACGAAATCAATTTTGACGCTGAAGCCGAAGCTGACAAACCAGCTCCTGTTGAAGCCAAAAAAGTTGAAAAAACTGAAGTTAAGGAGGAAGCATAATGGCTAAAATTACCAAAGCACACAAAACTTTCTCACAAAAACCAGCTGACGTTCAGCGCGAATGGTTTTTGATTGATGCTAGCGAAATGACCATTGGTCGCCTGGCTACTGTCGTTGCTAAACTTTTGATCGGCAAAGACAAAGTTACCTTCACCCCACATGTTGACGGTGGTGACTACGTTGTTGTGATTAACGCTAAAGACGTTCAAGCAACTGGTGACAAAGAGTTAGCAAAACACTATTTCCGACACTCAGGTTTTCCTGGCGGAATTAAGGATCTAAGCCTCAAAGAACTCCGCGAAAAGTTCCCAGAACGAATTGTTGAGTTCGCCGTCAAAGGCATGCTACCAAAAAACAAACTGCAAGCTGACCGTATGGCACGCCTGAAAGTTTACGCTGGTAGTGACCACATGCACGAAGCTCAAGCTCCAAAGAAAGTTGAGGTTAAATAATGGCTACTGATAAAAAATATTTCTACGGCCTCGGTCGTCGCAAATCAGCTACTGCTCGCGTACGTTTATACGCTGGTAAAGGCAAAGTGACCATCAACGACCAAACCCCAGAAGAATACTTTTCAAACGACAAAAAATTAATCGCTGCGCTGACTTCACCACTAGTGTTAGTCAACAAACAAGGCGAATATGACGTGTCCGTAAAAGTTTCAGGTGGCGGTTGGACTGGTCAAGTTGGTGCAATTAAACTCGGTATTGCGAAAGCTTTACTAGTTGACGGACCAGATTTGCGCCCAGTGCTCAAACAAGCTGAACTGCTCAAACGCGACCCACGCGAAAAAGAACGCAAAAAATACGGTTTGCGCTCCGCTCGCAAAAAAGAACAATTCTCAAAACGTTAATTGTTTGGTCAAATCGTTATCTCGATTATCAAATTCCACTACGTCTCATGGCGGAGTGGAATTTTTTATGGTATAATATCAAACGATGTTATCGAAATTATTATACAAAGTTTTCAAACTGCCTAATCTGATGAATATGGAAATTTCAACGCCTAAAAACTACAAGGCGACCTTAATTTTTATTCATGGTATCGGCGTCTCGCGCTTGATGTGGAGTCGGGTGGAGCGCGAATTTAAGAAAGACTGCCAAATCATCAAAGTCGATCTACTCGGATTCGGCGATTCCAAAGCTAGTGAATGGCTCAAATACAGTCTCGAGGATCAGGCGCGTTCTTTATTTTTGACTTTATTTAAAAACAACAAACTGATCAATTTTAAACCAGTGATTATAATCGGCCACTCCATGGGAACGCTCGTCGCCACCGAATTCGCAAGTCGCTACAAACCGTTAGTATCAGAATTAGTGCTTATATCACCACCGATATATTTACGACGCTCCAACCTTAAGGAAAAATTCCTACGCAGTTCCTACCAAACTATGCTCAATAACGATCAATTGCTAGCTACTGCCTTCAAAATTGGCAAAATATTCTATGGCTACACTAGCAATATGAAACCTCACTCCCGACAGGCCTTTGCAAAATCACTGCGTACCGCCATTATTAAACAAGATACTTTTGCTAAGCTCGCGACTTTAAAAATTCCGGCACATATCATATATGGCGTTTTAGACCCACTAATTGTGGCTGATAATTTTTTGCCACTGCGCGATATTAACGATAAAATCACCATTGAATCAACCTTAGCCATGCACCAAGTGCGTTATTTCTTAGCGAAAAAAGCCATCAAACGACTCAAAACTATCTTGAAAAAATGATATAATTAGAATAAGTAACCAGAGGTATTTTTATGACAAAGCCCATTATCTTGACCGGCGACCGACCAACTGGCCAATTGCACATTGGTCACTATGTTGGCTCGCTCAAAAACCGCGTCGAATTACAAAATTCCGGCCGATATCAAACTTTTGTGATGATTGCTGATGCCCAGGCTTTAACCGATAACGCCAAAAACCCTGATAAAGTGCGTCGCAATATACTCGAGGTGGCGCTGGATTATTTAGCTGTTGGTCTCGACCCAGCCAAAACCACCATCTTCATCCAAAGCCAAATTCCGCAGCTACCTGAGCTAGCGTTATATTACGCCAATCTAGTCTCGATTGCGCGCCTCGAACGCAACCCAACTGTCAAAACCGAGATTAAACAAAAAGATTTTGGGGCAGGCGTGCCAAGTGGCTTTGTGTTTTATCCAATTTCCCAGGCTGCCGATATCACCGCCTTTAAGGCCACCCACGTGCCAGTTGGTGAGGATCAACTACCGATGATTGAACTAACCCGTGAAATTGCCCGTAGTTTTAATCAAACTTACAAGCAAGATGTTTTGGTTGAACCCAAGGCGATTTTGCCACCAGAGGGCATTGAACGTCGTCTGCCAGGCATTAATGGTCTCGACGATAAGATGAGCAAAAGCCTCAATAATGGCATCTACCTCGGTGATTCGTTTGAGGGAATGTGTGATAAAGTAATGCAAATGTACACTGACCCTGACCATCTTCGAGTCGATGATCCGGGCAAAATCGAGGGTAATGTTGTTTTTGCTTATCTCGATATTTTTGCTGATGACAAAGCCAAGGTCGCCGAACTCAAAGCTCATTACCAGCGGGGCGGACTAGGTGATGTCGCTGTTAAAAAATATCTGATTGAAGTGCTTGACCAAGTCCTGGCACCAATTCGCCAACGCCGTGCTGAACTCGCTAAAGACCCGCAGGCAATTTATGAGATCTTGAAACGCGGTAGTCAGCAGGCTGAACAAGTTGCGGCCACCACGCTCGACGAAGTCAAAACCGCCATGCAAATCAATTATTTTAAAACAGGTGAGTAGCGCATCATGAAATTCCAAATCAAAGAAGTTCGGCAAGTCCTCGCTAAATTCGGCATCTTAAGTCCCGACTCAAAAATTGATCAACTAACTCATTCCTCGCCGAGTGAGTTTTCAGTGTTGTATCAATTTGTCCATGACAAAAAAACCTGGGCGATTTTGTTTAACGCAACGCTTGATGATGACACCAAAGCCATCGCTAAGCTAGCACCGTGGCCAGCTAACGAGCTGAAAATCTTCGAAAATCCTGATTTACCGGGCAGTTTTGGTTTGCCGTTTCATCAAAAAACTTGCTATTTATTAGCTCGCAACTTCGAACAGACTCGACTCGACCTATATCTTGTCAGCCAACATCCAGAATTATCACGTGCCAAACTACAAAAACTCATCAAAAACGGTCAAGTCAGCGTCAATCACCAAACCGTCATTTCGCCCAAAAAACTAATCAATCCAAAACTCGATGACGTCACTATCGACACCGCCGCCGCCACCATCAAACAACCGCAACAATTTGAGATTTTATTTGAAAATGCCGACCTAATGGTTATCAACAAACCAGCTGGCGTCTTAAGCCATGCCACTCATCAATCAAGCGACGACGAGTTCACCGTGGCTGATTTTATCCGTCAGCACGGCGATTTTGCTACCGACAATTATCGCGACGGCATTGTCCATCGCCTCGATCGCACGACTAGTGGCGTGATGATTTTAGCTAAAAACCAAACTACAGCCGACTTTCTAAAACAGCAATTCAAAGACCGCCAAGTTCACAAAACTTACTACGCCGTTGTGACTGGATACCCGAAACATCATCAAGCCAAAATTGACCTACCACTCAAGCGCTCGCTCAAAAACGCCGGCAAGTTTGTGGTTGACGCCAGTGGTAAACCGGCCGTCACCACTTATCAGATTATCAAATCCCTCGACCACCAGCACCTCGTCAAACTCCAACCACAAACCGGACGCACTCATCAATTACGCGTTCACATGAGTTATCTTAATCTGCCGATTCTTGGTGATTATCTCTATGGTGGTGAAAGATATTCGCGCGTTATGCTTCACGCCGAGACAATTGAGTTTCAAACACCTGACTGTCAGCACTTAACCATCACTGCGCCATTACCTAGCGAGTTCGCACCATGGCAAAACTAGCCGACACTACCACCGATTTAGCTGAATTTGACAGCTTATTGTCGCAGGATAATCAGCATCAGATTTGTTCGTTTTTAAAATCGGGCGCTAATAGCAGTTTGATTACCGCTCGCACTAATGCCGAGCTAGAGCTCGCCAAACACTTCATCGTGCAAAAATGCCAGGCTAAAGGCGAACCAGTCCTCATCACCACGCCCGACGAGACTGGCAAAATCAAAATCGACGCCACGCGCGCTATCATCGAAAAATCAATCACCACCACTGACAAAAAACGCTGGTTTTTAATCATGCAAGCCGAGACTATGACCGCCAGTGCCCAAAACTCGCTTTTAAAACTACTTGAAGAACCTAATTCCGGCATATTTTTAGTGCTATTATCGTCCACACCAAATCGCTTATTAACCACCGTCCGTTCGCGCACCCAGACAATCAAGCTTCGTCCAATTGTCAAACTCGCATTAACCACTTTTTTAAAAACTAATTATCCGCACCTCGACGCCACCAAACAACAACAATTATTGTTTTTGGCGCAAGATAATTTACAATTACTGCTCGAGTTGATTCACAATGACGAACTGGCCGGTCACCATATCCAAATCGCTACCGACGCCCGCCAACTCCTGACCGCCAAACCCGCTGAAGCCTTACTAATCGTCAAAAATTACTTCAATTCTCGCGATGAAGCCATCACTCTAGTGCAACTAGTTTTAAAAATCCACCACACCATCGCCATTACCAAAGCCACCACCAATCACTTCACCCGCGCCACCAAATGGCTGACCGCACTGACTCGCCTCCAGCAGAATTGTGCCGTTCGCCTCTGCCTGCTCGAAGCGGTTATGTAATTTTACACAAAAATGCTATAATAGAGCTATCACATTATTATGTTAGGACTAATTTTAATCTCAGTTGTCGGCATCGGGCTACTCTTTTTTAAAGAACCCAAGAAGCGTATCGATCGCACTAGCGAGCATGTTTTGTCACGCATCGAAAATTTCTGGCAGGTTGCTCAGGACGCTATCAAAAACGAGAAGTTTCTGCGTGCCGAAAAAGCCTT
>CAMUQR010000003.1 GCA_947097085.1 uncultured Candidatus Saccharibacteria bacterium | reverse complement strand
CACTGGAGTGAGGGCGTCGGTAGTGGTGTTATTGCCGAGCTGACCATAACCACCATAGCCCCAACAATAAGCCTTAGCATCAGAACCTAAGGCGCAGGTGTGAAAACTACCAGCTGTTATTTGGGCAAGTTGAGTTGGAGATTGAAAATCCTTCCCTCTAATCCGTACTTTATCCCCGCCAGCTGGCGTGCCGATACGCGGAAAGACTGATTGGATTTGGAGGCCAGTAGCTTGGGAGGTTTGTGATTTTTTAATGGAACTTAAAATGGGAACTAGGGTCATAATCAACACCAACGAACTCAGAACTAATAAATACGTCTTCGGGCGCGCCTGAAGCGACTTCAAAACCGCTTGCCACACTTGTTGCAAGTTCTGCTTGATTTTTTTCTTAACTTTAATTAAGTAATCCGTTTTCATTAGTGTTTGTTCTCCCTTATTACGTATTGAGTTCACAATAAACATAAGTATTATACCAGACGCCTGCCTCTAGCTCAAGCAATTGATTTTTCATCGTTCAATGATATAATTGCGTTATGAAACAGCCTCTGCACAAAAAAATCTTATCGCCAGCTCGCTTGGTTCGGAGCTTCAAATACGCTTTTAATGGACTTAAAATCCTCGTTAAAGAAGAACAAAATTATGTTGTACATCTTACAACAGCAACTATCGTGGTGATTCTTGGTTTTTATTATAAAATCTCCTCGATTGAATGGATTGTGTTAGTACTAGCAATTCAAGTCGTACTCACGCTTGAGACCATCAACACCGCCATTGAAAATCTGGCTGATTTCGTTTCCACCGAACGCAATGATAAAATCATGCGTATTAAAGACCTAGCGGCGGCTGGCGTTCTCATCGCGGCGCTAACAGCGATGATTATTGGCTTGATTATTTTCTTGCCAAAAATGCTCAGCTGGTAGATTCTGATTTGTTAATTATCAATTGCACGAAGTTGAGCAATCAGCTGGTCATGCCCTAACTCGCTAGGTTTATCAGCCCGACGCAAACTAAACTGCGACCGCCGAAATACCAACTCGATTTTTTCACCAACCTCTGTAATATCACCAGCTCGCGCCGTTTTGATCGCTAAAATCGCCCGCTCAAGTTGCGGTCGAGTGAGACTAACTCCGAAATCTTTTTTAATAATATGTTGTAATAATTCTTGAGCGACATTCGGCTCAATCATAATCCAAAAATAGCGCTGATAAATCCCGTCTGCACGATAAAAACGCTGGCACTCCGCTTCAATCGCCTGTACTAACGCAGTCTGTGCTTGGTACAGTTCCAGAACTAACTCACGCGCCTGCTGGCTCAAATCGCGCGCCAAGCATTGTCGGAGACAATTACGTAAATACCTATCTGAGTCGTTAGTCGAATCCTCACACCAATCAAGCTTCGCCTGCTTGGCATAGCTCAGAATCTGTTGTTTATTAAACAACAACATTGGTCGACATACATCATTCGCCCCCAACACCGCCAAGCCTCGCCAACCAGTGCCACGACTGAGATTAAGCGCCACGGTTTCCACTACATCATCCTGATGATGTGCCGTACAAATCACACCACCAACTTCCTGAGCCACTGCCCGCAAAAACCGATAACGCGCCCGCCGAGCCTGATCTTCGCTCGCCGTTTCACCCAATCCACCAAATCCCAACTGATATGGCACGCCGTATGTTTCGGCAAGCTGACGGACAAATTGCGCATCACGAGCCGATTCATCACCCCGAATTTGGTGATCAAAGTGCGCAATCACCAGTTTCAAACCGCCAACACGCGCCATCATATCGAGCATCACCACCGAATCAACTCCTCCGCTGACCGCCAAAACATAGGTTTTACTAAAGTCAAACTGTGCCTGAAATCGCGCCTGAAGTGATTGTTGCATATGTTTATATTAAACCATATTTTAGCCAAAATTCTGGCTGGAATTTTTAGAGCAAATGTTTTACAATGAAAAATACTTATGCTTTTATCTGACAAACTAGTTTTGAAATTATTATCGCTGACTCCAGAACAGATCGCTGATTTGACCAAAGAACAAGAAAAAACCGGCAAATCTTTTCAGCAACTAGTCCTCAGTAAAAACCTGGTCTCCGAACGCGAGCTAACCAAACGCTACGGTGATTATATCGGTGTGCCGTTTGTGACTGTCGAAAAAAAAGACATTCCCGACAAAGCTCTGAAGCTAATTCCCGAGCCAGTGGCCCGACAATACCGTGCTATTATTTTTAAAATTGATGACAATGGCCTGATTCACTTAGCACTGAACGATCCTGACGATATTCAAGCGGTTAATTTCTTACAAAAAGAACTGGGCGCGCGCCTCAAAATCTACGTTGCCACCAACCAAAACATCCTCGATTGTCTCGAACTCTATCGTGGTGATGTTACCGAAGAGTTGACTCATGTGATTGACATCCAAAAAGAAGAGCACAAATCTCAAGAAGTTCGCGAAGAAGACATTTCGGAAGATTCGCCAATCGCTCAGACTGTCAACTTACTTCTCGAATATGCCATTAAATCTAACGCTTCGGATATTCATATCGAACCACGTGAGGATTACGTTCAAGTCCGCTACCGCATCGACGGTGTTTTACACGAAGTCAACCGCTTACCGAAGAATGTTCTCGGTGCGTTGGTATCGCGTATTAAGATTTTGTCAAATTTAAAAATCGACGAACGCCGTGCCCCACAAGATGGTCGCTTCAAAATCAAACTCAACCAAAATACTTTTGCCTTCCGTGTCTCAACTCTACCGATTTCTGATGGTGAAAAAGTGGTGATGCGTGTGCTGAGTGAGAGTTCCGAAGCGCTGACTTTACGCCAGCTTGGTATGTGGGGTAAATCGCTCGAGATTATTAACAAAGCGATCCACCAACCGAACGGTATGATGCTGGTGACCGGACCAACTGGTTCTGGTAAGTCAACCACTCTTTTTAGTGTGTTATCAATTCTCAACACGCCTGACGTGAATATCTCAACCATTGAAGACCCAGTCGAGTATAAAATCCCTGGCGTCAACCAAACCCAGACCAACCCGAAGGCCGGTATGACCTTCGCTTCAGGTTTGCGTGCGCTTTTGCGTCAAGACCCGAACGTTATTATGGTCGGTGAGATTCGTGACGGCGAGACTGCTAACCTTGGCGTCCAAGCGGCGCTTACTGGACACATGGTGTTCTCAACCCTACACACCAATAACGCTGCGACGTGTTTGCCACGTTTGTTAGATATGAAAATTGAGCCGTTTTTGATTGCTTCTACGGTCAACGCCGTGATTGGTCAGCGTCTAGTGCGTCGTTTATGCAAACACTGCCGTGAACGCGTTGCGATGCCGAGTGAATTACAACAACAGATTTTTGATTTATTACACACCAACCAGGAATTTGACAATGCCAAAATGCACCGCCTCGAAAAACGCGCTAAAGAAGACGGCGTTGGCGAAGATGTGGAACTCAGCACCACCGAAACCAATATTGACTATTATTGGAAACCACATGAGGGTGGCTGTGAACACTGTAATCACACGGGTTATAAAGGCCGAGTTGGTATTTATGAAGTGCTTGATAACACCGTGGAAATTCAGAAAATGATTATCGCCGCTGCGACCGCTAACGAGATTCAAGATCAAGCCATTAAAGAAGATATGATTATTATGCGTACCGATGGTATTATTAAAGCCCTCAGGGGCATGACTTCGTTTGAGGAAGTCTTCGGCGCAACTAAGGACTAAGGAGGCAAAATGAAATTTATTTATGTAGCAATTAATACCAGTGGTCAGGTGATTGACGGTACCGTCGAAGCCAGCGACCAACAATCTGCAGTGGCATTAGTCCGCAAACTCGGCTATCGCCCGCTCACAATTAAATCCGAGAAAAAAGCTGGCGGACTGAATTTTTCGATCGGCGAACCAGCGGTCAAACTTGACGAATTAACGATTTTTACGCGACAGTTGTCGGCAATGATTTCAGCTAGCGTACCTCTGCTTCGCTCCCTCAATTCCCTAGCTGGCGACGGCAAAAAACCTTTACAAAAGATCATCAAACAAGTCATTGTCGATATTGAAGGTGGCGATTCGCTCGCTCAAGCTCTAAAAAAACATCCGAAAGTATTCGATGATATTTATGTCAATATGGTCAACGCCGGTGAAACGGCTGGTATTTTGGATGATATTTTGAAGCGTCTCGCAGTCCAACAAGAAAAAGCCGCCACCATCCGCAAAAAAATCAAATCAGCCATGGCTTATCCGACCGTCCTTTTGACGATTACAGTCGTAGCTTTCTTCGGTTTGATGATCTTTGTGATTCCAAAAATTGGCGAAATTCTTACTGGCCTAGGTGGCGAAAATGCCGAACTGCCAGCAATTACCAAAGCCATGCTAGGCATTAGTAGTTTCTTTATTAATTTTTGGTATATTGTCTTCCCAACCTTAATCGGTGGGTTTGTTGGTTTAATTAAATATATTAAAACACCAAAAGGCAAAAAAGTTTTTGACCGAATTATACTGAAAGTTCCCGGTGTGAATGCTATCATCGTTAAAACCGTGGTGGCGCGTTTTTCACGAACTTTTTCTGCCCTGATGGGCGCCGGTGTGTCAGTGATTAACACACTCGAAGTCACCGCGCAAGCTGTCGGTAATGACGTCTATAGTCAAGCTCTGCTTGATGCCGTCACTCAGGTTAAAAACGGTAAACAACTCTCCACTATTCTCGAAGACCAAGGTGCAATGTGGCCTGAAATTGTGGTGCAAATGCTCGCCGTCGGTGAAGAAACTGGTAATACCGAAACGATTTTGACGAAAGTGGCTGATTTTTATGAAGAAGAAGTTGACCTCGCAATTGAGCAAATTAACTCAATTATCGAGCCAGTTATGATTGTGATTATGGGTTCGATGGTGGGTGTGATTGCTGCCAGCGTGATGAGTCCAATTGCCAACTTGTCAAAGAGTATTGAGTAGTGTAAAATAAACATAAAGGTAATGGGCATGAAATCATTTTTTAAGACAAAAAATACCGTAGGAATTAGCATTGGCATCAATGACTTGACTTTAATGGCGTTTGAAACCGGCCGAAGCAAACCGCGCATTTTAGCGTATGCCAGTTTAAAAATCGACCAAACCAAAGCGAAATTATCCCTCGAAAACGAAGATGGCTATCTTGAATCACAAATCAAAACTCTTTTGACTAACAATCTAGTTGGCAAATTCGACGCTGATTACATTATGGTGTCAATTCCGACGATGAGTACTTTTTCACGGACTTTACAACTTCCCGTTCAAATCCAAAAAGACATCGACAACGCTATTGATCTCGAGGTTGAGCAGTATATTCCAGTGCCCCGCTCGGCACTTGGCATCTCTTATGAAATCATTAGCCAGGATGACGAAAACTTGAATGTATCCTTGAGCGCTGCCCCAATTGGGATTTTAAACCGCGCCATCCAAACCGTTCGTTCGGTCGGCCTTGAGCCAGTATTGATTGAACCGAGTATGAACTCAGTAGCACGCCTGCTGATTCACACCGAAAAAGGCGACCTCAACACTCTGATTATCGATATGGAAATGAATTATACCGATATCGCTATTCTCGATAAAATCGTCCGAGTCGGTAGTTCAGTCGAAGTAGGCGCGCGTGATTTTACTCAAGCCATCAGTCGCAAAATGCAAATCCCGCTCGAAAAAGCCCAACAGCTCAAAGTGCTCAATGGTTTTAGCAAAAGCGACCAACAAGCCGAACTAACTGAAGCGCTTGAGCCAGTGATGGACAAAATCCTCAACGAAATCAATAAAATCGTCCGCTACAACACCGAACGACTCAAAGGTAAGGATCTCGAACAAGTCATCGTCGTTGGTAACGGTAGTAATATTGCCGGACTGAGTGGGTTTTTAACTAATCGCCTACAATTGCCAGTCCGTATCGCTAACCCATGGCAGGATTTTAACTTCGGTAAATTACCCCATCCAAATCGTATCGCCATTTCGCGCTATTTGACCGTAGCGGGTGCAGCCTGGCTCGACACCAAGGAGGTGATCAATGATTAATTTATTACCAGCTGATAACCGCAAACAACTTCGCTCGTCTTATACGAACACAATTCTATCAAAATATGTGGTGTTTTTTATCGGTACAATGATCGCTGTCGTGGTCAGTATTGCGGTTATTTATATCAATCTGCTCTATACTAAAAGCAATATTGAACAACAATTAACCGATCTCAAACAGCGTTCGCAACTGGTTATGCAACCAAAGCAACAAGCCGAAAAACTCCAAAACGACCTAACAGAAGTTGATAAAATCTTCAGTAAACAAGTCCATTATTCTAATTTCTTAGTGGCGCTGGCGAAAGGCTTGCCTAGTGATGTTGCTATTCAAAACCTTGATATTAACGAGACCAGCCTGAAAGCGCCGATTATTATCCGCGTTACCACCGTCAATCACGATCAGATTCTTAATACCAAACGCTCCCTTGAAAACCAGAAGTTTATCGATAGCGTCCAAATTAGCTCCATCGCTCACAACGAAAAGACTAATCGCTTCGATGGTATTTTGATACTCAATCTCAACAAAAAAGGACTCGAGGAAACTCTACAATGGCGCAAAAAATAACTATCACTCCATCAGTTACTAAAATTATTTTGTTTGTGGCAATTGGACTGATCGCTGCCGCTAACATTGGTGTTTATTTCTTAGGTCGCAATATTATCAGCGAAAACGCCACCGCCCTTAATGAATTATCAAAAGAACTCAAAAATCAACAGGCCGAAATCGATAAAATCGAATCAATTAAATCTCAGATGAAAAAACTCGAAGATATTCCTGGCATTGTCGCTAAAACTTCAGCCGAACGCAAAGATAACCGTCACCAAGAAAAAATTGTTGAGCTAATCCTTAAACGCTACGCTGAACTAAGTGGTTTACACATTAAAGCCATCTCGTTTGACATTACCAGTAAAACTGCCCAGGCTGACAAAGAAGCAGTTATCGTCAATGTCGATTTTGAATCACCGACCAGCTACACTAACGTTTTTCGCCTGATTAAATTAACCGAGCTAAGTTTGCCACGTATCCAAATTCTCAACTTACAACTCAGTAAAGCTGAAGCTAATAAACAAAAGGAGGTCACCCCCGATGATGTCAATGTTAACAACATCCAGCTCAAAATCTACGCCAAATAACAAGAAAAAGCCGGCTCTCGATCACCGAAGCGCACTTTTACTAGTCAGTAGTATTAGTATTTTGGCAATTGCTTTTGGGATTTATCAGCTTTATACTATTTTTCAACAAGCACTTGATGTTCCAAACGCTGACGATAATTCACACAGCAATTATTTCAATCGTAAAGTGATTGACGAATTGCGTGATATCAATACTAATCAATATAATATCCAACTACCCGAAGGACGCATTAATCCTTTTAAATAAACTTACGGGTTGTTGTATAATAAAATTATGTTAATTCCTAGTACTGACCTACTTAATCTACCAGTTTTGAGCTTACGAAGTGGGAGCAAACTTGCCACTGTTAGTAAGCTAATTATCAATCCTTATGCTTTAACAATTCAAGCCTTAAAATTAACCGGTCGTCAATTAGATAACCCCAAAGATTCATATTTATTGCCCGAGGACATTCGTGAAATTAGCCATCTCGGCATTATTATCAACGATAGCGAAGATCTCATCTCCAGCGTTGATGTGATTCGCTTGCAACAAACTTTAGATTTGCGTTTTGAACTGATTAATCTGCCGGTCATTGACAAACAACGCCGTAAAGTCGGCAAAGTTTTAAACTATAACCTCATCGCCGAAAATATGATGATTTATCAATTAGTGGTGCAACGACCATTGTTTAAAGATTTCTTTGATCCAACGATTTTAATCCACCGTTCGCAAATTGCCGAGCTCAGCCAGAACAAAGTCGTCATCAAGAACTCTCTTAATCAGCTACGCGAACTTGAGCGCCAAGATGCAATTGATAGTTTCGTCAATCCGTTTCGCTCCACCAAATCGGCCAAAACTTCAAAATGATTACTTGTTATAGTTGATGATCATCTAAGGCTTGCTTAATATCGTCATAACCAAAACCCTGACTCGCCAAATATCGCATTAATTTATCACGATCGGGATAGCGATGAGCTTTTTTAGTGATGATTTTTTTAATTTCGCTCGCATCGTCCCGACCTGACTCAGCTAATAATTGCTCAATCACACCACGCTCAATACCCTTTTGTGCCAACTCTTGACGCAAACGCCGTGCTGAGGCGCCTTGTTTTAAACGGCGAGTCGTCAGCCACCACTCGGCAAATTTATAATCATCAAGATAATGCTTCTGCCTTAATTTCATTAGCACTCGCTCAACCAACTCAGGATTAATTCCGGGGCGGGTTTTGATGGAACCTTTTTTAGTCTTATACTTGGTGGACAAGGTTTTACGCCACAGATACTGATAAGTTTCCCGTTCCGAACGGGGCCTGAGTAAACAATAATTCAGAGCTTGAGTATAGATACGACCAAATTCAGCTTCTTGCTCCAATTCGGCAATCCGCTCCGCCGAAACCTCCAAGCCGACTTGAATACCCAAATCCACCACCTGACTAATATCCAGTCCAAATCGAAATTTCCCATCAATGAAGATATTGATGCGATCGGGATTTTTGAGTTGAGCAGACAAAGCGGTAATTTTCATAAAGCGTAAAATAATCAGCCCTAGTCACAACAACCAGGGCTGACACGGGTTCTATATTTATTCAATTTCCGCTGGAGTTTCGGTTTCTGGCTCAACAGCTGGCGTAGTATCCGTTTTATCGTCAGCTAGCTTAGCACGGACTTTTTGGTCGATTTCTGCCAAAACCGCTGGATTATCTTTGAGATATTGCTTAGTTTTGTCGCGACCTTGACCGATGGTTTCACCGTTATATTTATAAAACGCCCCAGATTTTTCCACTACTTCGTGCAGTGCCGCTAGATCAAGCACGTCACCAGTTTTAGAAATGCCTTCGTTGTACATAATGTCAAACTCAGCTGTGCGGAATGGCGCAGCAATCTTGTTTTTCACAATCTTGACCTTAGTGCGGTTGCCGGCGATATCATCACCATCGCCCTTAATCTGACCAATGCGCCTAATATCCATCCGCACACTAGCGTAGAACTTCAAAGCGTTACCACCAGTAGTCGTCTCGGGATTACCAAACATCACACCAATTTTCATACGAATTTGGTTAATAAAAATCACCGTGGCTTTGGATTTATTGATGATACCGGTTAATTTACGCAGTGCCTGACTCATCAATCGCGCTTGCAGACCCATGTGAGAGTCACCCATATCACCATCAATTTCAGCCTGTGGCACTAATGCTGCTACTGAGTCCACCACAATTAAGTCAACCGCGTTAGAACGGACTAAAGTTTCGGTGATTTCTAGGGCTTGTTCGCCATTATCAGGCTGAGAAATTAACAGATTATCTGTATCAACACCTAGCTTCTTAGCATACGATGGATCCAAAGCATGCTCAGCATCGACAAAGGCCGCCGTTCCGCCAGTTTTTTGGACTTCGGCGATCGCGTGCAGAGCTAGCGTTGTTTTACCACTTGATTCTGGACCATAAATCTCAATAATTCGTCCTTTAGGATAGCCACCACCTAACGCCAAATCCAGACTCAATGCCCCCGATGGAATCAACTCAACTTCAACTTTTTGAGCTTCACCCAGTTTCATAATCGCCCCATCACCAAATTGCTTGGTAATTTGAGCCATCGCTAGCCCCAGCGCCTGACTTTTGCCATCCGCCGATTTATCAACTTTTTCAGCTTTATCTTTTTTAGCCATATAACTCCTTCTTTTAAAACATTCTTATGTTTTATTATACACAGTTTAAAAGTCCTCGACAATGCTTAATCTATGATACAATAGAATTATGAAAAAAGCTTTTACCACCATTGAAATTCTCGCCACTGTCGCCTTTTTGTGCGTTGCTTTTGTGTTATTTATTAACCAACAAAACCAAGTCAACCAGCGCCTACGCGACCAAGAGCGCAAAGCCTCGATTAATTCACTCTATTTCAATCTCAAAGATGTTTATTTTAAGAAAAACGGTTATTATCCGGAGTTTATTAAACCTGACATGCTCGACGGAGTCGATCCCGCAATTTTTAGCGATCCGAAAAAAATCCTACTCGGTGACCCAGGATCGGACTATGAATATAAAGCCAGCGGCTGTACCAACAACCGCTGTCAAAGTTTTACTCTTTCGGCCAAATTAGAGACCGAAGCAACTTATTCAAAATCTGCGAAGTAATTACTTAATCTGCGCTTCAGTTAACGCTCGTTCGTTTTTCACGGCGAACACAATTTCGTTGATGCGCATACTGACTTGTTGTGGATCGGGCGAATAGACGAAGTAATAAGTCGTCTCGTCACCGATGGTCGATAAGCGCACCGAGCCATAACCGATTGTTGAGGCAAAAAAGCCTTTTTGATGATATGACACGTCCTCAATCCAGCCCAAATCAATGGTTTGACGCTTGGTATCAAATAAGCTATTGGAAATAATCTGCACCACGCGCTCAGTCGTAATAATCAAACAATTCGCCCGATAGACTCGCGAAAAAATTATTGCAAAAATAATCGCAATCGAAATAATCGACCCGATAATAATCATACCGGTACTCATTGAGAATAAATCTTGATGAACAACGTTAGAGGAGGAGTTTTGAATAATCAGCATCGCCCAGATTCCCACTAACAAAGTTGTAATTAACGCCGACACCAGCCAAATTACTGCCACACCAATTGGATGACGATGGATCACCTTAATCACAAACTCCTTTTCCATGAATTGAATGTCTGGAAACTGCTCTTGTGATTGTTCGTGACGCAAACGCACTAATTCCGGATCAAGCGCCTTGTATAAATAATCCGAATTATGCGCCTCACACACACCATCCAGCGACGCCATGCGTGCTGCCATGCCTTTTGGCTCAGGTGCGTGTTTTTTGGCTCGTGCAGGCTGATTAGTTGAAGCACTCGGCTCCGCGCTCGTGTTGGTAGCATCGTTTGACGCACGATCTACCTTGCGGTAAAGCGGTTGACCGTCTGCGTCGACACCGACCATTTGATATTCGTCTTGGTTCATATTATCCTTTCTCGTTAACTTTAATTTTCAAATGCTTGACCGCCTTTGGGGTAATTTTGCGACCCCGTGGCGTTCGTTCCAAAAAACCAATTTGCAATAAAAACGGCTCATAAAAATCCTCAATTGTCGCTGTCTCATCACCGGTCAGAGCTGAGATTGTATTCAGCCCCACAGGTCGAAATTCGTAATTTTCATAAATTTTCTCAAGCAAACTGCGATCCGCTGGATCCAGGCCGAGTTCATCGACTTCTAGTAGACACATCGCCTCTTTTACGACAGCCATATCAATAATGCCATCGCCGTTCACATCCGCAAAATCACGCACGCGCTTTAACAAACGATTGGCAATGCGCGGGGTCAGACGTGAGCGATTTGCTAGCGACAATGACGCCTCAGGCGCAATTTGACAGTTCAAAATCCCAGCCGAGCGTCGAATAATTTGCCCAAGTTCCGCATCAGTATAAAACTCCACTCGGTGAATATGACCAAACCGATCACGTAGTGGTGCCGCCAGCGCCCCAGTCCGAGTCGTCGCACCAATCACCGTAAACTTCGGCAAATCAAGGCGCACACTCCGCGCCGCTGGACCTTTACCAATCACAATATCCAGTTTAAAATCCTCCATCGCCGAATACAATACTTCTTCCACCGCTCGATTTAACCGATGAATTTCGTCGATAAAGAGAATATCACCGTCTTTGAGATTAGTAATAATACTTGCTAAATCACCCGCTCGCTCAATCGCTGGACCAGACGTCACCCGCAAATCAGCACCCATTTCATTAGCAATCACGCTCGCCATAGTGGTCTTGCCCAGCCCCGGTGGACCAAATAATAGCACATGATCAAGTGGTTCACCACGTTTTTTCGCCGCTTCGATGGCTAACTTCAGATTACGCTTCAACCGTTCTTGACCGATATATTCGTCAAAATTCTGCGGGCGCAAACTCGTTTCTAGCTGTTTTTCAGCCTCATCCTCAGCATGCAGTTCAGTATCGATAATTCTCTCAATTGCCATTTGACCTTATTATAACATCAGGACACGCTTTTACCAAATAAAGACCGCCCAAAATCACTCGCTTTTTGATGATGTTTATGCTAAAATTAGAACAATGAAAGGTGGACGATGAGCTTTGGTTTGAGCCTGATGATAATGGTCGCAATTTTCGCGGCTAGTTTAGGGTTAAATTTGAGTAGCGTCGCCATGATGAGTGGTCACGCTCTCAGTCAAAAAACCGCCCTCAATCGCTTGCGTCAACTAATTCGTGGTTTTTTACTTGGCGTAGTGGTTGCTAATTTATTATTGCTTTCGACCGTCATTTTATTTGTCGCGAAATCACCATTTGTTTTGAATACTGGCAATAGTTTTGTAGCTAATTATCGTGTCTGGCCACTGGCAATTATTGGCCTAGCGGTGCAAATTTTAATTATGGCGTTTTGTAAAATCTTCAACAACCAGCTTGTCAATCCTTGGGCACCCGAAGCCGTCCGCACCTATCTACGCAAACGTTGTATCAAAACTAACTCCATCATCGAAGCCATTAACCTCGGTATTATGAGCGTTCTCGCCAACTTTTGGTTGTTATTTTTGCCATTAAGCCTGCTGGCAATTACTATGCTCAATCAGCTCGAAATTGCTCATGTCGTCCTGTTTGCGCTCGCTAGTGGCATTCCGAGCTTTATCATCGCTCTAACCGTCACCCAACAAGTCAAAATCAGTCAAATTCATCTTTTTTTAATTAAACATGCTAATTTTTTGCAATTTGTGTCATTTTTTAGTTTAATAATTCTAGGCATGATTATTTTTTGCTTCAAAGTATCCGGAGATTTTTAATGTCACATACGATTTTTAAAGCCAGCGGTCAATCCGAACAGTTCTCAGCGCAAAAGTTTCGTGAGAGCATTAAAACGTCATGCTTAGCGGTTGGCGCTCCCGAGGCCGAAGCTGATTTGTGCGCACAAGAAGTGTTTAAACAAATTACCAAATGGATCGCGAATAAACCAGAGTTTACCAGCTCTGACCTGCGCCTCCAGACTTACCAAGTTTTGACCGTGTTTAATCCTGAAGCAGCGTTTTTTTATCGGACTTATAAACAAATAATTTGAGAATAATCTATGGTGGGCTTAGCAAAACAACAACATTTCGACTTAATCGTCATCGGTAGCGGGGCAGCTGGCACTCAAGCAGCCTTAATTGCTGCTGGACATGGTAAGCGCGTCGCAGTGATTGAAGACCGCAAATTAGGTGGTGATAGCCTCACCTGCTCTGATTTGCCACGCAACTACGTCCTCGAGGCGGCACGCGTTTACCGCACCAGCCAGCGCGCCAGCGATTATGGTATTCACAACGCCATCACTAGTTTTAATTTTCCAAAAATCATGAACAATGTCAAAAATCTTGTTGCTCGCGCCGCTGCCTCAACCCGTGATTTTTATCGAGACAAGGGCATTACAGTCATCGAAGGTCGCGCCTATTTCTTAAATCCGACCCGCGTCAGCGTCGGTGGAGCGCATTACCGCGCCGACAAGTTTATCATTGCCACTGGTTCGACCTGGCAAACGGTGATGATTGCCGGCTTATCTAATATTCATTTTTACACCCCGCAAACCATCTGTCAAATGGAACGCCTGCCCAAAAGTGTCTTTATCGTCGGTGGCCACGCTTCGGCAGTGATTTTGGCACAGATTTTTGCGAGTTTTGGGGTTAAAGTTTATTTAACCTGTAAACACAGTCGGATTTTGCCAGAATACGACCAGGAGTTTAATATCGCTCTTGAAAAAACCCTCAGTAAAAACCTCGGTATTATTATCTCCACTAATTCTCAAGCTCTGGAAATCTCCCAAGAATACTTAATTAAAAAAATCCTGTTCTCGCATGCTGGTGTTGAACGTAGCGTCGAAGTTGACGAAATTGTCATCGCCGAAAAACTCATGCCAAATATTGATCTTGGACTGTCGAATGCCGCTGTAGAACACGAAGCTGATGGTATTTACACCAATTACCAACTCCAAACCAGCAACAAAAACATCTATGCCGCTGGTGATGTCCTCAATATGAATAATTCCGCTTCAGCTGCCCTAATTGAAGCTGAAATTGCAGTTTTAAACGCCTTCGGGCGTAAACGTCGCACCATCAGCTATCATAACATCCCGCATATCGTCTCTGGCTTCCCAACCGTCGCGAAAGTCGGTCTCACTGAGGACGTCTGTCAACAACGCCAAATTGAATACTGCCGAGCAATTTCCAACTTCAGCGAAGCACCACGTCAACTAATTATGCCGTCTTTTGGCATGCTTAAAATCATTATTGATAAAGATCAGCGGATTATCGGCGCCCAAGTTTTTGGACCCGATGCGGAATCAATTATTCATCAGCTCAGCGCCGCTATCACCGCTAAGCTAACCGTCCGTCAGGCCTTGTCGATGCCTCAAGATTTCTTGTCGTGGCAAGAAATTATCAACGTCACCCTCAACAAACTCGTAAAATAACTCAAGCAGGGCTTGATTTTACGGATTAGATTTGTTATAATAAATGGAGTATTTGACGCGGGGTAGAGCAGCCCGGTTAGCTCGTGTGGCTCATAACCACAAGGTCGCTGGTTCAAATCCAGCCCCCGCAACCAAGATAAAATCCTCACCATTTGGTGGGTGTTTTATTTTGGGCAACAGTTTGCACAATATTTTTGCCGATTTTCCTGCTAATTAGCGTCGCGCTTTCCGATTACCGCCCAATAAGAAATTGATCCACTGGTTAAAATTACTAATTTTGGGAGGCGCTAAAGTCTGTTTTGTCACTTGTTCGGCTTGTTTTTGGCGAACCCAATCCGTATAAGGTGGCAACACCAGCAACTTCTCACCCGAAGCCCCTAGTCCAAGCGATTGCCGAACAGCCAGATCCTGGTATTCGGCACTTTTGTAATATTCTTTCTCAATCTCGAGTGATTCCGTTTCCAGCTTCAGCACCGCTAATTGCTGACGGCGTTTATCAACTCGCTTTTGCAAATTATAGTTCTGTTCCATCGCTAAGACTGCCGATACCACCCAGCTCAGTGCCAATACCCCCGCCAAAATTACCAACAGATTACGTGGTGTTAACAACTGGTGCTTTAACCGATAGAACCAGGGGCGGATTTTTTGTTTTAATGTCAGCATAAATGATAATATTTAAATCGTTTATTATTATACCAACAAAGCCAATTTTACGCTAGCTCAGCCAGCTTTCGCATCATCCTCGCCCGACCGCTTCTCACTAGCGAAAACCAGTTTTTTATGCTAAAATACTATTCAGACCTCGGGGGTGTAGCTCAGGGGTTAGAGCAGCGGGCTCATAACCTGTTGGTCACTGGTTCAAATCCAGTCACCCCCACCACATTTGGCAAAATATCTGAAATTTCCGCTTCCAAGTGGATTTTTTATTTAGTGTCTGTTTACGGAAAAGTACGAAATTTTTAAAAGAAGAACGTGGGTTTTACTTCAACAAATTAGAATCAATTTGTTGAAGTAATCACAGGAAAAGTAGAAAACAGAAAACCATAGATGCAAGTACAATAAAAATAGTAATGACTACATTTTTTATATTTTTTAACTTTTGCTTTTGTTTTCGTATTTTTTCGTGTATAATGGCAATATGAGCAAAAATCGCAAACAGCAAATCATAGATTTCGTACGTAAGTATGTCAAGGAAAATGGGTATTTTCCGATACTTGACGAAATTAAAAACGGCGTCGGCCTTAATTCCGTCTCTACAATCTATCAACATTTAAAAGATCTTCTCAATGACGGAATTATCACAATTGATGAATTTGGAACCTATAAATTAGTCGATGAGACTGGCTTGGAAACAAAAAAAATTGCCGTCATCGGTACTATCGCTGCAGGTCTTCCAATCGAAGCGATAGAGGATCAGACTACTTATATTCAAGTTGCTGGACTACCGACAAATAGTGATTTTTACGCCTTACGAGTTGTGGGCGACAGTATGATTGATGAAGGAATTTTTGACGGTGATATTGTCGTTATTAAAAAACAAACTTCTGCAGAGAATGGACAAACAGTTGTTGCTATTATTGATGAGAATCAGGCTACACTGAAAAAACTCTATAAAGAAAAAAATCGTTTTCGCCTCGAGCCACGCAATCAGTCCATGCTACCGTTTTTTAGAGACGAAGTTGAGGTACGAGGCATTGTTTGGCAAATAATTAGTTCTTTTAATACTCCTGTCAAAAAAACAAAAGTTATTTCAACAAAAAAATGGCGAACAGTAGATCTATTCGCTGGCGTCGGAGGCATTCGTTTAGGTTTTGAGAAAATTGGATTTACTACCGTTTTTGCAAATGATTTTGAGCCAAAATGTGCTGATACTTATAATAAAAATTTTAAGACTGCAAAACTAGTCATTGAAGACATTACAAAGATATCAACACGCGACATTCCCGACTGTGATTTTGTTTTGGGCGGATTTCCATGTCAGGCGTTTTCAATCGCTGGTTATCGTCATGGTTTCGATGATAAAAAGGGACGTGGAAATTTATTTTTTGATATCGCCAGAATAATCAAAGATAAACAACCAACTGGATTTTTACTTGAAAATGTAAAAAATTTAAAATCCCACGATAATGGCAATACTTTTAAAGTCATTAAACAAACTCTTGAAGATATGGGTTATTTTGTAAAATCAAAAGTCCTCAATTCCATGGAATATGGTAATGTCCCACAAAATAGAGAACGCATTTATATCGTTGGGTTTAAAGATAAAAAAACGCTTGATCGTTTCGAGTTTCCGGAGCCTATAAAACTCACCAAGACTATCAATGACATACTCGAATCCAATGTTAATGAAAAATATTATTATAACGGAAAACCATTATATGATCGCCTGAAAAATGACATCACAGAGGAAAATGCCATTTATCAGTGGCGACGACAATATGTTCGTAAAAATAAAAAGGGCGTTTGCCCTACGTTAACTGCTAATATGGGCATGGGCGGACACAATGTGCCTATAATTTTTGATGGCAAGGGTATTAGAAAACTAACTCCGCGAGAATGTTTTAGAATACAGGGTTTTCCAGATAGCTATAAACTACCTAATATATCTGATAGCGCACTATACAAACAAGCTGGAAATTCTGTTTCAGTTCCAGTTATTGCAAGAATTGCAGAACAAATCATACGAGTTTTGTAAATTAAACTTATTTCTTGATAAATTGCTTAATATCATTTAACATACTGTTTTCTTTACTCGGTATTTTTTCTACTAAAGATTTATTGATAAAATATTCCTCACCATTATTAGAGGCGCGATCCAGTAGCTGAAATTTTACAATATACATCTTATTAGCCTCTAACACAAAACCGTTTAAAATTACTTCTTTTTCAGTCATCACTGTTACAGAGCTTTTGCTATTTTTTACATAGTAGATGTTATCAATATCATCAATAGAAATATCAAGCATCTTATGCTTTATATTACCATTCAAAATATTCACTTTCCAGCGATACAAGCCATTACTATTTTGAGTTAAATAATTTATTAATAGCGTATTTGAAGTGTTCGCTGAAGTTTTTTTAGCTTCCTTAATCTCTTTTACGTAAAAAGGGCTTTCGTGTGCAGAGCAAAGATTAGCATAATACATAAAGTCCTTTGCCAGACAAACTGTAATTAATTCTAAAGAACCTAGATCTGAATTGCTACGAGTAACCTTAGTTACTAATGACAAATTTTCACTCTTATTTGATTCTATAAACGATTCGTCGTTCATTTTCAGCTTCTTATAAATATTATCGCTCACTATTTCTTTTTCAAAAAATGGCAATAAATAATCGGCGTCAAGGTTCATGTCAATCATCACTAAATATTTATCATCATAGCCTTGATCTCTCAAGCTAACCATATATTGTGCCTTTTTGAATGTTTTAACTTCAATTTGAGGAGCTCCCTGCAAAGCTTGCCAAATATCGACATATTTGACAAAAGGTTTTATGTCTTTTCCAACCCTAACACCAAGAACATCAGGTGCCATACCAGATTTTTTCGGGTCATATTCATAATAATCAGATATCACTGAAAGATTTTTTGAGATTTTTGGTAAAAAATATTTATTAAATATAATACTCTCTGGAATAATATTAATCCATCTATCAAAAATACCACCGATATAGTCACTTTTTCCACTTAACCCTCCGTACATACGTCCGCGTTGTGCCATAGAACAAACGAAATAAATAAAAGGTACGACATCTTCTTTCTTAATAATAATCCTACTTGTCATAATAAATCTATCATAACACCATTTAATAATTTGTCTATAGACATATTTACAGCTTCCTAAGCTTATTTTAAGCACCCCCATGTAATAGTCTTTTGATTATGTCTTATTTAACTCAGCCAGTTCTCGCTCCACCTGCGCAATTTCCTGTTCTAACTGCTCAATTTGTCGCATATCGCTCTCATAATGACTCGATTTCTTCGCCCAGGCGTTATCATTGCGATCTTCCAGGTGATTTTGTTCATGCTTCAGTTCCCACAACCGCCGTTCTAAATCAGCACGTTGTTTGATCAGATAATCATCACCATCTTCTTCCACCGGCGCACATTCCATTTCTTCCGCCAGCGCCAGCTGACTAGCCATTTGCCCAAGATAATAAGCCTCAACTTGCGACAAATGCTCCTCTGACGATAATTCCCCATTTTCGAATTGTTGATTCGCCATTTGCATCTCGGTCTGACTAGGATAAAAATCTCGCTCCATCATAACCACACTATATCATATTTTGCACAAAAATAAATACCCACACTGGTTAGCGTGGGTATTTAAGGCACCATGTTAGCTGTTTATTTGTAAATATTATACAAACAAAGCGCTTATGGTTCAACTACTAAATGTTGTAATTTAGGCCTTTTTTGCGACGGTCAAGAAACCATTGCGTGGATTTTCTTTAACCATGCGGTCTTCTGGTAGGTCACAAGGAGCGCCTTTTGCACCTTTTTCATCTTTTGAGAAGAAGAAGATGGTTTGGCTCTTGCCACCCCGGAGAGTTACATCCATTTTATGTAGGTAATAGGTTACACCTTTAGAATTCTTATGACTGTATGCCATGATTATTCCCTTTCCCTTATTTATTAACATTTATAGGTTACTGTAGTTTTTTAATAAAGTCAACTATTTTAAACTGATAAACACCTTTAAACCAATCCAAAAAATCAATTTACCAATCAAACCAACCAGCAACAAGCCCCAAATCAACACCGCAAAACCCGCCAAATCTGGCGACCAACGTGGCGAAGCATAACTATGCACATAAGTGTTGGGGCTTAAAGTCTTGATTTCAACAGGGGTCGGCACGAGCGATGACTGCTTATTAACCTCAGCCAAAAAACATTCAGCATAAGCCTGCGAATAACCACGGAAACGCTTGTCACAAATCTCACCAGCAATCTTGTAGGCATTTTGACCCTGTTGCGAGCCTATTGTTTTTTTTGCATCATTTATCAACTGATCAAGCTTCTGACGATAAGTATGTTCCAAAAAAATCTGCCCAGTCGAGGAGTTCATATGTTTTAAAACATATTCCTGCAAATCATGCAAGCGCTCGGTCACCATTCCCAAATCTCCGCTCCGATCCGCCGCTAGCACCGCTTCCTTGCGTTCCAGCATCCGCACATTATTAATCCGCAACAAAGTCGCCACCACAACCGTCATCAGCGCAAATAAAATCACCACTTGCCACGTCGCCAAGCTTCGGATTTTTTGAAAAACTGAGATGGGTTGTTGCTTTTGATAAACCATAATCGCTTTTTAAATTATATCACGCACGCCAGCTTCACCTCAAACGCGCCTTGCGAAACATTGGAAACTGACTAGTCGCAAATATTAAGAACATTGCCGACGCAATCGTGAAGAATGCCATCAGCGCTTGCTTAGTATCTGAAATATAAACCAAACATGCTAACAATACAATTGATGCCACTAACGAACTAAGGTTCCACGCAAAAATCATTGCTAGCTCCATAACTACGCGGGAACCGGATTTATCAGCTGCGTCAAACCGTGCTTTAGAATACGGCATTAAATACACCAGATTAGCCACCGAATAGCCCACTTCGCTCAATACCACACCCAGCATGCTGGTAATAAACAAGCGCACCGCCATAATCACCGATTCTAACACCACGCCCCAACGGAAAAACCACACACCACAATACGGATAACGATCGAGGAGGCGTCCTAGACCAAACGCCACCACAAACATCACCGCTGCGCTCAACGAGCCGACACCGCCGATTAACTGATACGCCCCGATTGTTGGCACTACAAACAACATCATATAAAATGGCCAAAAATTAACCGTCACCACATTAAAACCACGCCCAAATTGTCCAATAATCATACTCATATACGCCCGCCACGGAAAACCATGAAAATTTAAATAATGGTGCTTCTTCGCGACCGCCTGCGCATTCAGAAGCGAAATAGCCGCAACGATAAACAAACCAGTCGCTACCCACATCGAGATTTCCACCCCAAACCGACTCGCCAGTAGCCCACCAATTAGTGGCGTCACAATCCCGGCCAGTTTTTGAAAAATAATCATATAGCCCAGCTCTTTGCCACAGTTATTGGCGCTCTTGATCTCTGAGAACAGCACGTTATACGAAGTATTATGAAGCACCGTTGAAAACGCCATGAATAGCCCACCCCAGGCAATTGCCCACTCGCCCCATTGATCCAACATCGAAAACGACAATAGCGCCGGAATATAAATAAAATTACTCGTTAGCAGACAACGATTTGCCCCAAAATAAGCAATCAAATAGACTGATAAAATACTAAAAATCAACATCATCAACTGTGAATAGACCGAAAAAATCGCGATATAAATCAATGAATAGCCTTTAACAAACAAAAATGCATAAATAAACAAGGTCGCTAAATTCAAGGCCATTGCTCGCAGTAATTCCGCCACATAAAAACCAGACAACTCGCTATAAGTTGCCTTCCGCCAAAAGTGCCGATATCGAATTTCTGTCAAAAACTTGCGTAACATGGTCCCACCACAGGATTATTCAACTGCTTTTAATTTAACCATAAATCCGCTGTTTTTTCAATCAAAACCTGTTATGATAATAGTATGAGAATTTATTTCGTTGGTATCGGTGGAACTGGCATGGCACCTATGGCACATTTGGCGCTTGATGCTGGTTTTGAAGTAGTTGGTAGTGACCAGCAAACTAATCGCAACACCGAACACCTCAAAGAACGTGGCGTCAATATTTCGACCGACCAATCTGGTGATTTTTTGAATTATTTACACGCCCAGAAACCAATCGACTGGGTGATTTACACCTCCGCTCTGCCAGCCGACCATCCTGAATTAACCCGTGCTCAAGCGCTCGGTCTGACTACCGCCAAACGCGATCAATTCATCCCGTGGTTTATTAAAAAACACAATTTTAAACTTATCGCGGTGGCGGGAGCACACGGCAAAACCAGCACTACGACCATGCTAATTTGGTTATTCCGACAATTAGGCGTGCCTGCTAGTTATCTGGCTGGTAGCACTCTGCCTTTCGCTGAGGCGGGCAAGTTCGACCCCGACAGTCACTATTTTATTTATGAATGTGACGAATACGACCGCAATTTTTTGCACTATCAGCCAGATTACGCCCTTATTCCAGCGGTTGATTACGACCACATTGATATTTATCCGACCATTGACGATTATCACCAAGCCTTTAGTCAATTTTTTGATCAATCCGCTCAAATTATTATGTGGCCAAAAGACATTTGGCCAGGTTATCAACCGAGTGATAAGTTTCTATTAGCACAAAATATCAATCCTGATTTGACGCTCCTTGGCGAGCATAACCGTGCCAACGCTCAATTAATCATTGAACTAGCACCACTCCTACACGACGAGCGGTTTAATATAGCTAGCGTCATTGAGATTTTAAATTCTGCTCCACGCGCTGGTCGTCGCTTTGAAGCGCTCCAGCATAACCTGATCAGTGATTATGCTCACCATCCAGCCGAAATTAAAGCTACTCTCGAACTGGCTCATGAATACGCCCTACAGCATAATTTAAACCAGATTATTGCCGTTTACGAACCACACCAGAACGAACGTCAAGTTCAATTCCAAGCCAATTATCCAGAGGCATTTGCTGGAGCGGATCAGATTTACTGGTTGCCGACTTTCGTCGCCCGTGATCATCATGATCAAGTGCTTAGTCCAGCTCAACTGACCACCGATTTACCGCAAGCCACGGTTGCTGATTTTAACGATCAACTGATTACCGACATCAAACAACACTTGCGACAAAATGACTTGGTGGTTTTGATGAGTGCTGGCAAACTCGATAGTTTCGTCCGACGCAATCTTAATTAGTCAGATCACTTTCCAACTCCAATCCAGACTATTGTTGTAAAAACAACAATACTTTTAATAGCTAAAAACTAGCCGGAGATACGGTTTTTGGCACTTTTAATAGGTTTTTTAGTCGTTCATCAGCTGTTCGGCAATTTTTTCAAATTCTGAACGCTTCTGATAATCTTGCAGATAGCGCTTCACTCGCTCTACGTGATCAGTGATCACTCCATCGACTCGCGACCGCAAAAAATGATCAATTGACGCCGGACGATTAACTGTCCAAACAATAGCTTTTTTACCTTTTGCCTGAATCTCTGCCACTTTTGATGGTGTTGCCTGTAGTTCCTCCATAATCAGATAGTCGCCCACCAAATCCGCCGTGCCACCAACTGCGAAGTAATACAAATAACCCGTCTGAATCTCTGGATAGCGTTCTTCAATATACTTAATCAGTGAATATTTCATTGACAATAACACAGTTTGTTTGACCATCTGACGCTGTTTAATCATCCGCACTAGGTCATCAGCCATTTGTCGATCAGCACTTCGACCTTTTAGCTCAACAAACAAACCGATTTTATCTTTAGCCACGTCTAGCGCTTCTTCGATTGTCGCGACTGGTTGTGCTGGTTGATCTGGTCGAAAATGATTGCGTAAACTTAGCTGTTTAATCTCCGCCAGGGTCATTTGCTGAGCACTGCGCGCCTCACCCGCTAGGCGTTTAAACGTCATATCGTGATTTAAAATATAATGACCGTCTTGCGTGCGTTGAACATCAATTTCACTCCATTTTACGCCACCGGTGGCAATTACCCGCCGTAAACTATCTATACTGTTTTCCACCCCTAAATCTCCACCCCCACGATGTGCAATGATATCAATTGCCGGACGACTGTTGCCTAAATCAGCATCAAATGCCAACACACCCGCCACCGCCATATTCACCGTCATCACAATAATTAACACCACGCTCACTGCCAACTTGGTGCTAAATTGCTTAGCTTGACGCTGACTTTTGAACTGTTCCATCTCGCTGAACAACCGTACCGTCCGACCATCAGCCTGATTATATTGATAAAACAAAGTCGTTAATAAATTAATAATCAATGGCGTTAATAGCAACACTAATAGACTCATGACTTCCAGTGTCAGCAAAATACCCATACCAATCAAAAAGCGCCGACCAATCACGCCACCAACCCCCAAGAAGAAAATTGGCACTAACACCGCCCCGGCTAATGCAAAAACCGCAATCAGACGCAAGCCAGCTTTAAAGATACCTTTAATAACAAAATCTTTAAAAAATTGCCATTTCCGGCCTTTTAACAACCGTGCCGAACTACGAAACGCCGTGAGCGTATCCTGCCCCAGAATCATCATATAATGCAAGGCAAAAATATGTCTTAATCCCAGCACCAGCAAACCAAACAATGCCGTCACATACAGCCCTAAATAGAGCGGACTATCATAAATTACCTCAGTCACAAAATTCGGAATCTGCAAACCTTGAGTTGGGGTGATAAAAATCCCCAAACCCAGCAGTGGCAGAACCAATGACACATAAAACACAATCACGAGCCCTGATGGTCGGATTAACAACTTCAACGATTTAAGACCAACCAGCAACATCCGCCGAACTGTCAACTCAGTTTTGCCCTCATAAATCAAGGCCGTCATCACCACAAAGGCGTTAATGTCCAGCCCAACCGTCACCATAAGTAGCAAAATCGCCAGCAGTAGCATCCCCGCTCCCTGAGCACTGAGTAAAAACGGCCAATAATCACCACTGGTAATCGCCGTCCGCCCAGTCGATAAAATCAGCAACCGCACCAAGGCCGTAAATCCTGGCACCAACGCAATATATAGTAAAGTTTTAGTAACAATTTGATATTTTAAAAGTAGCCAAATCACCTTACCGCGGGCTGGCTTAGCACTAGTTTTTTCCAGCAATGGTTGCGCCGTCTTGGCCTTCATGGCGCTATTGATAAGTGGAGTTTTTGACATAGCCCTTAATTACTCAGTTGACGCTGATGGTGGCGCTGGTTCCATTGATGGCAGACCGAACGCTCCGTCACTCATCGCTCGCTCCGAAAAAGCTTCTTCGCTAATTTCTTTGAGATAAAACTTAAAACTCTCATTAATCTCGTCAACCAGTTGCTGATTCACCTTACCATCTTTTGATACCTTAAGGCGTTCGTTTTCAGAAGTATGATGGATTTCTTGACGGCTAGTTTTATAATCCGGGCGTGACAAATCCACAGCGTAGGCTCCACTTACGCGATAAATATATAGTCCTAAACCAGCTAGCACCGTAGCGATCACCACCGCTCCAATCAAAAACACCGCTAGTGGATTATTTGGCTTTTTGTCCATCATAAAATTCCTTAAATTTAGCTTGGTATTCGACCGCCAATAGGTGCAAAGTCTTAGTATCGACATTCAGTTGGTGACGCAATTGGCGCAATTCTGTCAACGAGCCAACTAATTGCGCCGGATCATGATCACATGACATCTCAATCACCCGCGATAATCTTTCTTCATAGCTCAGGTAGTGCTGGCGGAATTGCATCACTTGTTTTTGGTAATTATCGGTGATAGTCAATAACTCGAGTGGTTTTAAATTATTAGCTACTAGGCGCAAATTAGTGGGCGTCATCACATTGACACTAAGCGATTCATAAATCTGCCCGTAATTCACCCGAGTCACTGCATCACTGAGCTTAATTTGTTTCAAGCGAGTTTTGACCTGCTGGCATAAGTTGGAATCAATTGCATAATCCAAACTATGTGCCGGCCGAGGCACTAGTACCGCTAAAACGCCCATCAATAGTAGGCCACATCCAAGATAAAGCAGTCGATTTTTCACACCGTTATTATATCATAAAACCAGCCGAGACACCCCGGCTGGTCGTAAGCAATTTTACTCCGTCGAACCCAATTACGGTGCTAAGCGGTTAATGTCGCGTGGGAACAGGCAGGCTTCTTTGACGTTCTTCAGACCAATGATTTTTTGAACCAAACGATCAACACCCATACCGCAACCACCGTGCGCTGGCAAACCAAATTGAAAGGCTTGCAAATAGTATTTAAAGCCAGGCGCGTTGACATCAATGCCGGCGTTTTGCATTTGTTCAAGCATTTTTTGGTAGTTTTCTTCGCGCAATGGACAAGTGGCAATTTCGACGCCACGGAAAATCAGGTCGCCCCAATAGACCGTGCCGTTTTCAGGATTAAGCTTGTGATAAAACTTACCTGCTTCAATCGGGAAATCAATCGCAAACACTAAATCTGAACTAAGATTTTTGCGAGCATAATCAGCGATAAAGCGCTCTTCATCCGGTGTGAGGTCTTTTTCTTCAGTTAAGTCAATTTTGTTATGTTTAAGATAAAGTTCGTGAATTTCAGCAATAGTAAAGCGTGGAATCGCCTCAGCTGACTCAGGTAATTTCAATTCTGGCGCATTCAGCTTGCGTAGCTCCTCAGCCATCGTCTGATAGACATTACCGGCCACGCTCATCACTAACCCACCAATCATATTTAGCACTTCATCATGGTTTTTAACAAAGCCCATTTCCACATCCAACATGGTTAACTCGGTCAAATGACGGCTCGTAGCACTTGGCTCAGCCCGGTATGAATGGCCAATTTCAAACACTCGCTCAAACGCCCCGACCATAATTTGTTTATAAAACTGTGGTGATTGCGCCAAGGTCGCTTCTTTGCCAAAATAATCCAGCTTAAAGACCTCCGCACCACCTTCAGTTGCGCCAGCTAGTAGCTTTGGCGTGTCAATTTCCACAAACTCCCGCGCCGTCAAAAACTCCCGAATTTCCCGCAAAACTTGAGCGCGAATTTTAAAAATACTTTGTTCTTGGAGATTACGAACATTTAGCACTCGATATTCAAACAAGGTATCGAGATTTTCCGATTTATGTAAAATTGGCTTGTCAATTTCAATCAGAGGCTCATCAGTCACTGGAGTTAGCACTGTGATTGCCACATCGTGCAGTTCCACACCGCCCGGGGCGCGCTCATCAGCCACTACCGTACCAACAAACTCCACCACCGTACCAAGTTGCATACCACGAAGTTTTTCGACTTCATCTTTATCTTCTAACAAACTCTGGACAATACCGCTCCGATCACGGACTGTAATAAAGTTTAGACCGCCCAGCAGGCGTTTTTTGTGTAACCAACCTTGGATTTTGACTTGTTTTTCGACCAAGCTCGGCAATTCGCGAATCAATGTTCGTTCCATAAAATCTCCTTTTCTCTAGGTTATTTTATCACAAATTAACAATTTTGAGCTGTTTTAAGATAGTTTCGAGTTTAATAATGCCTAAAATCTGCTGATTATCACCGACCAACGCCACCTGCGCATTTTGCTCCATCAGCTGAGTGATCACCTCAATTAAATTAGCTTCAGTTGACACTTCCAAAAAATCCCGCCGAGCCAGTTGCCGAGCTTGATAACTTTCGCCCGATGTTAGATTCGTTAAATCATCCAGCTGAATTAGACCCATCACGCCAGTTTTAGTCGTCACCACAAACAATTGTTCACCGGTTTGATAAAGTTCGTTGATTTTCAGTGGACCGAGTAGCTCAGTCGACTTGACGCTCGTGAGCTTCTCGAGAGGTACCATCAAATCCTGCGCCCGAAGCTCGACAAAATCGGCCGTAGCTTGCATAATTTGTCGTTCCGTATCACTCAAAACCCGTTGATCATGTTCCAGTAGATATTCTAATTCCTGACGCGAAGTTAGGCCTGGCGGTTGAATCGTCGGCTGTTGCAACATTGCCAGCCCCAGCCAAGAGATTTTACTAGCAAACGATAGAATTTTTGGCTCAAATTTCAAATACAGCTGTCGCGACCAGCGTTCAATTATCCAGATTTTAGCGATTAACCAACTAATTAACAACAAGCCCAGCCATTTCAAAAATATCGTCCAATCCTTTAGTTGTAACTGTTGTAATATAAACAACAATATTCCGGACTCTAGCATGATCTTAAACACTATTAGACTGCGTAAAATCGGATATAACTGCCAACGTTGCTGTTCGAGGGTTTGTTTGGGCGTGAGCTTATTAGAGCGTAGTTGGTGCTGTTGCCACGACGACAGTGGCGAAAAATCCCAACGCCACGCTAGTTGTAACGTTAGCGCCACCAATACTGCCATCATCAACACCAAATAAACATAAACCATATGGTTATTGTAGCAGATTTACACTAAAATTAGCAGTTTAATTTGCAAAAAATAGTAATTTATTGTATAAATAATGATATTTTAGCAACTTAGAATAAGGAGGATAAAATATGTCTGAGAATACAATAAAAAACTCTTATATGCTTCAAGAGATTCTTACTCTTCTTGATCAAGATTTTCCGATTGCGTCAAGAACAATTAATCTGTATTATTATTCGTATTTAGTAAACTATGTACAAAAGACCTTGCTCGAAAAAGTTTTTTCAATAGAAAAAACAACTATATTAATAAACATTGGTAAATTGTTTGAAAGCTTTGAAGAACGTCAAGCAATATCTATCCAAGAAGATGATTTTGCAGAGGTAGATAATCATATTGATACTAATATGCAAGTATTGTTTCTAGATATCATCATTAATTGCGCTAACATGTATCGAGAGTTAATTGATATTAAATTCGAAGCCGTCAAGCTCATTAGCACCGAAGCAATCCCAATTCCAATACTCTTCCAAATTCTGGAAGAGTTGGAAGAACTATTTCTCAGCTAGTACAATTAACCACCTCGATGAGGTGGTTTTTAAAGCAATCAGCTATCATAATAGGCGATTTTACTTGCAAAAATAATAATTTTATGTTATAAAATAAGCTATCAATTTAAGTTGCAATGTCGCAACTGATCATATCTATTATAAAAATAGGAGGTAATGAAGATATGAAGAGAAATTTTAGCACTTTGAACACAGTACGAGAAAATATTCAATTACACTTCGGAGCTCAGCTGGATAAAGATGAGCAACAGCGTCTAAACTTTATCCTGACAGAATTATTTATAGCTGATAGTAAAAAAGAATCAATAACTCTTGATGTGAAGACGCTATTTGATATGATTCAGTTGGCCTACGATACATCTCAATCGCAGCCAACTCAAGCTCAGAGAGTGCAATTAAGCAAAGAACAACTAGAAAAAGTCTTTCTTTCTCTAGTTCAAAAGATTGAGAACAAAAACAAAGAATGCGTCACCGACTTAAAGTT
>CAMUQR010000002.1 GCA_947097085.1 uncultured Candidatus Saccharibacteria bacterium | reverse complement strand
CGTGACCTCCATGCGCGTGGTATCACCAAATATAACCTCCACTCTACTCCACCAGCCGACCAACTTAAAAACCCCGACCATCCTTACTATGGCTTAGGTATTTTTAAAACTAGTTTTTCCAAAGACCTGACAGAGTTTTGTGGCTGTTGGGATCTACCGCTAAAACCACTGCATTATGCCCTATGGAATCGACTTGGCGAACGCCTGGCGCGCCGTCGCTATCGCCGTCACCATTCCGGTTCAATGTATTAATTTTTACCACACTTTTTGGCTATTCACCCACCTCTTACTAACAGAGGTGGGATTTTAAAAATTACAACGCTTTGTGGGTTGACCTTTACCATAAGCCTTTCTATAATAGAATTATCACAAAATAGTGTGAAAAGTGACTGCAAAGGAGAGCGAGTTGCTTTAAAAAATAAAAAAATAGCAAAAATTGCCCTTTCCGCCATGGCAAGGGTGTTTTTAACCAACTAAGAAAGGGAGACTATGAATCAATTTAACAAAATCAAAAAACGCGATGGCAAAATTGTCAGCTTCAAGCAACAAAAAATCGTTGACGCTATTGCTAAAGCTGGCGCCGCCACTGGCGAGTTCGGTCCTGACCGCGCCCGTAACCTCGCCAAAAAAGTCACACGTACTGCCCTAGCCGACCTCTCTTCACGCATTCCTACCGTTGAACAACTCCAAGATGTGGTCGAAAAAGTCCTAATGGAATCAGCTTTTAAGAAGACCGCTAAAGCCTACATTGAATACCGCGCCGAACGAGAGCGCGAACGCACCAAAAAAACTAAATTGATGCAGATTTATAGCACTATTTCTCACGCTGATGCTTCAGAAGACTCTGATGTTAAGCGCGGTAACGCCAATGTTGACGGCAACTCCGCCATGGGTAAAATGCTCCAGTTCGGCGCCGAAGGCTCGAAGGAATTCGCGCGCACTTGTCTGCTCAAACCAGAATTCGCTCAAGCTCACGATAGTGGCGAAATTCACATTCACGACCTTGACTTTATGGCGACTGGTACTCTAACCTGCTGTCAAACTGACCCACTGAAGTTATTCAAAGACGGTTTTAATACTGGACATGGTTTTTTGCGCACCCCGAACTCCATTGGTTCTTACGCCGCTCTAGCTGCCATTATTCTGCAGGCTAATCAGAATGAACAACACGGTGGTCAGTCAATTCCGAACTTCGACTATGCCATGGCACCTGGTGTCAACAAAACTTACAAAAAAGCTTTACGCACTAATCTCCAAAAATACAACGACTTCACCGGTAAAAACCTCAAAATCACCATTCCTGAGGATATTACTCTGGGCGATGATAAAAAACTGGCTAAGTTAAAAGTACCTGAGATTATCATTAAAGACGCCAAAGCCGACACTGAACATCAGACTCTCCAAGCCATGGAAGGTTTCGTCCACAATCTCAACACCATGCATTCTCGCGCCGGCGCCCAAGTGCCATTTACCTCAATTAACTTCGGTACCGACACCACACCAGAAGGTCGTCTCGTTTCCAAAATGCTCCTTGAAGCGACTGCCAACGGTCTTGGTCGAGGCGAAACTCCGATTTTCCCAATTTCGATTTTTAAAGTTAAAGAAGGCGTTAATTATAACCCAGAAGATCCGAACTATGACCTGTTTAAGCGCTCGATGGAAGTTTCTGCTAAGCGCCTCTTCCCGAATTTCGTCTTCATCGACGCGCCATTTAACCTCCAATATTACAAACCCGGCGACTATCTATCGGAAATTGCCACCATGGGTTGTCGCACCCGCGTGATGGCGTCTATTTTCCCAGAATCTGACGGCACTACCGTTGGTCGCGGTAATATTTCTTTCACCACTATTAACTTAGTACGCATCGGCATTAAACACGGTACCGCCACTAAGATGCGCGACAAGGCCGACTGGAATGGTTTTTATAAAGAATTAGACCAAAAAATCGACCTCTGTGCCGCTCAATTACTCGAACGCTATGAGTTCCAAGCCAACCAACGTGTCAAAAACTTCCCATTCCTGATGGGTCAAGGTAACTGGATGGGTAGCGACAAACTTAAAGCCAACGATACTTTGCGCGAAGTAATTAAACACGGTACCTTAAGCATTGGTTTCATTGGACTTGCGGAAACATTGGTTGCGATGATTGGCAAACACCACGGTGAAGATGAAATTGCCCGTGAACTTGGCCTCGACATCGTTTCCCACATGCGCGAACGCTGTGACCAATTAGCTAAAAAATACCAGCTCAACTTCACATTGTTGGCTACCCCAGCTGAAGGTTTAGCCGGTCGTTTCACCCGCATTGACCGCAAAGAATTTGGCGTGATTAAAGGCGTGACCGATCGTGATTTTTATACCAACTCTTTCCATGTGCCAGTTTATTATCCAATCTCCGCTTTTGATAAAATCGAAATTGAAGCACCGTATCATGCTCTAACAAATGCTGGTCACATTACCTACATCGAAATGGACGGTGACCCATCAAACAATATCGAAGCTTTTGAAGCGGTTGTCCGCAAAATGAAAGAATCAGGCATCGGCTACGGTAGTATCAACCACCCAGTCGACCGTGACCCACTTTGTGGCTTCAGTGGTATCATTGAAGGCGAGGTTTGCCCAGGCTGTGGTCGCCACGAAGAGGACGGCGATTGCGGTTTTGAACGCTTACGCCGAATCACCGGTTATCTAGTTGGCTCACTCGAGCGTTGGAACGACGGTAAAAAAGCCGAAGAAGCAGCTCGTGTCAAGCACGGCATCGTTGCTGAAACCTACGATCAAGACACTAAAACCGCCCGCGAACTGAAGAAACAAGTCGTCGGTTCAGCCGTCGGTAAGGCCTAGAGGTTAATCATGAGCGCAACTCCAACCCCACCTAGTACCAACAATTCAGCTTTTTCTGCGCGTCAAAAAGTCAAAAAAATCGCTCATTATTCAGATTTAATTCTACCGCAAATACCCACTCCAGAAGGATTTATTCGCTTAGCTGGTCCGATTGAACGCGATAATATTGTTAACGGACCAGGCCTGCGAGCAGTGATTTGGACACAAGGCTGTCGTCAACGCTGTCCTGGTTGCCAAAACCCTGAAACATGGAGTGAAACCGCTGGTCAGCTCGTTGCCATTGAAGATGTCAAACAACAACTCCGCGCTCTCAAAGGTCAAACTGGCTTGACTTTTTGTGGGGGCGAACCGCTCTTACAAGCCGACGCTTGCCGTCAAATCGCCGAGTGGGCGCGCCAAGAGCTAGGCTGGAGCATCTGGTCATTTACGGGCTTGATTTACGAAAAAATTCCTCACGACAGTCCTGCCTGGCGCTTCATTCAATCACTCGATGTGCTAATTGATGGACCATTTATCCAAGCCCAGCGCGATTTATCCGTCAAATGGCGTGGCAGTCGCAATCAACGTTTGCTCTATCTCAAAAATGGCGAAATCACCAAAGTTGAATAAATCACAAACATCACCCATCAAAAAATCCCCACTGCTATAGTGGGGATTTTTGTTACCTAATTGCGTCTTATTCGGCTTTTGGTTTTAGATAGTTTTTAATTGCTTCAAAACTACCTTTCATTGGATTTTCTTTTTTCATTTGGTTACGTACCGCATCAATCCACTTCGATAAAGCTTGAGTAGCCTTGAGGGCGTGAGTATTAAGATTAACAGTGTTGCTTTGTTTAGCTTTTTCGAGCATATCCTCATAGATTTCCAACATTGTTTTGAGGAAATCTTTGTTAAAATCAGATTTAGCGTCGATTTTTTTCATATCCTCAACCGTGCGTTTAATGTAGTTGATCTTGGCTTGAGTACCGACAGCTTGTTGCATATTGCGATAGTTATGACGCACTGGTGCCACATCCACAACAGTTTCAACTGACATGACGGCGTATTCATCAGCTTCTTTTTGCTTATTACGTAATTCATCAAATTTTTTCTTTAGTTCAGCATCTTTTGAAAAAGCTTTAAATTTCGCCATCGCGTCCATCGCCTGCTGATTCTTCTGGACTAATTCTTCCAACTCTTTGCGATCGTTTTTATTAGCACGCGCTGGGCCATTCTTAATGATATTTAGAGATTTGTCGAATTGTTTGTTGAGTGATTTTTCAGCTTCATCAAGCGTCGTTAAGGCTTCTTTGTAATCGTTTTTAGACACACTGAGCATCAGATAAGCCGTCACCGCCACGACCGCTATCACAATTACCGCCAGAGCGATTAGCCAAGTCTTTTTACTTTTTGGTTGAGCCACAACTGGTTGAGCTGGCGGAGTGACTGGCGCTGGTTCTGACGCAGTAGTCACAGTATCAGTTTTAGGATCGGCGTCAGCTTTGACCTTGGTTTTAGCTTCAGTTGTCGATTCTGCGTTAGCTGATTCCTCTGGAGTTGGCGTCACTTCCGCCGTTTGTTCAGCGCTGGTTGTTGCGTCAGTTGTTGTTTTATCTTTTTCGTCCATAACGTTTCCTTTCTTTAACGTGACCTTATTTAGCATCTTTCATTGATAGTTTCAAACGACCTTTGTCGTCAATTGCCACTAATTTAACCTTGACTTCGGCACCGAGATGAACTACATCTTCAACTTTGGCCACGCGATGATCAGCCATTTCCGAAATATGTACCATCCCGTCAATACCCGGCATAATATTAACAAACGCGCCGAATTCTTTAATCGAGACCACTTTACCAGTGTAAATCTGACCAACTTCTGGCTCCATAGTTAAGCTCTTAACCCATTCAAGAGCCTTGGTAATCGCTTCGGCGTCCACCGCTGCGATCGTTACCAGACCATCATCAGCGATATCAATTTCGGCACCAGTTGCGCTGGTAATTTCACGAATTGTCTCACCGCCTTTGCCAATCACTACCCCGATCTTATCTGGATTAATCATCAATTTTTCAATGCGTGGTGCGTATTGGCTTAGTTCCTTGCGTGGTGCTGGCAAAATTGACAACATGTGTTCCATGATCTTTTCGCGACCTTCTTTAGCTCGCAAAATTGCCTTACGCAACACTTCCACAGGCAGACCATGGACTTTCATATCCATTTGCAAAGCCGTCACACCCAGTTCAGTACCAGTTGCTTTAAAGTCCATATCACCGGCAAAATCTTCAGTATCAGCAATATCCGTCAAAATATACGGTTGACCATCCTCACCCATCATTAAGCCCATTGCCACACCTGATACTGGGCGTTTGAGAGGCACACCAGCATCCATCAAGGCCAGACAGCTCGAACAAGTTGCCGCCATCGAAGTTGAACCGTTTTGCGACATAATTTCGGTCACCGAGCGAATGGCGTATGGGAAATCTTCTTTAGCCGGCAAAACTGGCTCAAGCGCCCGCTCTGCCAGATAACCGTGACCAATTTCCCGACGACCTGGCGAACCCAGACGACCACACTCACCCACGGTATAACTTGGGGCGTTATAGTGGTGCATATAACGACGTTCACCGTCAGTGATTTCCATCGTATCAACAATTTGTGCATACGACAGTGGTGCTAAAGTCACAATATTCATCGCCTGAGTCACCCCACGAGTAAACAGACTCGAGCCGTGAGTGCGTGGCAAAATACCAACTTCACTCGACAAAGGCCTAATTTCGTCCAGCGCTCGACCATCTGGTCGCACACCATCTTCAATAATACCTCGACGCACATCCTTGTGTGATTCCATCGTGAACGCTTCGTCATATTGCGCTTTGACTTCGGCATAAGCTTCACCGTGCTGAGCTTCCAGCTCGGTGTGCATTTGTTGGCGTAATTCCTCAACTACTCGATTGCGATATGGGTATTGTTGGCGCATATCTGGGGTAAATTTGCCCTGACACCATTGTTCCACTTCCGCCAAAATTGCCTGATCAGGCTTAACCAATTCATATGGCAACGGCTCAACCGCCAACTTCGCCACTAATTCTTTTTGCAGTTCAATGGCCGGTTGCATCGCTTGATGCGCCCAGGCAAAAGCGTCCGCCAATAAGGTTTCTGGTACTTCATTTGCCCCAGCTTCCACCATAGTAATACCGCTAGCAATACCCGCCACGGTCAAATCAATACTAGAGAGTGCTTGTTCCTCGGGATTGGCGAAGGCTTTAAATTGCCCATCAACATAAGCCACTCGCAAACCAGCTACAGGTCCGTCAAATGGCACACCAGCAACCATCAAAGCAGTACTGGTGGCAATCATCGCCACGATGTCTGGGCGAAAATCCGGATCCATCGACAACACGCTAGCCACCGCTTGAACTTCCTGGCGATAGCCTTTTGGAAACAGTGGTCGAATTGGTCGATCAATCAACCGACCCGACAAAATCGCCTGATCACTTGGTCGACCTTCCCGTTTAATAAACCGCGAACCAGAAATTTTACCAGCTGCATAAAATTTTTCTTCATAGTCAATCGACAACGGAAAATAATCCCGCGTTTGATCAACTTTGCCAACCACCACGTTGCCGAGCACCACCGTATCGCCATAGCGTGCTAGCACACTAGCAGTGGTTCGAAAGCCAACTCGGTTGACCTCCAGCGTCAGTTGGCGTCCACACAGCTCGCCCGACACTGAGATAATATCTTTACCCAAAGGGTTTATAATCATAGATTCTCCTTTCGCTAGATGAGAAGCAGGTTTTGGATTTTAGCGTTTTAAACTCCAGAATCTACCACACATCCAGCCCTTAATCATGCTTTTAGTATAACAAATCACCCCCTGTTTTTCAAATCAACCACCACTCAAGATCCAGTGTCTAACATTGACTTTTCACATCAAATATGCTACAATATAAATATAGCTTTATTTAAATTAAACAAACACATGGAAAAATCAAACAAACCTTACCCCCGCCCTAAACCCGAGCATCATCCCCGCCGACATGATAAATCTGCCGAGCGGTTGAATGCCCGCGACAAGGCATTTTTGTGTAAAATCGGCGCTCTAACTCTCGCCGTCACCACTGCCGTTGGCGTTTTGACTTTTGGTGACAAATCAGAAGAAATACCAGCTCCCGTTCCCCAGACTGAACAACCGGCTGACGACAAGCCCACTCTCAACGATCTCCTTCAACAAGCTGAGACCACTATTGCAACTATCTCCTCAAAGCTATTCGAGACCGCTGATCCTACGCCATTTGATTCGCTCAAGCCCGAGAAACACATTCCGCTTGAAACTAACAAAGGTGCTTTTAAATCATTTATGGATTACCAAATGATTACCGATCCGACTTCAAGGCAGTTTCAACTACAAGGCCAGCCTCAAACTTTTACTAACCAGCAGGGCTTGCGCTGTTATAATTACCAAGATTGTGAGTTGCCGATGGTGGCTGTTGGTACTGGCGTCACCGACAAGATTGGCAAAATTGTGCGCGTGACGTTTGACAATGATGGCCAACAGCATACTCATCATTTCATCGTTGGTGATTTCAAAGCTAATCACGACACCGACGATCAGCGTCACATCGAGATGAAACAAGACGGTAGCGTGGTGGAGTTTTTGATTGATAAAAATGTTTTTTATAATCACCAGCCTACCGCCACACGTATCGGCGACCTCTCTTATTACCAAGATGACAACTATAATTTTCAAGGTAATATTAAAGAAATTTTTGTCTATCCAGATGATGTCTTGTCAAATCCGCCAGCCCAAACTCCATCTACTACCGACCCTAATCCAAAAATGCGCTAGAACTAGCGCATTTTTAGATAGCCAAAACTAAAACTGCGCTTATTTGCGCAGTCCTAGTGTTTGAATGGTTTTTTTGTAAGATTCGTAATCTTTTTTCTCGAGATATTTGAGAAGTTTTTTACGCTTACCAACCATCTGAATCAAGCCACGACGAGCCATTTTATCCTGCTTGTTGGTCTTGAGGTGTTCGATAATCTCGTTGATACGAGCGGTCAAAATTGACACTTGCGCCTCTGGTGAACCAACATCATTTGCTCCGCGTTGGGTTTGCTTGATCGCTTTAGCTTTATTATCTTTAGTAATCATCGTAAATTATTTTACCAGATATAAACGGTTTTTACAAGGGCTTTTCTAATTGCTAAGCCTGATCTACTACTTGTTGTTTAAAAATCCGACCGCGTTCTTCAAAATTCTTAAAAAAAGTATAACTTGGCGAGGCCGGTGACAGCACGCAAGCTTGACCAGCGTCCGTCACCTGATAAGCAATTTTGACGGCTTGTTCGAGATTATCAACACGATATTTTTCGTTCGTTAAACGATCAAAAATCTGATGTCCAGTATCCGGCAGGCAGATTAACTTCAAATGTGGGCGTTGGTTTAAATATTCAATCATCCCCTCGCGATGAATCCCGCGATCCTGACCACCCACAATCACAGTCTGCACATTAGCAATCGCCTCAATCGCTCGCTCCATCGCTTCTGGAATGGTCGAAATCGAATCATTATAAAAATCAATACCTCGAAACTTACCCACATATTCCAAACGATGCTCTAGTCCGACAAACTCCGCAATCGCCGACTGCGCCAGTGCAATATTCTCAGTAGTCAACCCAACCACCTCATCTGCCACCAATAGCGCCACAAGCGAATTAAGTAGATTATGTTGGCCTCGTAATTGACGCGGAAAATCAGCTGACATTAAGATCTGATCATCACCAGCATCACAGCGAACAATTTGTTGAGCGTCCGTGTCAAGATAAATCCCTGGTTCTTGTTCTAGGCGGTTGATTTTTAAACCAAAACTTCGCACTTTTTTGGCTTGGATTTGCGAGCGATTCTGCTTCAATAATTGATTATCGCTACCATAAATCGCCAAACGTTGGCCTGGCAAGGTAATCAGATTGAGCTTCGCCGAGATATAATCCGCAAAATCGACATAATGATCAAGATGCTCCTCAAATAGATTAATTACCACCCCGATAGCCGGTGCTACCGTAATATTTTCTGCCTGATACGATGACATTTCATACACAAACCAACCCTCGCCATCATCTTGTAACAACATATCCAGTGCCGGCTGGCCGATATTGCCAACCAGCTGAACTTTGACACCGAGCCGAGTCAGTACCGCCGCTGTGAGCGAACTAGTCGTGCTTTTACCTTTAGTACCGGTGATGGCAATCGTCCGATGGGCTTGCGTGAGTAGTAATTCATTGGTCTGCGAGGTGAGACGCTGAGGCTCAACCTCAAGAAGTTTCGTGCGACTGAAGCCTGGCGTCCGAAAAATTAGATCAAATTGGTTTAACTCCAGCACTTGTTCTGGTTGGAATTGTCGCAACGCAACCGCCTCAGTCGGATGCTCTGCTAGCCATTTCTGCACCGCCTCGAGATTTTCATCAATAATCGTTAACGTATCCGTCACACCCATCTGACGCAACCAGTGATACGATGATTGACCCTCTCGACCAAAGCCGAGAATTGCTAGTTTTTTACCTTGATAACGTTTCGTATAAAAATCTTTAAATTCCATAGTGGTGGCGCTCCTTTTGTAGTTTGAGTAGTAGTTCATCGGGTACAGCGTGATGCTGGTCATGAGTTAATTCGATATTGTCTAGGTTATATTCGATGAACTTTTGCAGTAAAATTGGCATTTGACCGCCCGAAGAAAAATTCCGTTCGACAATCAAACGCATCGCTCGACGGACTTCACTGACCGTGCCGACACACTCAAATGGTTTAGTTTCCTCTAGTCCCAACAACTGACGCAAAATTGGCAGTAATGTTTCATCAGCTAATAAATCCTTGCCAAACATCGCCACCGCTCGGTCGTATTCAACGAATCCCGCTAGCATAATAAACACGAACAAACATTTTGGACAATGTCCGCACCAGCTGTTAGTTTTTTTGCCAACATTACAACTGCGAAACACGTGATGATAAGCGGGATAGTGACTAAACAGTTCAGCGATTTGTAATTCCTCCAGTGGTCGTAATAAGCTAAAATACTCCACGCCGTCCACTACATAATCCGCTATATATTGCCGAAAATCCGCCTCAAACTCCCAACTTTTTGAATATTGATGATTGAAGTCCGTCCCCGGCACTGATGGCTCATTGGCGGAGTTTTCGTTTGACAAGGCAATGTAGTGCTTACCGGTCAGCACCGCCGACAACACACTGATGAATGCCAAAATTGCCGAAAACGGCACATGACCATTCAAAAAACCGGCCTGATTCAGTGCTAAAATTTGCGGATCAAGTTGGCGCTTAATCTCCAGATAATTATCATAGCCGGCTACTGCAATACAATCATAACCAGCTTGCGGAGCACTCATTACTAGCGGTAAATTATTAGATCGCTCATCACGCAACACCTCCAGCGTCACCACCGAGTCCTTACCACCCCCCACCGGAATCAAAGTACCGCCACCCATCACGCTGAGCTTTGGATATATCACTTCCGATGTTGTTGTAAATCTTACAATATTATCTGCAGTCAGTGAAAAACCAGCTACTTCTGGCACATGTAGTTGATTTAAGTAGATAAACTCACCCAAACCTTTGTATAATAATTTGCGCCAAAACACCTGCATTGTCTCTGTTAATTGACCGCAACTCAGCTCAATCACCGCCGGACAAGCTAGCTTCCAATAATTAATTGCCTCCATTACACCAATTTGAAAAATCAAGCCATCCAGATCATTGCGTTCGGTTAATACCCCATGTCGTAGACCTAATTCTAGGCGATGAGTAAAAGTTTTGGTCGTTAGTTGACCTAGCCATGATGTCATTTCCACATCAGCACTCATAGCATCATCTGCCAATTCCCGTTGAACTACCAATCGCTTAGTATCATCCGCCACCAGCTGGTAATCAAACTCCAATTGCAAACACCCATCAACCCATTGTTGACGCCAACCCCTAAATACCAATTTCGTATAAACTCGCCGTAAAATCCGAAATTTATCACTTTGTTTTATCATAGATTTATTGTATCACAATTCAATCAGAGGCTTAATCTGGACTGCCGAAGCGATCCGATACCATAGCGTTATTATCACAATCTTCATTACCATCAAGCATACACTGAATGCGTTCATCCATAAAGTATAACGCAAACATTGTCCGCTCCTTACTACCGTTTAAGATGCACTCTTCTCCCTTATTAAGAACATACCCTTGTTTTCCGCCAAAGTTACGTTCCGCAACCGTCTCACCTTCTAATTCACGGTCTTCTTTAACTTGATCCTTCTTTTCCTTTGGATCAGCCTCATCAAGCAATTCTTCCTTACCAAACGGCACATCACCACGATCGATACAATTATATTTAAAACGACTGAGTGGATTAGTCTTGACTGCCTTGATGTAATACTCACTACGAGCTGGCTTTTTGCGGTTTTTTGGAAGACATCGTTCTTTTAATGGAGCAATACATTTACACTCACCATTCTTATTGCAAATCTGAGTATATCTCGCTGGGCATTCTTCTTCTTCTTTAATTGAATAATGACCACTACCATGTGCACCTGGATGATACTCCGATTTTACACGATAGCGACATTGATCCTCACGATCATCAATTTGCCACCAGAACTGATATCCATAATAAGAAGGATCTCTGCCTGGCTGTTCACCTTCTGGAGTTTCCCATGAAAAACATGGGTTGTTTAATTGAGCTTGAGTATAATCACCAGCCCACGGCTCCATTAAAACCTGCTTCCGATCTTTTGATAAGATTGGTCTAAACGAACACGGCCCATTAGCATTTACCGGCATTAGATAACCCTTACTCATCACTCCACTGATATAGCTTTCCATCTTTTCAACAATTTTATCTGGCTCACCTTTACTGTCAAAACAAGTGGCACCAGATGCCTCTATAACATTTTTATCTTTATCTATCGTCGGTGGCTTAAATTCTTTATTATCCTTGCAGGTCATTCCATAATCAACTAATTTCGGAATTAACTTGCCTTTATCATCACGCTGAAAAGTATCAGGCGCGAAGAACTCCAACACATGTAATGGATCATATTCTGAATTATGCAATTGCTGGCTCGGAATACCAAAAATCCAGTTACAGAAAGGATCGATACCGACCGAATTTCCTTCAGCATAATATTTTTCCTTATTAGCGTTGTTTGTGCGCTGAGCAACTTTTTGGCCACTATGTATGTCGATATCATTATCAGCGCCAGATTTACCAAAAATTCTATATTCTGGGTCACTACAAATATCTAATGTGGCTTTGCGAGCCGCCAACTTATCTGCATCGCTTAGTGCTGACACTCGTGGCATCATACTCGGCAAAACTGATGATTTTGCATAACTTAATAAGCTACCTATACGTCCCGTAAATGACTGCATCCGTGCCATATATGGCATAAATCCTGATACGATACTACCCATCATAGTATGACGTGTTGAAGTATCAAATGGACTGTGAGTAGCACGAATAATTTCTGCTTGTTTAGCGATATAACGATCACGCTCCTCTAAAAATCCCAGAGCTAGTTCTTTTGTCATCGGCATATGCCCGCCAGCATTAGCCGTCTTACCTAAGAAATACCCAGTCCCGGCTGTTAGCGCATTACCCATGTCCTCACCTTGAGTTTTTGAATTAGCGGCATTGCCACCGAGTGTTCGTTGAATTGAATCACCTAGCCATTTTTGTGCTGAGGCATAAATAGCACTCTGTCCAACCGACCAAGCAATTGAACCCACAACACCCGCACAGCCCAGCCCCAAACACGACAACAAAGCTATCGCTCCCTGTACCAAACTCATAAACGGCGATGCCATCACATTACAAAATTGTGTTAAATTAAATCCACCAAATGCAAATTGATCAATTTTATTGCGCACATCCAAAAAAGTTCGAATTGCGCCCGGATCGTTCACGCCCATCTGATACTTGCGGGTTGACTCATTTGGTTCGCCCATCAGTCCGGTCATTGTATAGTAAAAACCTTGTGAGTCCATCGCTGTTGGCTCATACCCTGTAATAACTCGTGAACCATTTACATCACGAGTGATTGGTGTAGTGGCAGTCATCCTATTGGCAAAATATGATATCTGTTCCTCCGTTGCATCACCAGCTTTTAGCGCTGACGCCATCGTCAAAAAAGTGCCAGCATACCGTGCCAACTGTAATGCATGAAGCGTCTTCGCTATATGAACGGCACGCGATGCCACCTGATAGAATACACAAGCATCTGTCACATGACCTAACGCTGACATTAATTTACTAGCAGCTGCGTTGGATTTATGACCGGTTTTTTTCGAATCGCTAATATCATCAACTGCATCATTGAGTGTTTCGCCAGCATTTGAGACAGCACCCTTCATGCTATCAGCATCAGGAGTTGTTCCCTTGTTAACAGCATCATTTTGCGCTTGTTCAAGTGCACGTTTAGAATTAGCGTCAGTATCAGTCTGTGACTTCGCATTAGGATCGTCAGGAGTGCCGGTTTTTGGTTTGCCATCAGCATCAGCATCGGGTTTAACCTTCGCTGATAAAGGTTTAAACAGAATCCCGAGCTTCGACTTAACCTTTGCTGTCACCTTGTCAAACATCAATCCCCATCTGCCACGACCGGCCGTTTGGATTTTGTCAGCGATAATTGGATTATTATCTACCGCCGTACGCAAAGCATCAGGCGTGTCATAGGTTACCTTACCACCTTTACCGAGACTCGGATCTTCAATCGTCACCGACTTGATGCGTTTTCGATTCAGAATACCATTTTCGGTTTCAATATGAATACCATTTTGTTTAAAACGCTCAATCTGCGCCTTGCTAACTGACGCAAAACGATGTTTTTTCTTGCTAAATCCAAAAGTGCGCTTCCCTTCTTCCAGTAAGTTACCAGTATACGAACCGATATGTTTTGATGAACTATACTTGAGAACGCTCAGCTTCGGCGAACGAACTGAATTTGTCACTTCTTGGACATTGAAGCGCTCTGTTAAACGCTCCGCCATGTGATTCACGAGCATCGCCGGTGCCATAAAAGTATTAGCGATTAAACCACCTCCAATTAAAACCCCAGTAATGAATGCTGCTGGACCGCCTTTTTGAAGCATATGACGCATTTTAAACATGCCACCTAAGCGACCACTTCTCTTACCGCCCTCAGCCTGATCATTTTTATCCTTAAACGAAAAACTGTCAGCCTTATCTCTTGGTTGATGTTCTTGGTCGCGTGCTTCATTGGCGTTACCATATTGCTCATCCGATTCAGTTCCTTGTTGTTCGGCTCGACGCAGAGCTGTCGGATCAAATCGAAAACGCTCATCGGCTTGCCTAGCACCGACATTTAACTCAGGATTAAATCGTTCCGATTCTTGATCTGACATATTCATAACCATTATAACAAAACTTTATATAATTTTAAAACCACCGTTTATGGTGGTTTTAATAAAAGATTCGCTGTAAATCTAAGATACTAATAACGTGGGGCTACTTCTCGCAAATACACTGTTTGTACTTTGCCCTTGTCACGCGAATTATTATATGACCAGATGAAGGTGTCAGGTGTCAATCGGAAGGTTTCAGCTGGTTGACTAAACTGAACCTGTGGATTCTTCAAACTATCAATCGGAGATTTAATACCAGAGCCAGCTGTTCGACGTAGCTTAATTTCGCGAGCTCGAACTGGGCCATTAACCACCAGTGGTCTTTCATCTCTAGTAGCGTCACCTCTTGACATCCTATCACGAGTTAAAGGTAAGTCTGAAGTATACAGCGTACCACTCACAATCAACCAAGCATTAATATTTGTGACAGTATGATTAATGGTTAGATTGCCTTTAACAACAATCACCATTTGCTCGCTACCATTAATATTACTAGTAATCGTTGAGTCACCATTATAGATATGAATACCACTCTTATGTCCACCAATGTTACCACCACCATGACGCTCATAAGTCGTATTAGCATATTTACCACTATTACCCGGTAATGATTCAAAGAAGCTCATTGCATCAATCACATCCTCACCGATATTGCCACCAAAGCGACCTTTTGGATCTGGAGTATTAGCAAAAGTTAGCTTATGCCAGTGATCTGGACCATAGGTTCGTCCTGCAGAATTAGGAATATTCGTCGCTAAAGCGTTCACAATTTGTTCTTGAGCGGCAGCGTTATATTCCACCCATGAACCATAGCGCTTCGAATCAGGTGCCGGAGTCTTAGTCAGGTTAGTGACAATATTGCCACCCGATACCAACATGCCGTTCTCCACTGCGAAATACGGCTTCTTAGACACAGTCAGACATTCTGGCTTGGAATGCGCCCACTTATAATCTTTCGCGTCTGGAGTAATCTGCCATGGATAAACCGATAATGCAAAACAAATTGTTGTACCAGATGGTAGATTTTCAATCTCGTATTTTAAATCCTTAAAGCCTTTTGTGCCGATACCAACCTTACTCCAACGACCACCGTCAATTGGTGTAATATTAATGTGCATATTTTCATAAGGACCATGTGGTGGTTGGCCGTTTTTCTTCGACTTACTGATTGGATAAATATCTTTTGCTTCATCTAAATCATTAGTTCCAGATATCTTACTTTCACAAATATATGATCCGTTAGGTAAGGTACTGTCTTTACAGAAGTGATTGTCGGGATCCTTAGTCGAATCAAGCACCATTGGCTTACGATCTTGATAACTCGGAGTCATATGCTCTGGTTTGTAAATCATCTTAGTAATTTGCCATTTAGCTTGCGGGGTGCGTTTTTTATATACGCATTTTCCGGAATAGATACCTGTCGTACACCTTGCACGTGGTGGGGTTGTATCACGAAATTGAACATCGTCTAGCTGACATTCAATAAAGTTTTCGTTCATACCAACATAATTAGGTACTTTACGAAATTCTTTTTTAGATTCATATCGCAAATATTTACCCGTACGTTCATCTCTTCCACGTCGTTCCCTAGTTTCAGCCACATAATAGCTTCTACATTCATATTTCAAACTGTCCGTCCAAGATGCCTGATCACATGGTTCCCATTCCGTATCGTTTCCGGAGCTATCATATGGCCCTCCAGCCAACTTAGTACTAATGACTTTTGAGACCCATTTATCACCAGCACGCGACTGACACTTTCGCTGACAATCTTGTTCAATCTTTTCATAGCCCTGCGGATTATGCCAGCTATCCCTATTACAACTATTATAAGAAGCGCTCATTCCGACTTTTTCAAGCTTCCATTGTTTTGGTCGAATTGCCCAGCTGTTCACGCCGTTAATATCCTGACCAACTGGTGTGCCAATCGGCGCAATATATGGAATCAGTGGATCAACAAAGACTCCGCCACTGCCATGGGTCGTTATTCCACCATAGCGAATCTCAATACAGTATTTACTGTTTTTATTTAAAGTCTGCACAAGATCGGCTGGGAAAGAATGCTCATTCGGCTTCGGTTTGACACCAAGGTTGCGACAAATGCGACCGTGCGTACCGTCAATTGGTTGCCATACAACATTTTTGTTCGCATGTGTGATCGTCACTTCTTCTTCGTAAGTTAGCGATAAGTTCGGATAATTAGTGAGAATATCAACGGCTTTATTATTTGGCAGTTTTTTACCAACAGCCGAGGCTTGCGGATTAGAGGTATGGGTTATGGCAGTCGAGTTAGGATCAATACTCCTCTGTGGTTCTGATGAGAAAACGTAGTGCATGGCGTGTTTAGCATAGCCACGGACATTCTTACCAAGTTCGTATTTAAATTTCACCGTGACTGAACCATTCTGAGGTAAATAGGCTGGGTTCGGACTACCAGTGACGCGAACATTAGCTTCGGCTTTTTTCTGCTTCAAGGCGGCGGCGATTGGGTTAGCACAGACTAAACGCAATACCCACAAAGGCTCAGCGGGATTGGACGCATTCTCGCTGTTCTTATCCCAGAGGATAATAGCCATACTGTCACCGATTCCAAGATTACTCTTGACCACATCATTACGTTGTTTATTGATTGCAGTATTTTGAGACTGGATAGCTCCCCCTGCAGAACCAGTTTTACCTGATCCGTTATAATATGCGAAGTCAGCACCACCCTTCATCCACTGGACAGTCAATTTCTTATTAGGATCACTTTTCATAGCAGCGTATTGTTGCTGAAAGAAAGTACGCTCAGTGGAACGGCTCTGCGGAATACCAGCCGCCGAGTACTGCACAAATTCATAACCAGTCATTAACCAACTTTTACATGAGCCATAATATTGATCATATTGAGCTTCGGAGACAATAATACCGACTCTACCAACTCGTTTCTCAATACAAGCGTCAACTGGCGTAGGGTACTGCCCAGCATTCTTTCTTGCTTTATAATCTCCATAATCCTGTTTATCACGCTCAATCTGGTCAAGTTTAGTATCAATGTTATCAAAAAAACTTTTAACATTAATTTCAACAGCACTACCGTCGGTCTTGTTGTAGAGCGAGTGAAGGACAGCATCACTTAAGCCAGTTAATTCACGGACATTAACAGCATAGCTACGCAAGCCTCCACCACTCTGTTCTCTATAATCATAAATCTCAGGCAACACCGTATCAATATTCCGTGATTCACCACGTCCAAAGTAGTTAGAACGACCAGCATCAAAGATATTCGGCGACTGAGCATGCGTGAGTGAAATCTGGCGTAACCATAAACTAACACCAAAGCCAATCACTAATAGACCTCCACCAATCATTAGCCATGAGCGACTGCGCTGTGTTTTTCTTAACAAGGTCTTAGTGATAGATCGATTCATTGACTAGTTCTCCTTTAGTGTCATCCAATGTCTCTAGTATATCATAAGCAGTTTAGGGAGTAAAGAAACCAGGTTAAATCCATAACCTGGCGTCTCAAACATCAATAGTAATTAATCAATAAAACTATAAGGCACCGATTGCAGTGCACTCCTTTCATAATCTGTGGTAATTTTGTAACCTGGCTTAATCTTCACATCATCTTGGTAGCCAGGCGCACGATACCACCTTGATCTACCTGTGAAGAAGCAGAATAGCATCATAGCATCACCATTAGTAGCTTTTGTCTCAACATGAGCAAATTCGCTACCGCTCATCATCCCGTATATAAAACCGACTCCAACCACTTCAGCCACATCATTATACCATGAGCGTGTTTTAAATTGTTTGAATCCCTCCTGTTTCTTCTTTAAAGTAGCCAGCATTTTACTTTGTGGTCCATGGTTATATTCAATAAACCCAGTGGCCTCATCCTTGATTTGGCTGAAGCCACTATAATCCCAATAGTATTTGATACTTCTAAACACCTCATAAATATAGAGTTGCCTATTGGGATTAATGTTACCGTTTTTATCTACCAGATAGTCTAAGATGTGAGTCTTAGACAATCTTTCAAATGCCCCATAGTACCATGTACCCCTTCTAACATCCTTAGGGACTGGCGCTCCTGGGTTTGGCTTCAGTTCCAATATGCGAGCCCAAACACTCGCTAGCTTTGCTACCGTAAATGGTTCCTTTGGTACATAACTAGCGGGCGCCATAATTGGCTTCTCGTATTTCACTCCGCCAAGGCCACTAACCATCTTGCCATCGACCTTCTTGTCGGGGAAAATATCTATCCCTACTGCGAAGTATATATATGTCTTATGTGCCCTATCAATATATTCAGCATGAGCTACTGAATGCATCAATGAGTCGGCTAGCATTAATAGATAAACGATTAAGCCAATAACCATTATTTTTAATATTTTATTATTTTTCATTTTATTACCCTCCTATTCAATTTCAAAAATCAAATTTCAAAAAATAATATTCATATTCGTATTAATTAATTACTATTTTAATGTTCTCCTTCGGGCAAGTTAATCTACATCAACTTACCATGAAAGTTACCAAGATTATAACAGATTATAAATAATTAGTCAAGAGCTATTAGTCTTTTAATCTTTTTTCGCGTTAATTTCAGCTTGAATATCTTCAATATTGCGGTCAAAGTCATAGCTGTCAATATCATAATTAGATGAGTTCTTGTCCTGATTCTCGTATAGCTCCTTAGCCTTCTTCATATACTTCAGAGCTGCAAGCTTGTCTACTGGTCGATAACTATTTGATAAGCGGAAATAAGTCAGGTGGTCAGCACCGCTATTTTGCTTAATTTCTTTGGCTAATTCATCGAGTTTATTAAGACGTTCAGTGTCATTGGCGCTAGTACTAGCAATATAAATCAGCTGTTGCAACAGTTCATTCGACTTCTTCGCTGGGAGAGTGTCCTTGGTCTCCTTTAAGACATCAGTTGCCTTGTCGTATTGTTTTTGATTTTCGCATTCGGTGCGCGCCTTTTCACTCGACAATTGACAATCTGGATAATTAAAATCTTTTTTATTTAAAACATTGTCGGCTTTTTCGATGGCTACCTTTTCAGCAGTCTGCTTAGTGGCGCGTTCTTTTTCAAGTTTATCGAGGTAATTTTTATGCAGAACAGCCCATACTACTAGGCTAATCACCGCACATCCCAATACCACTAGACCGATGGTTTTCAGAGTGCGTTTTTTAACTTTATTCAGAGAGGAACGGTTGGTTTCAACAGAGTGATCTTGTGGTTCGTCGGTAGTTTTTGGCTTTGGTTTTAAGGCATCAAGCTCCGCCTGCATCGCTTGCTGTTTGGCACGCTCCTCGGCTTGATGATCAATCACGACGGTAGTTTTCTTTTTAAGCATAAAAATCCCCTTATTAGTTATGGTTATATTTTATCATAAAATATAATTGACTCCAACTTATGCTAATTGGTTGAATTTGAGAGCTTTGTCGACTGTCTTATCGGCAATCGCCAAACGACGTAATGTCTGACAATATGCCCCAACGCCCAGGGCTCGACCGAAATCCACCGCCAATGAGCGAATATAAGTTCCCGAGGAGACTTTGACACGCACAGTCAAACGCGGATAAGTATAATCGAGTAGTTCCAGCTGATAAATCGTCACTTGGCGACGAGGCATTTCGACTGCCCGACCCTGACGCGCCAGCTGATAAGCGCGCTGACCGTTGATTTTAATCGCACTAAAAACCGGTGGTGTCTGCCAAATCACCCCAGTTAATTGCGTCATAGCTAATTGTATCGTCGCTAATGACGGTCGCTGACGGGAACGCTGATGCAACTTACCCTCAACATCAGCCGTCGAGCTGGTTTTACCTAACACAAAAGTCGCCTGATATACTTTATCTTGTTTGGTAAACTCCTGGGCGCGTTTGCACATCGTGCCAGTCACCAGAATCATCAAACCCGTCGCAAATGGGTCAAGCGTGCCAGTATGGCCGACCTTGGCCTTTTTGCCAAGCTGTTGCGACAAATGATAACGCACTTTAGCAACAACCCCGAAGCTGGAGATACCTCGGGGTTTATCGATTAACACAATATCATCATTGTTGAGTTGCATATATTTCAGTTTATTCAGGGATTACGAATTGGTTTTCTGGTACGGGTGGTTTTGGCTGAACTGGAGCTGGGGTTTTTAGACCAATCGCTTGAGCCTCTTGTGGTGTCAACTGAGTGTCAAGGTTAGGCAAGATGCTCGGCTGGACAGGAGTTGGCTGTGGAGCCGGAGCTGGTGCAGGCTGAGTCGTAGGTTGTGGAGCAGATTGAGCGAACGGCGCTGATTGTGGAGCTGGTTGAGGTTGCGGTGCAGGTTGAGGCGCTGGAGCTGGTTGAGGTTGCAGTGCAGGTTGAGGTGCTGGAGTTGAGGCTTGAGGAGCAACTGGCGCAGTTGGCGCTTCGAGCGCGTCAAACGGGTTATTTTTCAAATCAGTTTCTACCGGTGGAAGACTGGTCATCGTCATCGAATCCAAAGCCGGAGGCATTGGTGGCAATGGCGGTGGCAAATCCAAGCCAGCTGGCATCGGCGGTACTGGTGGAGCGACTGGACTTAATTCCTGCGCAATCTGTTCAGTAAGGCTCGGTCCACCATCAGCTGGCTTATCGACCGGCTGAATCACCTTGTGTGGACGACGTTTAAGACTGTTTTTGAGTTTTTTCGCTTGATGAGCTAAAAATTTTTGGGCACTAGCTGGTTGTGGGGTGGGATTAATCACATTTGCAGTGTCTACAGTGGCCGTTGGTTTCGCCACTGTTGGAGTGACGGCTGGTTGGCGTGGTGTTTCAATAAACTCCCCGGCTGGATCGGGTGCTGGAGCAACTGGTGTTGATATCACTGGTTCCGGAGCTGGTTCAGTGACCGGTGCGACTGGTGCTGGCTCAATGACTGCTGGCTGAGGAACTGACTGTGATGCTTCCATCACTGGCGCTGATGCTGGCATTTGAGGAGCAACGGCCGGTTGTGGTGTCACTACTGGTTCTGGCGCCACCGACACCACCTGTTCGGCCGATTGCTTAGTTTGGTTCATTTTATCCAAAAAAGCTTGTTTGTACTGGTTAACCTTGTCCCATGATTCATCTTTAGCAACTGGTTGTTTCGCTGGAGTGCTTGGTTCGGCTGGTTCAATTGCCTCTGACACAATTGGTGCGACAACTGGCGGTTCGACCGCTGGCAATTCTGGTTCTGATGGTGCTTCTGGCTCATCTGATGAAGTACCAGATTGGTCATCATCTTGATCATCAGCTTCGTCCTCTGGTTCTTGTACCATTTCGGCAATCATTTGGCGTAAATCCGCCTTGCTGGTTGCCGATTCTTTAGCCCCACCGTAGATTCCCCGCGGTGCCTCATCTACTTGCACTGACTCAGCAGGCGTTTCTACAGGCCTCGCCTCTGATTCAGTCTCTTGTGGTTCGGCTAAGTCTGGTGTTTCAACTTTAGATACCAGCGTCTCTACTTCAGGCACTGGCGCAACTTCAGCTACCGCTTCCGTCTCTGTTTCAACTGGTGCCACTTCAGGCGTTTTTGCTTCATCCGCTGAAGTTTCCGGATGTTCAATCACTGCATCATGTTCTAAATTATTCTCGGTAGTTTGCTTCGCTGGAGCGGTTTTTTCTGCTGGAGCAGGCTTTTGGCTTAAAGATTGTTTTAACTCAGCGATTTTCTTCGGTTCATCTAGTTCTTTTGCGATGAGCTGTTGGTTAGCACCCTGACCCATTAGCACCGCTGCTAAACTCATAATTTCTGGAGTGGTCAAATTATTACTAAATCGCTCCGTAATTGCCACCAGACCGGTCATCAGAGCTGTCGCCACTGAGCTATCGATCAAGACCGTATCCACTGGCTGACCGTTTTCATCTAACTTCGGATCAAGGCTTAAACTCAAATCCGCCACTATCTGAGCGTAAGATTGCAGAGCTGGCTCTTGCCAGTTGAGATTACCAAGTTCCGTCATCGCTGAACCAACCCCAATTGACGCTACGAACGCACTATGCAAGATACGACCGTGCGCCTCGAGAGCTTTGTCAAGATCAGCTTGGTTTTGCACACCCAGCGCAATCACCAAATCAACGTTATAATCACCTTGACTAAACTCCAAATCCTTGACCGTCACCGCGCCTTTGCTTGGCGTAATCGACACTCGCACCATACCATCAACTACCTTGGTGCGAATTCGATCGGCTTTCGTCGGATTTAAGGCAATAATAAAATCCCGTAGCCCATCAACTGTTTTATCAAAAAACTTATTCGGCTCAAGAAAGTTCAGCACGCTCGGGATTTCCCCACTAAAAATCGTGGTGACGTGTTCGTTAGTTTTGTTCAAAATCAAAGTCAGACCCAACGCCGATGTTAATTCGTCGATGGTTGGGTTAGCGCTCAGCGCTATTAAAATATTTTCAGATTGTTTAATTTGTTCGATAAGTGCGTCACGCGCGCCGGTGTTATTCATGTTTTGCCTTTTTTAAGTTAGTTGATGTTGGTTTTTATTATATAAATATGTTTTCATTATATCAAATTTAAGTGATTTTGTCAATAGGCTTATGGTTAAAAACCTCTGGAGAAGCTTTTTTGGGCAACTCTTTACAAAAGTGAGTTTTTTTAGTATAATCGTCAGAAGTCAATAATTATTTAATTTTAAGAACTAAAAAAAGGAGACTAATGCCAATTATTAAATCCGCCGTCAAACGCGCGCGCCAAGCTGAAAAGCGAACTGCTAACAATCGCCAAATTAAAACTGCTATCAAATCAGCCGTCAAAGCGTTTGTCGCCAGCCCAAGCCAAGCTACCCTGTCCGCTGCTCAAAGCGAACTCGACAAAGCTGTCAAAAAAGGCTTAATTAAGAAAAATACCGCTAGCCGTCGCAAGGCTAATTTATCAAAAGCTGCCAAAGCAGCCGACGTTAAAATTAAATAATTGCTCTATCTTTTACTTTTAAAAATCCCGATCAACCTGGTCGGGATTTTAATTTGCCTAAAATGGTTATGTTTACTATAATAGAAACAATGAATCAAAATCCCATCTTACCATCAATTCGCCTCAAAGAAGAGCCCGGCACGCTCTTATTGTCAATTTTGTTTAAATCGCTCAATCCCCGTTGGGGCAATGTCGATAGTCATTTGTCACGGATGGTGCTGGATTATTTTCGCTTCATTGTGTTGCGCCCCGAATATACCTCAACCATTCAGGAGTTTTCGCAACAAAACATCTCGGAAGAAGTGCTATATCAATTAGCGCTGACTTACAATCATCACGAACGCAATGATTTTATTATCAAAGATTTAAATCGCACTACCGGTATTCCAATACCAACTCTGATGCAACATCAATACGCCCTGCTCAAAACTCTCGCCAGTTTTAAAACCACAGTTGATTCATCGCCTTTGCGCCAGCTATTTACTACTTTTCAAACTAAAGACACTCACGAACGCCTCGAGACCATGGATCAGCTCAAAGAAGAACTGACGCAGGTTTATCAGTTTTTTAACCCAAATATCAGCCAAAGCGAGTTTATTTTTACCCCGAGCGATCCGTTGTTTTCGGAATATATTGGGCATAGCATCAATCTATCAGCTCGGCAAATTGTCTTTTTGACCCATAATTCGCAGGTCAAAACTCAGATTTATCAGATTTTGCGGACGATTTTACAACCGATTCTCAAACCACTTGTTTCTCAGCTCTCGCCTGCCCAAAAACAACAAATTCACGATATGTCCAGTGGTAAAATGCGTCAATTATACGGTCCGAACAGTTTTGATCTGCTGTTATCGGAGATTATTACGCTCTATTATAACAATCTGCGGACACATAAACCGCTTGAGGATTTCCCGGCTTTTCAAGCTCGCGTTAATAAGATTACCGACAAGAATTTCTTGCACTCACTCGAAGGCAATAGCCATTTGCGCCTACGTTGCGAATACCTCCAGATTCACACCTTGGTTGATTTTAAAGCGCGCCTGCGTGAATATTATGATACTTTTTATCGCGATGAACTGGCTAATCGCCTGATTCGCTTATTGCAAAATTACGATGTCCAAAAAGATAATATCAGCTTCCAGCAGTTTATGACCAATAATTTTGCCAAGATTTTTGTGGTATAATAGTCGGTGTTCGGAGAGATGGCCGAGTGGTTGAAGGCGCACGACTCGAAATCGTGTATGCGGGCAACCGTATCGAGGGTTCGAATCCCTCTCTCTCCGCCACGAGAAGCGCCCGACCAAGCATTAGACTGGTCGGGTTTTTCTGTGCTACAATATCCTCAACTAAATGGGAGTAATCTATGAGTACAATTTTTCAAAAAATCATCGATGGTGAGATTCCGGCTCACAAAATATACGAAGACGACCGCGTGCTGGCGTTTTTGGATATTTTTCCGACTAATACTGGCCATACTCTAGTCATCCCTAAGCAGGCCGTTGAATTTATCTGGGATCTGCCGGCCGATGATTATGCCTATCTGATGACCATTGTCCAGAAACTAGCGCGTCATCTCCGTTCACAACTCCCCTATCAATATGTTGGTTCACAAATTGTTGGCGTTGACGTGCCTCATGCTCACGTTCACCTGATTCCGTTTAACACTGTGGCGGAGTTTACCAATCCCGATAAACAACCAGCTGATCAAGCCGAATTAGCTGATTTAGCACAAAAATTATTCATTGCTGAGCTATAAATCCTTATGAAAATCATCTCTGTTGGTAAAAAACCACCTCGTTGGCTCGCTGAACCGTTAGACGACTATTCTCGCCGTTTACAGGCTGTTTGGCGCCCAGAATGGCTATTGATTCAACATTCACCTCACACCAGCCCAGAAATGGCTAAAAATGCCGAATCCGAGCAAATTTTAGCTAAGATTAGACCCGACGATTACGTTATTTTGCTGGATGAAACCGGTCAAATACTGTCCTCACCCGAATTAGCCACTCGGCTCGAAGCCCAGCGTGGACAAGCGATTGTCTGCATTATCGGCGGGGCTTACGGGGTTAATCAAGCCGTTAAACAACGTGCTAATCTAATTTGGAGCTTATCGAAGCTGGTTTTTCCGCATCAAATTGTGCGGTTAATACTCATTGAGCAACTCTACCGTGCCCAGTGCATTATCAATCACCACCCTTACCACCATCAGTAGCTTGCTTTTTGAAAAGAAATGTGACATAATCCATGATCGAAAGGAGGGGATAGCCATGCCTTTGATAAAGATATTGATGCGTTCGGGCAGTCTAATTGCGGTTCTCATGATCATTTATGCTATTATGCGTTGGCTAGTGGTATGTTTTACTAAACGTATTCAAATACTGAATCTGCAACTGAGCCACGCATCTCAAGCAACCAGACGCGCTAAAGCACAATGCGTTAATATGAGGGAGATTGTGATAATTATTGCCGATGGCTGTATCACACTGATGAAAATCATCGGCGCCGTAGCCCTAATGACTATTGTCTTGATGATCGGTGACTAATCCACCAATCTCAAGCAACCTCGAGCCTTCGCTCGGGGTATTTTTATAACAGCCATTGATTACTATTGCTTTTTAGACTTAATATGTTATGATATATGAGAAAGGAGGGGATAATAGATGTTGCTATTTTTAAATATGGTGATTGCAATGTTGATCGCAGGCATATGCCTGGGTCGAGCAATTCGTACTTTTCAAGAAATGAAACGGATAAGTGCGAAGATGCGTGATGAAAACATCACAGCTGAGCAATCCGACCGATTACTGAGGCATTTCAAACAAGTCCATCAATGTCATAAGGTATACATTAGCATTGCAATAACTTGCTATACACTAGTTATTGCCATGGCACTAATAGCTAAATCCTAAGCTTTTCTGCCCTGAGCTGATTCGCTCGGGGCATTTTGACGACATTCGATTAGGTTTATGCTTGCTTTTTTAGAATTATAGTGCTAAAATACAGCTTTCTGAAAGGAGGGATAGGAATGCATATTTTTTTTGTTGGAATCGCGTTTGGTAGCCTTTTTACACTACTAATCGCGTTCAGAATTCAATTCGCAATACAGGCTCAAGCAGGTATAATACCAAAATCAACAGCTGAAAAGCTCTCAAAATTAAAAAGAGTTGGCATAACTGTTTGCAGTATTGCAATGGTAGTGTCATTTTTGACACACTAAAGTTCTTTGTATAACCCCGAGTCATTAGCCTCGGGGTTATTTCTTGTTGATGATTAGAATTCAGCCAATTCGCGTTCCAGACGCTTGATGACTTTTTCGATGTCAGCCAGTTGAGTACGAGTTTCGGCAATCAGATGTGGTGGGGCTTTACGAATATAGTTCGGGTTATCCAACCGATCGGCTAACTTCGCCGCCAAACCACGCTGTTCCAGCAGGCGCATTTCCAGATTAGCCTGGTGCTGATAAAGCGTGTCGGCATCCACATCTAGCCAGCATTTATGGCTAGAAACCGCCACACGCATACCACGCGGTTCATCAGTTTGGGTGACTTGTTTCATCTGTCCCAGATGAGCGATAATTTCGGCATTAGTAGCGATTAATTGATCATCAGTGTAGAGCAGGTCATAGTTTTTATTGCCTGGCAGTTCCGCATTGAGGTAGCGCACTTCTTCGACAATCGCCATAATTTCCGCAAACTCCCCTGCCCGTTCCGCTTCAAAACCAATTTCAGCCGGCGCTGGATACTGCTCGCCAATAATTAGACCTTCCCGCCAATCTAGCGATTGCCAAATCGTCTCAGTCACAAACGGCGCAAACGGATGCACTACCTTGAGATAAGCCTCAAGAACATAGACAAGAAGTTGATGATTTGGTTGCTTTTTGGAGGCTTCTAGGTACCAATCGGCTAAATCATGCCAAACCATCTGATAAACCAAGTCCACCGCCTCTGACAAGCGATAATCAGCGATGTACTGGCGGAGCTTCTGAAGCTCAGTCTCAAGGCGTTGCAAAATCCAATGGTCGGCACTTGACAAAGGTTTAATTTTATTTTGTGGTAAAGGTTTAAAATCAGCTGGTAGGGTTTGACGAATGTAGCGCGCGATATTCCAGAGTTTATTACAGAAATTACGACCAGCGATAACTTTCGCTTTCGAAAAAGCCTGATTTTGACCAGCTGAACGGTTCGAAATCACCCCAATACGCAAAGCATCTGAACCAAATTCATTGATCACGTCCATTGGATTAACCACATTACCCTTTGATTTGCTCATTTTTTGAGAGTGTTCATCAAGCACCATGCCATGCATATAGACTTCCTTAAACGGCACTTGGTCGGTCATATATAGTCCCAACATAATCATGCGCGCCACCCAGCGATCAAGTAGATCAACACCAGTTTCCATGACGCTATTTGGATAAAATCGAGCTAACTCTCCCCCGTCAAGATAGTCAGTGGTTAAGAACGGCCATTGACCACTCGAGAACCAGGTGTCGAAGGTGTCTTCCTCACGCAGGTAGGTTTTGCCATTAATCTGTAGAGTTGGTTGATCAACTCGAGTATCAAACACCCAGTCGCTCGGGTCGTTTTGGTTGACAAAAGCTGGAATCGGAATTCCCCAAGCAATCTGACGCGACAAGTTCCAATCGCGCAAGTTATCAAGATACTGAATCAACACCCGCTTGCGACTAGCTGGATAAAATTTAATTTCATCATTCTCAAGCGCTTGTTTGGCTCGCTCGGCTAGTGGACGAATTTTTAAGAACCACTGATCTTTCACTAGTGGCTCAATCGGCAAGCCCGATTTATAATCAAATCCCACAACATGCTTAATTGATTCTTCACCTAGCAATTGACCTTTAACCTTGAGAGTTGCAATCACTTTTTTGCGAGCCTCATCTGGTGTTAAGCCCTCAAAATCGGCTGGCACATTAGTCATTTTGCCATCAAAACCAATCACCTGACGCGTTTCCAGTTGGTGACGCTGACCAATTTCAAAGTCATTCGCATCATGCGCCGGAGTGATTTTTAAGGCACCCGTACCGAAGTTAATATCCACATAATCATCGGCAATAATTGGGATTTCACGATGAGCAATTGGTAAAATCACGGATTTACCAATTAAATCTTGATAACGCTCATCGTTAGGATTGACCGCCACCGCTACATCACCGAACATTGTCTCTGGTCGGGTCGTGGCAATTACCAACTCCCCTTCTTGATTAAGGAGTGGATAAGCAATTTTATAGAGTTTGCCCTCAACTTCCTTATAATCCACCTCAATATCGGCGTAAGAAGTTTGGTATTGCGTCGAATAGTTAACAATGCGCTCCCCCCGATAAACCAAACCCTCATCCCAAAGCTTTTTGAACGTCCGATACACACCATCGATCACCTTTTTATCAAGAGTAAACACCAAATTTTGCCAACTACAACTCGCACCAATTGCCCGTAGTTGTAGTTCCATATTACCTCGTTGCTCTTGAACAAAGTTCCACACGCCTTGATAGAGATCATCACGGGAGAAATCATAGCGCGATTTACCCTGTTTGTTCAATTCACGCTCATACACCACCCAAGTTTCGAACCCAGCATGATCCGCCCCCGGCACATAAATCGCATCGCGACCGTTCATACGGTAATATCGTACCAAAATATCCTGTAAAGCCACTGTTAAGGCATGTCCAATGTGTAAATTACCATTAGCATTCGGTGGTGGCATAATAATCGCATACGGCTCCCCTTGCCCACTCGGCAAAAACGCCTCAGCCTTTTCCCACATCATATAAATATCTGGCTCAAACCGACTTGGATCGTAAGTTTTTGTTAATTCCATAAAATTCCTTTGTTAAATATTGTTGAGTGGCCATTTTTTCAAGCTGATTTTTGTAGCTATTTGAGGCCAACTTACCTGGATATATTTTACCATATTTTTAGGAAAAAATCAGAGAGAAAAGACTAGACAAACCGATTACGCTGTGCTATAATCATAAGTATTAAAGGGTGGTGTTTCAACTAACCCTAATTAGCTTATGCTTCTCCACGTGAATAAAAAATCCCAAAAATAACAGAGGTGGGATTGTTAATTTTTATTAAACTGTGGAAAACTCACCCCAAAACTAACCTGTGGAAAAGCTGTGGAAAACCATGGATTTTGAAGATTTTTAAGTAGTTTGGTATACAGGTTGAAATAGATACGGGAAGCGTGGGAGGTAATCAAATCACGCAAGTTTTATAATAATGCGCTCCAATTGAAAAACAACCACCATGATGGTTGTTTTTGACAAGTTCTAGCCGTTTAAACCCACTCGGCGACATTCTCTTACATAGCTACTTCCGCATCGCCGAGCGCATACTTCGCAACAAACAATATAAGCGGTAGAGCAGGGGACGATTGACTTTTTGCCAAGTGCCGAGATAGCGTTTTTCTTGACCACCGAAGCCTTTTTTAAACGCTGTGAAGCCCGCCCAGGGGTGATTTGGGTCAGCACTATCAGTAATCCCATAAAAATCGAACCATTCCAGGCCACGCTCTTTCGCCTCGAGAATCATTTCACTCAGTAGAACCACGCCCGCCTTGAGCTTCCGATGTTCATAATCAGCCGCCGCATGAGCATAATAACGGGTGGTTTGATCATCATAAACCAGCGCTCCGGCAATCACTTGCCCCTCGAGACGCACCACAAAACAGCGCATCGCACCCGATGCCATCAACACCTCCGCCTGACGACGTAAATAGCTAGTCTGATGAAGATGGGCTTGGTTATGTTTAGCCACCGCCTCAATCAGCCCCAAAACCGTATCAACATCGTCCATTGACTCAGTTTGAGCAAATTCCAAGCCTTTTTTGTGATAATTTCGATAAATATTGCGATTACTTGACGCCATTCCAGCTAAAATTTGCTCACGTTCTTGCGTCAAATCAAGCACCCAAGTCAACTCTGGCTGAATTGATTTAATCTTAGTATAACCGTAGTTCGTTAAATCATCAGCGGTAATAGCACCAAGCGGTTCAATTTGCGTCACCATAGCGTGAGCTTTTTTAGCCTCAGTATCAATATCAGCCATCAATTCTGCTAACCCCTTGACTTGATATACGACAGGTGAGTAGGGGCAGTAAAACTTTTTAAAACCACCCGTTGATTGAATTAAACCTAAATACGACCACTGGTCCGCCTCGCGGTGCCGAGTCTGTTCACCCAACGCCTGACGAAATTCCGCCCAAGCTCGGGAGTTTAAAAAATGCCCCAAATTATTCATATGTCTATTTTAACACAAGCCAAGCACTAGCCAATAATTCGAAAGACGCCAGTAACCGAAGCTGCAAAAATCCAACCATACAGCAGGGTATTAATCGGCTTAGTAATCAACAAAATAATCAAGAAACGACGCGGTTTAATGTCCATTAGCCCAAACACAAAACACAGCAAATCGGCCGGAAATCCTGGCAACAGCATTGTCACAAACACCAAACTCTCATAAAAATGCTCGTCGCTCGTCAGCCAGTTGAGCATTGCGCGGTAGGCTTTAGCTGGCAGGATGCGCTTGAGCGGTTTAAAAATCCACATTTGTTCGAATTTTGCTTTGTTGATTTTAGTCCAAGATTTCGCGGCTGATACTTCGTTGGCCGTCACTACTGATTCGATAATTTTCCAACCAAAGTGTTTTGACAGATGGAAATTAATCATCGATCCCACCACAATTGGCACGACATTAAGAATTAGCCCCCAGCCAAGACCGAACATCAGCATGCCAATGCCGACCGAAAAACCACCCGGAATCAGCGGAATTACCACCTGAATAATCTGATAAAACATAAACACAATTGGGGCAATCGGACCAATTTTACGGAAAAAAGCCTGCATTTTTTCAGGATCAGCCAACATACCCGTCTGATAGCCAAACCACAAGAACACAATCGTCACAATCACTCCTACTACTGTTAGTACGCTAATTAAGATTGCTTTCCAGCGTTCCGAATGAGGCTGGGAAGTGGTTGAAGGTTTTGGATGTTGTTTCATAAGCTCATTTTACCATAATGTCGGCGCTTCTTCATTTGACAGATAATAATAAATATGTCATAAAATGTAAATATCAGGGATGCGCCTGATAATCTCAATGGATTTTGTCCCGAAAATAAGGTATAATTATCACCAAATAACCAGCATGCCATGGCTCGAGTTGGATTCTTGCCAGTAATGCGACTAACAAGACGGAGCAGATATTAGCCCAATGAACGACGCCAAAGAAGAAATTCGTGATCGGTTGAACATTGAAGATGTGGTTGGTGAATATGTGGAACTGAAGCGGGCGGGGCGCAACTTCAAGGCACTGAGTCCATTTTCGAATGAAAAAACGCCGAGTTTTATTGTCAGTCCGGATAAACGGATTTGGCATGATTTTTCGAGTGGCAAAGGTGGCGATATTTTCTCATTTATTATGGAAATGGAAGGGGTCGATTTCAAAGAAGCTATCAAAATCCTCGCGCGCAAAGCTGGCATCGAATTGCAAGTTTTTAGCAGTGCCGGCTCTCAACAACTCGCTAAGCGTAGGGCTCATGAACAAGAGATGTACACCCTGGTCACCAAGTATTACCAAGCAATCCTCGCCAAAAACCCACATGCTCTAGAATACGCCAAAACCAAGCGCCACCTGACTGACGAGACCCTCAAAACATTCGCTATCGGCTATGCCCCAAATCATAAACGTGCCCTAGTAGATTTTTTATTAAAACGCGGTTATAAACTGCCAGAAATCGCCACCGCCGGCTTGCTCAATCAGTACAAAACCGATTTATTTCGGGCACGGTTGATGATTCCATTGTCCGACGCCATGGGGCAGACAATTGGTTTTACGGGGCGGGGGCTTGAGGCTGATGCCATTCCGAAGTATCTCAACACTCCAGCCACTCTGCTCTATGATAAATCGCGTCACGTGTTCGGTCTGTTTCAGGCTAAAGAAGCGATTCGTAAGCTGGATCAAACCGTGATTGTTGAAGGTAATATGGATGTGATTAGCTCGCATCAAGCTGGCGTCAAACAAGTCGTCGCCACGGCTGGCACCGCCATGACTGAGCAACATTTGAAAATTTTAGCGCGCTACACTAGTGATATTCGATTAGCATTTGACGCTGATAATGCCGGCATTAATGCCACTGAACGAGCAATTGCTTTAGCTCAAACCGTCAACGTTGATATTAAAATCATCTCGCTGGTCGGTGACGCTAAAGATCCCGATGAGTTAATTCAGCAGGATGTCGCTCTCTGGCAACAATCAATTGACCAAGCCGAGCCAGCGGTTGATTGGCTCATGCGCGTTTATCAAACTAAATTCGACCTCAGTCAAACCACTGCCAAACGCGATTACAGCCGTAAAATCCTAACCACTATCGATCAACTTAATGATCCAGTCGAAAAAGAAAGCTATTTGCAAAAACTAGCCAATATCGTCGAAATTTCCCTTGACGCTATCAAATCACAGCTCACCGACCTCAACAACCCCCAACCTAAAAAAGCCCTCAAGCCTAAAAAACCAAACGCTGATTCCGCCGTTGATGAGTTTAAATACCAAGATGATCTGCTGGCGATGTGTCTCATATCGAAAGAAGCCCGTCGACTGCTCGCTAACCTGGATGCACGCGCCATTATTGATTTTAAAGACAAACCGCGTCAACAGCTAGCCAAACTACTCGTCCAAGCTGGCGATGATTTTACCAAAGATCAGCTCGGCGGATTGCAAGATTTGACGATTTATGGTAAAGTGTTGACATTAAAAACTGAAGAGCGTTATTTATTGTGGTCAAAAACCGAAGTGGAACAAGAAGCGCGCCGACTAATTAATCAGTCAAAAGCCGACTTCCAAAAAAATGTGACCGAACAATTAACTAATCAGTTAAGGCAAGCGGAATATGATGGCGACGAGAGCCGTGCCACCGCCATTCGCGCCGAGTTAAATCAATTGATTAAAGGAGACAAGAAGTAATGCCAACACCTCTAGACAAAAACCACAAACTAGACAAAAAAGACAAAAATGCGATTCAGCCTGAGGATATCAACGAATTAATTAAAGAAGCTAGTGATGGTTCGGACTTCGATGAACCAAGTCTTGATGAACTTGAAAACGATGAAGATTTGGTTGATGAGTTTGATTTTTTTGCTAACACTAACTTAATCGACGAAATTGCTGACGACTCGGTCAAATTATACCTCCACGAAATCGGTAAGATTCCACTCTTATCTCTCGAGGAAGAGACGAAATTAGCCTACCAAATCCTCGAAGGTTCGCAAAAAGCTAAAGACAAAATGGCTGAAGCCAACATGCGTCTCGTAGTCTCAATCGCTAAACGCTATTCGGGTCGGGGACTGGATTTTTTGGATTTAATTCAAGAAGGTAATACCGGTTTGTTGCGTGCGGTAGACAAGTTCGACCCCGATAAAGGTTTTAAATTCTCAACTTACGCTACTTGGTGGATTCGCCAAGCAATTACGCGCGCTATCGCTGACCAAGCCCGCACCATTCGTATTCCGGTCCATATGGTGGAAACCATCAATAAATTACTGCGCACTCAACGTCGTCTAACCCAACAACTCAACCGCGAACCAAGCCTCGAAGAACTGGCTAAAGAAATGGACATGGAAGTCGACAAAGTCGAATACATCATGAAAATTAAACAAGATATCAGTTCACTTGATGCTTCAATTGGTCGCGATGGTGATGATGAAGATTCTGTCCTAGGCGATTTCATCAGTGATGATGACAATGATTCACCAGAGGACGCTGCCTCGACTCAGCTTCTTAAAGAACAAATTGACGAGGTACTCGGTAGTTTATCAGAACGTGAATGCAAGATTATTCAAATGCGCTTCGGTCTCGGCAATGGCAAAAGTCGCACCCTCGAAGAAGTCGGCCAAGAGTTTGACGTTACCCGTGAACGCATCCGTCAAATTGAAGCCAAAGCTCTAGCTAAACTGCGTAAGCACAAAGACTCCAAAAAACTCCACGAATATTTAAGCTAAAACTTTTTTAATTCATTTCATAAATATTTCATAAAAGGCTTGTAAGATAGGATTATGAACAAGCTTATTTGAGGTGCAAACTAGCGCTGTTCTGAATCATCAATTTAAAATTAAGGAGCGTCTAGTGACAAGTATCTTGATCTTGCGCTAGAAATTAGAAAGGAGTGAATCACCAGTGATTAAAAACGCTTTGGCATATGTTTCCCGAAAAAAGAATCGCACATTGATAGTTTTAGTCATTTTAACCTTGGTGTTGTCGTGTTTGTATGCGTGTTTAAGCATCATGAAATCAAGTAATAATTTAGAGAAAACTCTCTATAAAACTTCCAATTCATCACTATCCATCACCAAAAAAGCCAGTGGCTACTTTGCCATGAATCAGTTTAAGGATATTCACAAAATTAAAGAAATCCAAGAGATCGTGCCTCAATATAACGGCACCGCCAAACTGACCAACACCAAAGTCGTCGAGGGCGAACAAAAAATCAAACGTGAAGACATACCGAACCAGTTTAAAAATCTTGTCTCGGTCGAGGCCATTAACAATATTAAAAAGAACGTGCTCTTTGGTAGCGGAGTGTTCACTATCAAACAAGGGCGGGGAATTGATAAAAACGACCGCAACAAGATTATGGTGCACGAGGATTTTGCTAAGAAAAACAACCTCAAACTGCACGATAAAATTAGCCTCGAACTGACTAAAATCGACAATTCTGGCACGCACTCGACACATCAATTTGAAATCGTTGGTATTTTTTCTGGCAAAAAACAAGAAAAATACACTGGTCTATCATCAGACTTCAGCGAAAACAGCATGTTTGTCGATTATCAGTCTAGTCAAACCGCTTTAGGTCTCAAGGAATCCGAGCAAGTCGTTAACAAGCTCAACTTATTCGCCAGTAGCCCAGAGCATCTCGACGAATCACTCAAAAAAGTTAAGCAACTAGCAATCGATTGGGTCAACTACGACCTCGCTAAGGACGATAACGCCTTCAAAGAAGCAATTGAATCGCTCGGTGGCGTCAAGTACATTATCAACATCATGACTTACGCGATTATGGCAGGCGGAGTGATTGTGTTATCACTAATCCTAATGCTGTGGCTACGTGAACGGGTTTACGAAATCGGCATTTTGCTATCAATTGGTTTTAGCAAAGCTCAGATTGTCGGTCAATTCCTGCTCGAATTGCTGCTGATTTCATTGCCAGCAACTGTTGCATCACTGCTCTTTGGTAGCTTACTCTTAAGTCAAATCGTCAGTGGCTTTGCTAGCGCCGACGAAACCGGCACACTCGCCAACAATCTGTTAAGTAGCGACGGCAATGTCAACTGGTTATTGACTTTCATTCAAAGTTACGGCGTGCTAATTAGTATTATCGTTATCTCAGTAGTGCTATCATCAGCGATGATTTTAATCAAGAAACCGAAAAAAATATTATCACAAATAAGTTAGGAGAAATATAATGGACGTATTAGAAATTAAAAATGTAACTTATCGTTATCCCGGCTCAAAAGAAGAAGTGCTTTCATCAGTTGAGCAAAAATTCCAACTTGGCAAATTCTATGCCATCATCGGTAAATCGGGTGCCGGTAAATCAACTTTATTATCACTATTAGCTGGACTCGACACCCCGAAACGTGGTCAAATCCTCTTCCAAAACGAAGACATTGAAGAGCAAGGCTACTCACATCACCGCAAAAATAACATTTCACTGGTGTTCCAAAACTACAACCTGATTGACTATTTATCACCACTCGAAAATATCCGCTTAGTCAACCGTGAAGCACCTGAGACGATTCTGTTAGAGCTAGGACTTAATCAAAACCAAGTCAAACGCAATGTCATGAAGCTCTCTGGTGGACAGCAACAACGCGTGGCCATCGCTCGCGCTTTAGTATCGGAAGCGCCAGTGATTTTAGCCGACGAGCCAACCGGCAACCTCGACAGTCACACCGCCGGTGAAATCATTGAGATCTTAAAAAAACTGGCTCGTGAACGCAATAAATGTGTTATCGTCGTCACCCACAGTAAAAAAGTCGCTAAAGCGGCTGATGTCGTGCTTGAACTCGGCAACAAAAAACTCAAAAAAGTTAAAAATTTATAAATAATAGGAGAGAAAACAATGTTTAAAAATGCTTTTGCCTATGTGACGCGAAAAAGCCTGAAATCGCTGGTCATTCTCTTGGTGATTCTGGCAATGTCAACTTTGAGCTTAATCGGTCTATCAATCAGTCGGGCTACCGACAAGGCGTCTGAGGAGACTTTTGGTACGATCACCAACAGCTTCTCAATGGAAATCAACCGCCAAGTCAACCAAGGCACCCCCCGTGGTGGTGGTAATGTCAGAGGTCAAGATATTAAAAAAATCTCTGATTCTAAAGATATCGATGGCTACGTCAAACGTATCAACAGCGTGGCTGATCTAGTTGGTCACGACATTATCGAGACTAAACAAACGCTCTCAATGCGCTCACCAGAACGCGCTAAAAACTTTGGTCGCACCGTCATGCTGACTGGCGTTAACGACTCATCCAAAGAAACCAAATTCGTCTCTGGTGCTTACAAACTCGTCGAAGGGTCGCATTTAACCAACCAAGACAAGCACAAAATCTTAATGCACAAAGATTTAGCCAAAAAGAACAATTTAAAAATTGGTGACAAACTTAAAGTTAAATCTAACCTGTTTGATGCCGACAACGAAAAGGGCGCGAACGAAACTGTCGAAGTCGAAATCAAAGGTCTGTTTGATGGCCATAACAGTGGGGGAGTCAGCGCCGCTCAAGAACTCTACGAAAACACGCTGATTACCGACATTGATACCGCCGCTAAAGTTTATGGCAACACCGAACACACCGCCACTTACCAAGACGCCACTTTTTTCGTCAAAGGTAATAAAAAACTCGACCAAGTTATGAAAGATCTCGGCCGACTCGACATCAACTGGCGTCAATACAGCTTAATTAAAAGCTCATCGAACTACCCAGCCTTGCAACAATCAATCTCTGGTGTTTATTCAATCGCTAACAAACTCTTCATCGGTTCGTTAATCTTCGCTGGCGTAGTGGTATCACTGCTACTGTTCCTGTGGATGAACGCCCGCAAAAAAGAAATCGCCGTCTTGTTAGCTCTCGGTATGTCTAAAGCCCGCATTTTCGGTCAATTCGTCTGCGAACTGGTGTTCGTATCGATTCCAGCCTTCATCGGTGCTTACTTCTTGGCTGACTATTTGGGTAAGATAATGGGCAATAGCATCTTAAACAAAGTCACTGGCGATATTGCGAAACGCGTCGCTAAACTCTCCGCCTCAAGCCAACTCGGTGGCGGTGCCGAAGTCGATGGCTTCAACAAAGCCCTCACCAGTCTCGACATTAACATCGTCCCAGAATCAATGCTGTATGTCGTGATCTTTATGTCAGTTGTCTTGGTCATTGCTCTTGCTATCGCCACCTCAGGCATCCTCAAGAAAAATCCAAAAGAACTGCTGATTGACACTAAATAACAGCCGTTTAACCGAAATTATCGGCGCCTCGTTGCGCCGATAATTTTATGCCTAGCTTCAAATA
>CAMUQR010000001.1 GCA_947097085.1 uncultured Candidatus Saccharibacteria bacterium | reverse complement strand
AAAACCATCACACTTGTTGATTACAAAACCGGCAAAAGTCACGACCGCTTAAACCTTAACGACAGCTCACTGTATGGCTACGTCACGCAGTTGTATTTTTATAAAATTATGCTCGAAGCTAGCGCCAAATATCCCGGTTGGCACATCACTAGCTGGCGCCTGGAGTTCTTGTCGCTAACGCCAGATGGACGCGTCAACTATCTCGCTGGCGAATTCGACACTGCCACTGAGCATCGCGTCAAACGCCTAATTACTGCGGTTTGGCGTCGAGTATTAGCTTGCGATTTCTCCGTACCTGAATTGCCAACAAGCCTAGCTGGACGCAAACAATTCGAAGATTTACTTCTTGATGAATTAGCTGATTTATATTAATTCACTCTAAAAAGTAAGTTTTTCCCAAAAACTATTGCAAATATTATTTTTTATTGTATAATACGAGCATCAACTTGCAATCGGTCAATCAGCAAGGGAAAGTACATTGCATATTGCGTGCAATGCAACTCCGGAGTTAGGAAATTTACTGTTAGTAAATAGTCCGCGGATTGACCATTGTAGGTTAGTTATTTTATGAAAGGAGGGAATGATGTGTTTTTTGATGGTAATTTCAATCAAAAAGAACTTGAGGCTTATGTCTCAAGCGCTTACAAAAAGTTCCTCTCAGGAACAAAGTTTGCTAGCCTAAGCAATAATGAAAAAGCTGCCGTGAATCAAGCAGCCAATAAAGATACAAGAGCAGACGAAATACTTAAGAAAAAATAACACCTACGAAAGCAAGACACCCCCATCTTGCTTTCGTAGAACGAGACGGGCCTAGCTCGTCTTTTTTTATTAACATCGCCCCTCTTAACATCCCACTCACCGTTTATTTTTACCTAAAAACATGTTAAAATAACCCAATGTCTAATTTCTATCAAAACTTGCCACGTCCATTTATCAGTCTAGCACCGATGGAAGATGTGACTGATGTTGTTTTTCGTCAGGTCGTTGCTCGCGCCGGTCGACCGGATTTGTTTTATACTGAGTTTACCAACACCGATAGCTTCGTCAGCCCACTTGGCAAGCATTCTGCTCTGCGACGCTTGCAATTTTTACCAAACGAACAACCAATTGTCGCCCAAATCTGGGGCAGTAAGCCTGAATCGTTTGCTAAAACCATTCCTGAACTAAAAGCTATGGGCTACCAAGCAGTCGATATCAATATGGGTTGCCCCGACAAAGCCGTCGTCAAATCTGGCGGTGGTAGCGCTCTTATCCGCAATCCAGAATTAGCCGGCGAAATTATCCGCGTTGCTAAACAAGCCGGATTACCACTCAGTGTCAAAACTCGCCTCGGTTTTTCGCGAGTCGATGAATGGCTCGATTGGCTGAGCTTTTTATTACAACAAGATCTGGAACTCTTAACTGTCCATCTCCGCACCCGCAAGGAAATGAGTAAAGTCGAGGCTCATTTTGAGCTGATCCCAGAAATTATCGCCCTGCGTGATCAGATCGCACCTCAGACAAGACTAGCTATCAACGGCGATATTCTAAATCGCGCTCAAGCACTCGAGTTAGCTAACAAGCATAATCTTGATGGCGTGATGATTGGTAGGGGAGTTTTTCAAAATCCATTTTGTTTCACTGATAAAATCCCAACGCAAAACGAACTGCTTGATTTATTAAAACTTCATCTCGATTTGTTTGATAAGCATAATACCGATGGTGCTAAAAAATTTGCCCCACTTAAGAAATTTTTCAAGATTTATCTGCGCGATTTTGATGGCGCTAAAGAGTTACGAGCCCGCCTCATGCTAACCAATTCAACCGCTGAAGTGCGCCAGATTCTGGCTGATTTTGAAGCTGGCAAACTTGCTAGACTAAGCGCTGAGCAAATCAATCAACTGCTTGAGGATTAGTATGCCACGGCGCAACCACAAGCACAAACCCCTCAAACATACGCCGTTTAGCCTGGGTGGAGTTTACGCTCATACCATTTGTCAAAACAAACAAGCTTACACCAGTGAATTTACCGCCCAGCAGGCCATTACCCGCGCCCAGCAATATAACCCCGATGTCCAATTAGCGATTTATTACTGTCCGCATTGCCAGCGTTATCATTTAACGCACAAAAACAGCAGATAACTAGTAGTACCACGCCTGAAACACGTTAGTATAGCGATGACGTTTCGGTATATGACATTCTCTTGTGTCACCAGATCCAAGCTGGCCATTACTATTATTACCAACCGTGAAGACATAATTCAAATCAGTAATCACGATTGTCGTACCGATACCCGAACGAACATACTTAGCACGCACTACTTTATCATCATTGCTCGATATTCCAGAATCATTATTTTTATAATCTAAAATCATTTTTTGAGGTGTGTTATATTCCGCAGAAATAGCAGTGTAGTCAGCATCTCCAGCGCACCCCTTACCAACGCCTAGCTGACCGTGTTTGTTAGACCCTGCGCCATAGACTTCACCATCAGTTGTCACCACAAAGCTATTGCGATAGTTCTCGGCTTCTTGTGATGGCGTATCGCTAGGTGCAACTTTGTAAATACCAGGTGAAACAATAAAAATATCCTTTGCTATCTTGCCAGTCGGTAATTGATACCGTCCTGGTTTTTTCGAACAAGGAATGCTATCACCACCAACAAAGCACGCATCTGTGTTTTTCGGAAATCCTAATTGTGATTTATTATTTAAACCGACCCCATAAACTTGACCATCAGTAGTTAAAAACAGTGCACTATAGGCGTCAGCTGTTATTTTTGTAATTTTTTTACCACCAAAATTTAATGGTTTCATAATTTTCACAATACCTGAATCTTGATTCGCACCGACCTGCCCGTAATAATTACGACCAATCGCCCAAACCACGCCTTTATCGTCCAACGCCCAAATCGTCCCCCCATCTGTCACGGCATCAACTATTTTACCTGATTGCACATAACTATAACTACCACTACAAGTACCGTCTGTTACCCAATGGTCACAATACCACCCAGAGCGACTAGAGTCCCATACCAGTTTAGGAGCGTGATTTAAACCCAGTTCTTGCGCAGCGTTCCCTTGTCCCCAAGCGTAAAGTTCACCTTGATCAGTAACAGCCACAGCAAGCTTACCTGCGTTATAAGCATAATAACTATCCGTATAAATTTGTTTGACTTTTTTATTCTCAATACCGCCACCAGTGATCAGTCGTGGCTTAGCTACTTTCGAATCAGTAATCGAATCCCCGACACCAGGAGCCAATGAGCGCGTACCCGTAAAATATATTTTTCCCTTATCAGTCAATAGATATGTCGACGCATTGTATTTAATTTCGACAATTTTTTCGTCAGTTGGAATATTTGACAGATCCATTTTTGCTTCACCGCTTTCCCAAATAGGGCGTGCGGTAATATTATCGCCCCTGCATTCCCCAATACCAAGGTCACAGTTCATGTTTGAACCTGTACCGTAGATTGTTCGACCATCATATCCGAGAAAAAAAGCTACCCAGCCATTACCCTGAAAATCAGTAATAATTTTTTTGATCGGCACCGTTGAACCATCAGATTTTTTTGGATTTACTAAATGATATGGTATTTCGTATTGCCATTTTGGATCACTATTAAATCGTTGAGACCAAGGGATCAGACTATGATTTGGATAACCAGTTAATATTCCGTCCATGTTATAGCCAACACTGGCAATTCTTCCGGAATGCGTCTTAGTAAAAAAATACACCGAACGCGAGAATCCAGCAGATTGTCCTGAACGTGAATACAGATCATTAAAACCATTCGAGGTATATAACGAACCAAACACCACGTCTTCAAAAGTTAAGTCTGTCTTAATATGAGCAGCTAAAGTATACTTGTAAGTTTTAATCACTTTCTTACCAAAAGATGTGTGTTTTAATACTTCGAGCTTACCAACAGAGGACATATTGCGAAAATCATCCTGGATATCAATTGGTCGCGCCTCAAAAGACGCTCGGTAATTTTCGTTTTCTGTGACATACTGCGATAAGCCTGGTTTGACATCACCCTTACAGTTGGTATTGGGTTTAATTGGCTTCGTGCCGTCCCAACCGATATTTTCCTTATCTTCTCGCATGCACTGTTGAGCGCGTTCCAGTCCACTCTCGGCCGCTTGTCGAGCAAGCAACTGAGCTCGCTGATTCGTCAAGTTCTCACGACTGACCGACAGCGTTTGTAGCGTAAACGCCATAATAATCATCAGCACTAGTCCAGTCACCACAATCATCGGCAACACGAAGCCAGCTTGCATCTTTTTTGTCACTTGACGCTCGCTAGTTGGGCGTTTTTTAAATTTAAAACAAGAAAAACTTTTTTTACCCTGCATGTTAAAACTATACCATAAGCATCACGCGTTTTTCAAACTTTTTTACACTGGTTTTTTATGATAAAATAGACTCACTATAAAAGTTTTAATTTTAGATTCAAAAGGGGATTTATGACTAAAGATGATATCGTAATTTACTCAACACACACCTGTGGCTACTGCAACGCGCTTAAAGCTTGGCTCGACGACAACCAAGTCGAATATACCGACAAATACATCGACACCGATGACGAAGCTCAAGCTGAGTTGATGGCTAAAATCGGTGGCAATATCCAAGTCGTGCCAGTGACTTTTATTAAGGATATAAAAATCGAAGGTTTCAACCGCAACCAATTTGCGACTGTTTTAAAAGATCACGGTGTTGAAATTACCGATTTATAAAATTTGATTGTAAAAATGACTCGACCGAAATCCAGCACCAAATCCACCCAAATCGTCAATCGCCGTGCCAGTTTTGATTACCAGCTCGGTGATAAATTAGTGGTTGGTTTGGTGCTGAGCGGGCCAGAAGTGCGCGCCGCCCGCGACAGTCGGCTTAGCCTAAAAGGCGCTTTCGTAACGATTCGCCAAGGTGAATTATGGCTCAATAATGCGTCTTTCACCGTTAAAAATCCGCGTGAACGCGAGCCGACTGTCGCCACCGACCCGCGCAAACTGCTCGCCACTAAGAAGCAGATCAAACATCTAGCCGAGCAAAAACAAGCCGGCATGAGTATTATTCCGACTCGGATGCTAACCGCCGGACGCCACATCAAGTTAGAAATCGCTCTCGGCTTTGGTAAAAAACTTCACGACAAACGCCAAACCATCAAAGAACGCGAGATGAAGCGCGAGGCTCGACGCATTGCGCGCTAATTCGCACCATAACAATCATTAAAATTACTAGAAATTATTGAAATTATGACCAAATTACGACTTTTTTCCTGGAACGTTAATGGCCTACGCGCCGTCACCAACAAGGGTGAATTGCAGGCATTTTTTGCGAATTTTCAGCCAGATATTGTTGGTTTTCAGGAAATCAAAGCCAGCCAAGATCAGATTGATACGACATTGTTTAGCGATTATTATCAAGTTTTTAACTCTGCCCAGCGCAAAGGTTATTCCGGGACGGCAATTTATTCTAAAATCGCTCCGCTAAGTATCACACAAGACATCCCGGCTGATATCGCCGATAAATATCATCTGACCGACGACCAATACGGTGATGCCAACAGCGAGGGGCGAGTGCTGACTGCCGAGTTTGAGCAGTTTTATTTTGTGACGGTCTATACGCCAAACACCAAAGGCGACTTATCACGCCTCGGCCTGCGCTATCAGAAATGGGATCCAGCCTTTTTGGAGTATATGATGCGTTTAGAACAACACAAGCCTGTGATTTTTTGTGGCGATTTAAATGTTGCCCACCAGGAAATTGATCTCGCCAACCCTAAAGCTAACCGCGGTAAACATGGCTTTACTGATGAAGAGCGTCAGGGGTTTAGCAATTTTCTCGATGCTGGACTGATTGATACTTTGCGTCAATTTAATCAACAACCCGAGCAATATACTTGGTGGAGTCACTTCGCCAAGGCTCGCCAGCGCAATATCGGTTGGAGAATCGATTATTTCTTATTATCAAAACAACTATTACCAAAACTACTCTCGGCCGAGATTCACGCTGAACAAATGGGTTCTGATCATTGTCCAATTAGTATTGAAATAGAGGTGTAAATGGAATATTGGCGCACTCAAGATCCTAAAAAACCATTGTTCGAAAACCTGCTCTGGTCTAAACCCGAACAAAAATCCTTAGCAGGGCGGGTTGGGCTAGTTGGTGGCAGTAAAGGCGTTTTCTTAGCCGTCGCCAAAGCTCACCAAACCATCACCGAACTCGGTCCTGAGACATCGCTAGTGTTACCAGCTGATTTAAAACCACTACTCAAAACCATTCCAAATGTAGTATTTTCTACAACAAACCCATCAGGCGGTCTGGCTAGCCAAGCCTTGAACGATTTATTAACTTTGCAACACTCAACCGACAGCTTATTACTCATCGGTGACGCCGGCAAAAACAGCGAAACTAATTTATTATACGAAAATCTTGCTCTAAAAATCAGTGACCAGACCAAGCCAGTCATCGTGGCTCGCGACGCCATTGAGTTAATTAGCGGTGCTTTTCATCACGTCGTCAATCAACCGAATTTCACGCTAATTATGTCATTTGCGCAAGCTCAGAAGCTATTTCGCAATGTCTATTATCCAGTGATGTTGCTTCATTCCATGACGACTCTGCGCTTTGTCGAGGCACTGCACAAGTTCACTATTACTTATCAGCCGACTTTAGTGATTTTTCATCAAAATCAAGTGTTTATCGCTCGCGATGGGCAGGTGATTAGCGGTCAATTCGAACGCGCCAGCGAGATTTGGCAGGGGATTATTCAAGCTAAAATTGCTTGTTGGCAAACCTGGAATCCGCAAAAACCCCTCGAAGCCACCGCTTGCGCCATTTTGTCATAATATTAGTTCTGATTTAGAACCTAATAATTGACACCACAAACAAACAGCATCTTCAAAACTACCTTGTGCAAAAAGTTACAATCAAATATTAAATCACGTGAGCAACATTTGACTTGATTTTTTGTTTTTATGTATAATTGACATATACGTAAAATATGGAGATTTTATGATAGACAAAAGAGAACATTTAATTTCAGACAACATATTTAAACTGATGTTAGAACTCAGCATTCCGGGTATTATAGGGATGTTTGTAATTAGTTTATACAGCTTTGTGGATGCAATTTTTGTAGGAAAATATGTAGGTAGCGTAGCTTTGGGAGCAATCAGCGTGGCTTATACGTTTACGCTAATAAATAACGGCATTGCCGTTTTAGTAGGCATAGGTTCTGCTTCGGTTCTTTCAAGAGCAGTGGGTCGAAACGATCAGAAGACAATCGATTCCATTATGGGCAATGTTCTTTTATTGACGCTACTTTTTTCATTAATAGCTATGACAATCGGATTAATTTTTGCACCTCAACTTTTAACTCTCGTAGGTGCTGAGGGAGAAATGCTTCACTTAGGAACAAGTTACTTAAGAATCGTATACTTAGGATCCATATTCGTAAACTTTGGTCAAGCCGCTAATATGGTCATGAGGGGAGAGGGTCGAATGGGTATTGCTATGCTTTTGATGGGCATAAGTGCTGTCCTAAATATTGTTTTGGATGCAGTCTTTGTAATTGTTTTGAAAAAAGGACTTGAGGGCGCCGCTATAGCAACAGTTATATCTCAAATAGTTCTTGCAATCTGTAATTTTTGTTACTTCGCATTCTTCAGCAAAAATGTTAGGTTCAAACATTTTAAAATACAAAAAAATATTGTAAAAGAAACTCTTTCGATTGGTTTTTCTGCAATGCTAATGCAGATTTTTGCCCTTTTGCAACAAATGATCACGTATTCTACCCTGAAAAAATACGGTGGAGAGGATCAAGTAATTTTGATGGGCGCCTTTTTTAGATATCTAATGTTATCCTTTATTCCTCTTTGGGGAATAAGTCAAGGCTATCAACCCTTTGCAGGAACTAATTTTGGAGCACGAAAATTCGAAAGGGTCAAAAAAGGAACATTTCTTTTTTACGGTTTCGGACTATTTTTGTCATTAATATTTTGGCTAGTATTTCTACTGATGCCTGAGCAGGTTCTAGGCCTCTTCTTAGAAAACAAAGAGCTTATATCCTCAGGAAGAACAAATGCAATGCTTGCTCTTTCTTTGTTCCCGTTGTCGGCAATTATGATTATTAATTTAACTCTTTTTCAAGCTCTAGGCAAAGCAAAGTACGCAGGTATGTTGGTAATTTCTCGCCAATTTTTGCTTTATGTCCCAGCCGTATTAATCCTTCCTATATTTTTGGGAACGTGTGGAATTTGGATTGCGAGTCCGCTGGTAGATACGCTAATTATGATTTTGTCTGTGTTTATAATGATTAAGCTTTTTAAAACAGAGTTGAGAACTGAGGACAAACTGACAAGCACATCGTAATCCACTATTGCCTCTCAAAATCAAAAACCCGCTCTTACTCAGAGCAGGCTGGCTGTTTAAAGAACTCAATGAACAAATCGGATATTTTCTCAATATCCTCAGACTGTTGCGTATTAACAACCTTGGCATTATTAATCTTATCGAGAATTTGTACAACTTCTTTCAGTGATTCGTGTAAATTCGCCAACGGCGAAATTACATTATTCTCTTGCCATACATACAACACTTTCTTGACATCACCGCTTGGGAATCCGAGACACGAGCAACTATTACCAATCTTGCCATCACTCATCTTAGTGAGTGGTAAGTAGTAGACACATGCCACCTTTGGCACTCGATAGCGTACTGACTTGTAGCAATCACTACAAAAAATTGCATAGTCACCAATGATCACGTATTCATGACAGATCATCGTTAGATGTCCATACTCATACGCATCATGGTATGCGTCGATCACACACGCAAAATCCTCCGATTTCACTTGACCTTGACCACGCTGGCACAAAACTTGATATACCCTTATCGGTATTTCATTGAGCGCGATATTATTCATTATTATCCCTCCTTTTTTAAAAAAACTAACTTATTCTGATGGTTTATTATACCACAGAAACAAAAAATCACCAGACTGGTGCCGCGAGAGAGAATCGAACTCTCACTCCTTTGAGGGAACGGGATTTTGAGTCCCGCGCGTCTACCAATTCCGCCATCGCGGCATCAATCTGGTGAGTCTGATCGCAAAAGCCCGAAAAAGCTTTATTTTGACTGCCGTATATTATATAATAAGATGTATCGATTTTTCAAGTTTATTATGGACAAAAATACACAAAATCCCACTAACTCCAACAATCAAGCTTCGCGCCAGGCCGCTGAGCAGGTGATTTTGAACCAACTAGATCAGATTTATGGCGTCAATACTACCGACGCAACCACCGCTAATTCTTCTGTCCAAAATACGACCTCGCACGCACCGTCAGCCCCATCTCCTGCCAGCACCAACCAACCGACTGCTCAGGCTAATACTCAGCTCACTAATCAAAATCTCTACAGCCAAACTTACCAGCAAGCCAGCGCCCCAACGCCTGATTGGCAAGCTTATCATTCAGCTTGGCAGAATTACTACCAAAAATATTACGAATATTACTATGTCGAACAATTAAAACGCCAGACCAGCACTGTCAAGGCTCAATTACAGCAAGTCCAGGCCAACAACGCCAATCGCGCATCTAATTTGCCACCTAACGCCAAAATCAACCCAAAAGACCAAGCTCTCAAAGAACTGCGCGATAAACTCCGCGCCAAAATGACCGACCAAGCTCAAAAAGCCCGTAAAAGTCGCCATTTTTGGCCAGCGACTACTGCTTTTATCGTAGTGCTCGTATTCTTATTTTTACAATATAACCGGCTATTAATTGGTCAAGTCCGCGCCTATATTACGCCAGGCGAGGCTACTTCAAACACTATCGTGGTTGATCCGACTGTTAATATTGGCGTCAGTCCAGATCCAAAACTGATCATTCCTAAAATCAATGTCAACGTCCCAGTCGCTTACGATATCGGCAATGACAATGCCTCACAACAAGAAGCTATGAAGCACGGCGTGGCGCACTTTGCGGTGCCTGGCGCTAGCTCTCACCCTGGCGAAATCGGCAACACAGCCATCTCTGGACACTCCTCTAACGATGTGTTCGAAAAAGGTGATTATAAGTTCATCTTCGCTCAGCTTGATCGTCTCGAGACTGGCGATTTGATTTATGCCGATTATAAAGGTGTCCGCTACACTTACAGCGTCACTAAAAAAGAAGTTGTCTGGCCTAGCGAATGGGAAAAGCTCGTCTATCCGACCACCAAACCAGTCATGACTTTAATTACTTGTACACCGATTGGCACCACTCATCAACGCTTACTAGTCACTGCTGAGCAAATTTCACCTGATCCAAGTCAAGCCGTCAAACCAACTGCACCAAATATCAACATCAGCAAACAGCCAATTCCTGGTGAATCACCAAGTTTCTTTGAACGCTTATTTGGCAAAAAATAGCCTCAATTGTCACTTTTTTCTGCCAAAAGTTAATTTTTAGCGTATAATAAACTTTATGAAAGACATGATTATTGAAGTGACCGATTTGACCAAGTCTTATAATCGCAAACGCGTGGTTAAAAAGATCAATTTTTCGGTCCAAAAAGGGGAGATTTTCGGAATTCTCGGACCGAACGGCGCCGGTAAAAGCACCACTCTAGAAATGATTGAAGCCCTCCGTCCAATTGACGGTGGTAAGGTCACGTTAAACGGCATTGACGTTGCCAGTGAACCATCAAAAATCAAACATATTATTGGCATTCAGCTTCAATCTACAAGTTTTGCGAATAGATTAACTCTAGTCGAACAGCTTAACTTATTCGCCAGTCTGTATGGTGGAAAAATCGACGCCATGAAGCTTCTTAAAAAAGTTCAGCTCACCGACAAAGCTAAAAGTTATGTCGAACAACTCTCAGGTGGACAAAAACAACGCTTCGCCATTGCCGCTGCGCTAGTTAATAAGCCACTTGTCTTATTCCTTGACGAGCCAACCACTGGTCTCGATCCACAAGCTCGCCGTAATCTCTGGGATTTAATCCAACAGATTCGCAAAGACGGCATCACCATCGTCCTCACCACTCACTACATGGACGAGGCTGAGTTATTATGTGATCGCTTAGCAATTATGGATAATGGAGAAATTCTGGTAATTGACACGCCAGCCAACTTAATTCAAGCATTATTAAAACGTGGCTTCAAAAAACCACAGCATGTTGAACAAGCTAACCTTGAAGATGTATTTATTGATTTAACAGGAAAGGCAATTAGGGACTAATATGACAAAACGATCTTACTGGAAGGGAATTTTCGGCTTCGCTAAGGCTGGTTTTTTGCGCTTTTTCCGCGATAAAACTGCGCTATTTTTCACCTTTTTATTCCCGCTGATTTTTCTGTTTATTTTTGGCTCAATTTTTAACAATAAAACTTTTAGCCTAAAAATTGCTTTAATCAACCATTCTGAGACGCAATTTGCTAAACAATTCGTCGAGGAAGCTAAAAAAGACAAAAACGGTCCTATCAAAATCCAAGATATCCACGACATGGAGACCGCCAAAAACCAAATGAAGCGCTCGCAAATCGACGGTATTGTTGAGCTACCAGCTGACTTCGGTAAAGTTACTGGCGAAGGTCAACAAGCCAAAGTCACCGGCACCTTAAAAGTCCTCTACTCTAAAGGTTCTGATCAAAGCGGTAGCTTCCTGCAAGCAATGTTTGAACAGACTGTCGCTTATATCAACCGCGGAATGGGACATCCCGATGCACCACTCAAGGTCACTAAAGAAGCTGTTGGTGACGCCGCTTTATCTAATTTCGACTACACTTTCACCGGTTTAGTGGCTTTTAGTTTGATGAGTATGGGTGTTTTCGGACTTGCTAACATGCTACCAGGCGAAAAACAAAATGGTCAACTACGTCGGTTGCGTGCCGCGCCTTTTACCGCTGGTCAATTATTAATCGCTTACACTTTAGTCTATACATCTATTGCGATTGTTTCGATGACCAGCATGATGATTGTTGGCTTAGTTGCCTTCAAGTTCAATATGCGAGGCAGCTGGTTGCTCTTCAGCCTGATTGCTGTGCTTGGCGCTGTCCTGATGACCGGTATCGGTCTGGCGATTGGCGGTTGGGCTCAAAACGAAAACCAATCATCGCCAGTTTCTAATTTAGTTTCAATGCCAATGATGTTCTTATCCGGTACTTTCTTCCCAAGCTTCTTCTTCCCGGGTTGGTTACAAGCTGTCACCGGCTTTTTACCGCTCACACCAATCACTAACAGCATGCGTTTAGTGATGACCGAAAACGCCGGCCTCATTGAGATTTTGCCACAGCTCGGTGCGATTGGCGTATGGATTCTTTTAATCTACATTATCGCTGTTAAAATTTTCCGCTGGGAATAATTAGAGACGAAAGGCAACCATGCTAGAAGAAGTTTTAAAACTCCTGACTGATAGTAAATTTATTAAAGTGCTAACCGTCCTGTTGATGGCCTTTGTGGTCAGCTTCATTGTGCGCACCGTAATCAATTTTGTGGTTGATTTGATGCTCGACAGGCGCGGTTTACGCCACAAAGAACACCAGAAACGTGCCAAAACCCTGGCTTCAGCCTTCAGTACCTTCTCAATGATTCTCATCTGGGTGTTAGCCTTTTTGATTGGATTAAATGTCATTGGTGTACGCATCGAAACCCTTGCTACCTCAGCTGGACTTTTCGGTGTAATTATCAGCTTCGGTGCACAAAACGCAATTCGTGATATCGTCGCTGGCGTGTTTATTATCGCCGAGAATCAATTCCGAGTGGGTGATGTGGTCAAATTCTATTACGCTGGTCAACAAATCAGCGGTAAAGTCGAAGAAATTTCTATCCGTGTCACTAAACTCCGTGATATTGACGGCAATTTACACATTATCCGCAATGGTTTTTCGGAAATCATCACCAACCGAACTTTCAATTATGCCAATGCTAACATTGAATTACTCGTTGCTTATGATACCGATATTGATAAACTCGAATCTGTGATTAACGAAGTGGGTAGTGCGATGATTATGGATCCGATGTGGCGTGAAAAAATCATCCAGCCGATCCAATTCACTCGCGTTGCCGCATTCGAGAACTCTGCTATTCGAGTGAAAGCACTCGGACAAGTCGAGGCAGCTGAGCAGTGGAAAGTTTCAGGCGAGTTCTTGCGCCGTATCAAAAAAGCTTTTGAGCAAAACCACATTGTTATTCCGTTTGAACAAGTAGTGGTTCATCAAGCCAAAAAATAACCATTATTTAAACCATTTAAAAAACCTCCGGCAAGCGGAGGTTTTTTGTGTGAACTCATTAAGTTTTAATTAATTAAAGATCAATCTTTAATTTCATCAAATCAATTTTACCATCAGCGGTTTTAGTGAAGTAATAAAGATTGCTTTCACTACCGTCAAATTGCACGCCATAGAGCGGGTGAATGCCAGTCAAGATTCGGCTGTTGCGACCGTTAAAATACCGCACTCGCATGCCACTTTCTTGACGATTCCAAAGCATGACATTATCGAGCCATTTCAGTACCAAGTCAGGCTGAGCCACCTGATCATGATAAACATAACTAGTCGATTCATCATTTTCGATGTCATAAACAAACAAGTCCGAGTTCTCCCAAGTTTGCGTGGTTTTGGCCTGCGCATCGCGGTGATTTTCAACCAACATCGTCACGAAGCGTGGGTTGACGCCCACCCGTAAATCAGCCGCCGTTTTGAAGAATTTACTATAGATTTTGGTAATTTTAGGGTTTTTCGCTAGGAAATAATCAATCAGCAAGCTTGCCTTGGTGCGATCAACTTTATCATCTACCTTAGCAGAAGTCATATTATAAAACTCGCCGTCCGCCTTAAACACTGACAACTGACGATCAACACTATACACAAAATAATCATTATCATTGAACCGCACAATATTAAACTTCGGCTCAAGACCATTTAACACTTTATCAAACAAAATCGGCTGGGCTAGTTTGTAATTATACAAAATCACCTTAGTCGGATGTTGTTGATCGTTGGGATCGACTTGTGAAAAAGCAATCTTATTGTCATCAATCGCCGCAAAGGCTTTAACACCTTCTGCGATAAGCTCGGCTGGCTTATCGGTCGCCGTCAAATCCAGGCGATAAAACTTATCCGCCTCTAAAATCCACATAATTGAGCCCTGACTACCCGTAATTTTATAATTCGCAAAAGTCAGCTTCGATGCTCCATAACGCGCCGTCAAATCCATCACCGCTCGCGGATCTTTATTGAGGTAATTAATCATAATTGTCTGCTTAGTGGCAGATTTTTTATCCTGGAAGAGTAGAGAATCACGCACCAAATTCCAATTTAAAAATTCAAAATCGTATTTACCAGCGTCTGCAAAATACTCAGCTAGATTAATCGTCGTGTATTTTAGTTCCTTACCGGTCAAATCCACCAATTCGAACTGATTTTTAGCGATATGATTAATAATAAAACGATGATTTGGTGCTTCTGACGACGCCAACAGAGCAGGGTAGTTTTTGACCACGCTCTGTTCTAGCTTCTCTGGAAATAGCCGGACATTTAGCCATTTTACCTTACCACCCCGAATCATAATCTGATCCTGCCAGGTCTGATAACCATCACGACTCACCGTCACCGTATGCTGTCCTTCTGATAAATCCAATCGCTTGCCATCCAAAAAGCCCAGCTCACGATTGTCAACTTTAATATTTGCTCCCGACGGGAAAGTCTTAACTTGCAACACACCATAAGCCTCAATATTACGGTCTTTTACATTCCAGCGATACCCGCGAATCATGAGAATCGCAAAAATCACCGTCGCAATAAACACGACGCCGAGAATGATATAAACCACAAGCATATGATGGTTGTTTTTGTTTTCTTGATAATTCATAGCGCTTATGTCTTGTTTTTTTCTAAAGCTTATTTTACAATATATATAGTATTAAAAACAAGGGGTAATATAATTAAATGCCGAAAAAAACGGTCAAAATCGGGGGAAAAGTTTACGATGCAGAGTCAGGCGCATTATTAAAGTTGTCAAAACCACAACTTGATATCGTCCCAATGCGTAAAGCATCAGCCACCGCACCGAGCGCCAAAACCCAGCGTAGTCACCTAAAACGCTCCACGACGCTTAATCGTGAATTCGTAAAAGCACCGACCGTCACCGCCAAACCCGCCCCACAACTCATTAAAAAGCGCGCCACTCGACCAACTTTCGCCGACAAAACTCGCGCCCAAGAACAAGCCTTACGCACTTCCAGCTTTAAATCACGCCAAATTCGTCACTTCATGACCGTTGAAGAAGCCAAAGCACTTAACTCTAAACAACCAGTGGTTTTATCCGAAACTACCAATCCACAGGCAATTGTTTCAGCTGAAGCCAATCGCCAATTCAAACAAATCATCACCGAAGCGCGCCAAACTGATTTTTTCACCCGCTACCGCATGCACCAAATCGCCAGCCAGCGTCGTAAACAAGAGTTACGCGCACTGAAACAAACCGAGCGAGCTTTCGCTGGTCAGCAGGTAGCAGTTCCGCAGATTTCACCATCCGAAGCCCAAGCGCTTAATACTCAGCTCAAACAACAAACTCTTGCCTCAGCTATCGCCAACGACCACAACCAACGACCAGCTTACCAGCCAAAAACTTCCTTTTTTAAGCGTCATGCTTCGATTTTTGCTGGTAGTTTAGCGATGGTGATTTTGGGTGGTTATTTAACTTATCTCAATATGCCGAACATCTCAATGCGCATCGCCGCTTCACAAGCTGGCATCAACGCTTCCTATCCAGAATATAAACCAGCCGGTTATTCCATCAAAAAACTAGCCTCTTTTGAAAACAATCAAGTCGTGATGGAATACCAAAACCACAATAAAGCTTTCAAGCTGACTCAACAAGCTAGCACTTGGGATTCCAAAACTACTCTCGAGAATATCGTTAAAAAACGCGCTGGTGAAGTTTATCACACTGACCAAACCAAAGGCCTAACGATTTACACTTATGGCAATCAGGCAACTTGGGTCAACGGTGGTATTCTATATAATCTGACTTTTGATGATAGTTTATCAATCGACCAAATCCACAAAATCGCCACCAGTTTATAGTCTTTAGCGCCCGACTCACCACACCTTGACAACTGACTGCCAAGCAACTTCTTGAATCAATTTAAATTTAGTACTATAATGAAGCCATGACTAAACCAGTGATTACTCGTTTTGCGCCTAGCCCAACTGGCTATATCCACATCGGTAACGTCCGATCGGCGCTTTATCCGTGGCTTCTAGCCCGCCAAACCAATGGTACTTTTATCGTGCGTATCGAAGACACCGACCAGGCTCGTTTTGTTGAAGGAGCGACCGAGGCGATTCTTGACACCTTAACTTGGTTAGGTCTGTCGTGGGATGAAGGTCCAGTCGTCGGCGGTCCAAGTGCGCCTTATTTTCAAACCCAGCGCAAAGAGATTTATCACAAATGGGCGCAAAAGCTCATCGACAAAGGACTAGCTTATCCCGATCCATACACACCAGAACAAGTTGAAGAGTTCCGCGCCGAAGCTAAAGCCATGAAGCGACCATTCTTGTATCGCCAACACCGTCCAGCCGAATTCATGCCATGGGACGGTAAAACCGCTTTGCGTTTTAAAATCCCAGAACTTAAACGCTATACCTGGCACGACCCAGTGATGGGTGAGTTGTCAGCTGGGGAGGATTCGCTGGACGACTTTGTGTTAATCAAGGCTGATGGTTTACCAACTTACAACTTCGCTCACATTGTTGATGATGCTGAAATGCACATCACTCACGTAATGCGTGGTGCTGAATATATTTCGTCAACACCAAAATACCTAGCCCTCTACGAAGCTCTCGAACTTGAGCCACCAGTGCTAGCTTGTCTGCCACACATTATGGCACCAACCGGCAATAAGAAGCTCGGTAAACGCGACGGCGCCAAAAGTGTCACTGAATACCGCCAAGAGGGAATTCTGCCCGAGGCTCTGCTCAACTTCCTAGCTAGCCTTGGTTGGAACGATGGTACCACTCAAGAATTATTTTCACTGGATGAACTAGTAGCTAAATTCAGCCTCGAACGCGTCCAAAAATCAGGTGCGCGTTTCGATGAAAAACGCTTACTTTGGATGAACGCTCAATGGATTAAGCGCCTCGAGCTCGATGATTTAATGACCCGCGTCACTGATTTCTGGGGCGAAGCTGGTCGTAACGCCGATCCAGAACTTAAGCGTCGCGTCCTAGCCCTTGTTCAAGAACGTCTCAAAACTCTAGCCGATTTGCCACACTTAACCGAATACTTCTTCACTGAGCCAACCATCGACTGGTCGCTCGTTGACGCTGACAAACAACTCAAAAAGCTCTCACGTGACGAGCAAAAAGCGATTTTACAATTAGCCGTTCAACATCTAACCGACAGCCAATTCGATGAAGTGAGCGTTCAAGACACCTTAAACCAAATTCTAGCTGAATCTGGTCACAAACCAAATGTCACTTTCAGCATCATTCGTTTCGCGCTAACTTGGGCGCCATTTAGTCCAAATCTTAATCAAATGATGGCAATTCTCGGTCGCGATACCGTCATCAATCGTCTCAATAAAGCTATAAACCCATAAAACAACATGATGAACGACAACACAAACACCAACCATTACGAGCAACAATCACGCGCTAACGCCCAGCGTTTTAGCGTTAATCACTTGCGTCAACCAACTACTACCAAATCAAAAACCCCCACCAAACCATCTTTTCTAAAAAAGCACTGGGTGGGTGGGGTAATTATCGCCGTCAGTTGTCTGATGACCGCTGGCTTAGTATATGCTTTAACAGTTCAGATTAAATTTCCTGAGCCGGCGCCAGTTGTCCAAATCAAATCTAAACCAAAACCACAAAAATTTTACTCGTCGCTGTCTCATATTGAAGTTCCAGATCAAACCGCCACTAATCAAGCGGTCACCGCAATTATGATTGAAAATAGCCCGTCGGCTCGGCCCCAATCTGGTATTAAAGATGCCGAAATCGTCTTCGAAGCCATCGCTGAAGGTGGAATTACGCGCTTTTTATGTTTGTATCAAATCAACAAACCTCAGTTAATTGGACCAGTGCGCAGTTTGCGTGAATATTATGTTGATTGGCTGACGCCATTTCAACCGAGCGTCGCCCATGTTGGCGGTAGCGCTGAAGCCCTCAGGATGATTCGCAACGGCAGTTATCGCGATATTGATCAGTTTTTCAATGGCCAATATTACTGGCGCGCTACTGACCGCTACGCGCCACACAATGTTTATACGACATTTACCAAACTCGACGCTCTTAACAAAGCCAAAGGCTACACTAGTTCAACCGTTGAAGGCTTCGCTCGTCAAATCGCCAAACCGCCTAAAGAATCAGAAATTAACGTCAAAAATATCGATTTAAAAATTAGCGGACCACTCTATAACGTTCGCTACACTTACGACCCAAAAACCAATACTTATCATCGTCAAGTCGGTGGCCGAGCTCATCTCGACCGCGAAAAAGGTCAAATCGCCCCAACGAGCGTGATCGCCATCAAGACCAACATGCAACGCGTCCTCCAAGATGGTTATCGCGAACAAATTACCACCATTGGCCAAGAAAAGGCCTATATTTTCCAAAACGGACAAGTGATTGAAGCTACCTGGAAAAAACCTGCTCGCGATAAACAGATTCGGTTTTATGACAATAAAAACCAAGAAATTGCCATCAACACCGGTCAAGTTTGGATCACAGCTATCCCAAATGCTTCAGGTCAAGTCAGCTGGAATTAAACTATAGCTTGCAAAAAGCGCTCAACTATATTAAAATAATAACCGTCCGATCTGGTCCCATCGTCTAACGGTTAGGACAGCAGGTTCTCATCCTGTAAATCTGGGTTCGATTCCCGGTGGGATCACCAAAAGAACGCCTCTGGCTGTAAAGCCAGGGGCTTTCTTTTTGATGCTTAGCATCAGCGAATCGAACCCAGGGTTCGGGTGTTAGCGTTGCGCCAGCAACCTTCCCGGTGGGATCACCACGAAAATATCCGACTATATGTCGGATTTTTTCGTTGATAACTATCACCTCACTCCACCAAATTTAAACCCCCACATTACGTGGGGGCGAGGGGGATATGTACGGACGAGAGCGGAGAGGAGGTTATGAAAAAATGACTCGACTAACTTATAAAAAATATTTTCTACTCTCGTCCGTAAAAAATAGCTCTTTTCGGCTCTTTCAAAGTAAATAATAACATACTAACTTTTTAAAGTCAAGAGTTTTTACTGATGATTTTGCCCAATTAGCATGGTATAATATATCTTGAGGCATTACCTCGTATTATTTTGATCAATTTTGAAAGGATATTTTATGGAACTAAAAGATTACGGCAAACAGCCTTTTGTAGTCGATTTAGAAGATTTCACTACTTCCAATCACAACTTCCGCACAGCCGTTTGGACTGGCGAACAATTACAGATGACTCTGATGAGCATTGAGGTCGGTGGTGATATTGGTGGCGAAATCCACAATGCCAACGACCAATTCCTGCGCGTTGAACAGGGCAGGGCTTTAGTTAAAATGGGTAATTCTGAAACCGATATTACTTTTGAACAAGTCGCTGAAGAAGACGCCGGGATTTTTATCCCACTTGGCAAATGGCACAATGTGATTAACATTGGCGACCAACCACTTAAGCTCTACTCGATTTACGCACCAGTCCACCATCCGTTTGGGACAGTTCATGCCACCCGTGCCGAAGCCGATGAAGCCGAAGAGCACGAACATCACAACTAGAATTGTTTTTGTTAAAAACCCATCAAAATCTCCCAGTTCTGCATTAGCTCAGGGAGATTTTTTGATTCTGCTTATGTTATAATAAAAACATACCAATTATTCGAACGTATTGAACATGAATCAGACCAATTCCAAACATCATCTAAGCCATATCATTTGCTGTTTAACGCTGTTATTATCGGTCATCGTGCTTGGCTGGGTGATGATTAGTTCAGGCCAAATTAATTATGCAATTTTAACTGCTCAAATCCTCATTGCCATCGTTTTAATCATACGCACCGTTGTTTTATTTAAAGACACCACGCCTCAAGAAAACAACCGTTTCAGCCAACAAGATTTTGCCACTTCCAACCGTCTGCTTAATTCCTTGTCAGATGGTATTATTGTTATCAACAATCAGGGGATTATTCAGTTTTTTAATAAACAAGCTTCCTTGATTACTGGATTTTCCGCCCAGGAAGCTATGGACATCTCCTACCAAATTGTTTTGAAATTCGTTAGCCAAGAAAACACTCCGCTCAATCTCGACCACAATCCAATCGAAACTAGTCGCCGTACTTACGCTACCAACCAAATTGATTTAATCAAAATCAAAACTCACAGCGATAAAATCATCCCAATTGCTATGCATATCTCCCCGATTAGCGACGAATCGAATGATTTATTGATTGCGTTTCGTGATATTTCCCGCGAACTCGACAAAGAACGCGAACAGCTCGAGTTTATCAGCACCGCTAGTCACGAAATGCGCACCCCAATTGCCACCATCAACGGCTATCTCGGCTTAGCACTTAACCCCAAAATTTCTCAAGTTGATGATAAAGCCCGCGATTATATCGGCAAAGCCCAAGCATCAGTCGAGCACCTCGGTGAACTCTTTAAAAACCTCCTCAGCATCTCCAAAGCCGAAGATAAATCACTCATTATCACTCCACAAGTTATCAATTTAATTGATTTTGTTAATCGGATCTGCAGTGATTTCCAACCGCAACTTCAGCAGTCGAACGTTAATTTAATCTTTTTACCAACTACCAGTCGTTCCAAATTACTCAATCCCGATATCCTTGTTCACACTGATAAAAATCTCCTGCACGAAGTCGTCTCTAATTTAATCGAAAATGCCATCAAATATACTCCACAAGGCACTGTTACCGTCAACATTGTAATTAAAGAAGGGGACTTGGCGCAAATATCAATTAGCGACACTGGCATCGGCATTCCACCCGAAGATATTCCACATTTATTTCAAAAGTTCTACCGAGTTGACAATTCCGAAACCCGCGAGATTGGCGGTACTGGTTTAGGCTTATACCTCTGTCGTAAAATCATTGAGCATCTCCACGGACGTATTTGGGCGGAGAGTACTCTCGGCAAAGGTAGTACTTTTTATGTAGAGCTCAACCGCATCGATCAAGCCCGCGCTACTCAGCTCCAAGCGCACGATGCCCGCCAAATCCCCACCGTCGCTCCATCGACCGCTCCTCAAGCCCACACTGACACATCTCAAACCGTTTCCCAACCAGCTACCGCCCAGCCACAATCCCAGCCTTCAACCATTCCACCCACCGCCCAATCATAATTTTCATATAGTATTTTTTGCTATTTTTTTATATAATAAACATAAGCAAGATTATTTCATTAACTTGAAGTGAACACAAATTTAGCAAACCACATGGAGTAAATATGACCAAAATCCTTTTAGTAGAAGACGACAAAAGCTTACAAGAAATCTACGGCGTACGCCTCGGTTCTGAAGGCTATCAGATGCTAATTGCGGGCGATGGAGAAGAAGCCCTCAATGTCGCCCTCAAAGAAAAACCAGATTTAATCCTGAGCGACGTCATGATGCCTAAAATCTCTGGTTTTGATATGCTCGATATTTTGCGTAGCACTCCTGAAATCAAAGACACTAAAGTCATTATTATGACCGCACTCTCCAGCGAGGATCAACGCGAACGTGGTGAACAACTCGGAGCCGATATTTATTTAGTCAAATCACAAGTTGGAATTGAAGATGTTGTTCAAGCAGTTAAAGATCTCCTCGAGGGACGCGTCCACATTCCACAACAAGACGCTTTTGCTGAAGCTATTGATAATACTTCAACCCCGACGAACAACGACACCGTTATGACACCTGATGCACCAGTAGCTAACGATATTAATGCCGATCAACCAATTTCTCCAGCACCTCAGTTCCAACCAGCCGTCAATCCCGTCGTCAATGCCACGCCACAATTTTCTAACTCTGAAGTAGACGAGGCTATTCAGACCAATGGCGAGAGTTTACATCGCACTGCACCAACCCCAAGCACATCATCAACCGACGTCAATATTAAACCACAATACCGTCAACCAACTTCTTTGCGCGACCTGATTCCAGAACGCGAACAAACCAATGACTAGTGATTCTGAACTTGTCCGCCTTAATAAACATCTAGCGACAGTTCTGGGTATTTCTCGACGCCAGGCTGACGAGCTAATTGAACAAGGCAGAGTTAAGGTTAATGACCAATCAGCGATCATTGGACAAAAAGTCGCATCCAGCGACCACATCATGGTTAATAATCAGCCTCTTCAGGTTCAAAATCGTCCACAGCTCATCGCCCTTAATAAACCAACTGGCGTCACTTGTTCACGCCGTCACCAAAAAGGCGACCGCACGATTTACGATTTATTACCAAATCACTTACATCACCTCAAAACCGTCGGACGACTCGATAAAAATAGCTCCGGCCTAATCCTAATGGCCAGTGATGGTAATTTTATCCATCGCATGACTCATCCCAGTTTTCAAAAAACCAAGGTTTATAAAGTCCGCCTTGATGTTGATTTGGCACCACTTCATCAGCAAATGATTAACGATTTTGGCGTGACCTTAGCTGACGGACGTAGTCAGCTCAATCTCAGTCGCTTATCTGATGACCATCGACGAGATTGGCAGGTAACGATGAATGAAGGTCGCAACCGCCAAATTCGCCGAACTTTTGCTTCTCTTGGCTATGAAGTGGTCAAACTCCACCGTATTCAATTTGGTCCGTATCAGCTAACCACTCTCAAGCCTGGCGAATATACAATTATCAAATAGCTTCCAAAAATCTACAAAATATGTTATAATATAGAAGAGTTAATCTATGAAAAAATCATTACCTAATATCGCTATTATCGGCCAAGCCAATGTTGGCAAAAGCTCGCTGTTCAATCGACTGGTCGGTAGTCGGCAGGCTATCGTCGCTAAAGAAGCCGGCACCACCCGAGACAACGTCTTGGCACAGGTTAAATTTGGGCAAAAAACCAGCTGGTTAGTCGACACCGCTGGCCTCAAAGACCCGGCCGACGAGTTCGAAGCTAGTATCCAAGATCAAATTGCCGAAGCCGTCGAGCTCGCTGATGTAATTATGGTGGTGGTCGATAGCACGTTATTTCCGACTCAAGACGACCGCCAAATCGCCAAAACCGCCCTCAAAAACCGCAAACCCGTCGTTCTAGTTGTTAATAAAACCGACTTGCGCTCCAGCGTCGCCCGTGAAGAATGGCTCAGACTCGGCATCAAAGATATTTTTTATACATCCGCCAATCACAATTCTGGCATCGCTGAATTGTCCAACCATCTCGAATCACTCATTCCCGAAGTCACAATCCAACCAACCACCATTAAAACCAAAGTTGCCCTGATCGGTCGCCCTAATGTCGGCAAAAGTTTCTTGTTTAACACCTTAGCTGGTAAACAGCAGGCCGTCGTCGCCAACATCGCTGGCACTACCCGTGACCTTAACCGCATTACCATCAATTATCACCAGCAACCGATTGAATTTATCGACACCGCCGGTTACCGCAAACCAGGCAAGCAACAAGTCGGCATCGAGAAGTTTTCGGTTTTACGTACCCTACAAGCTATCGAAGAGGCCGATATTTGTGTGTTAGTGATTGATGGCACCGAATACAGCACTCAGCTCGACCACAAATTAGCTGGCATTATTGATGAAGCTGGTCGGGGACTAATTATTGCAATTTCCAAGAGCGATTTAATTCCCGAAAAAGAAACCAAAGACCGCATTATGCGCCGAATTACGCATGATTTTCAGTTCACGCCTTATGCACCACTGATTTTTACCTCAAGTATCACTGGCAAAAACGTCGCCAAACTGTTCGATCTAACACTCGACATCATGAAACGTCGCCGACAGACTATTCCAACTCGTCAACTCAACCAAATCTTGACCGAAGCCAAGCTCAAGCATCCACCAGCTGGCCTCAAAAACACCTATCCAAAACTACGCTATATGGTTCAAACCGACAATAGCCCGCCTTGGTTTGTGGTTTATGGTTCTAATCTCAAGTTCCTGCACTGGAGCTATAAGCGCTATCTCGATAGCACCGTGCGCGATAATTTTGATTTTACCGGCACACCGATCAAATTCTCCTTCCGTGACGAAAAACAAATCGCCAAGAATCGTGAAGCCGGCCTCGACAAAACCACCAAAACCGACAAAACCGCTCAGCCAACCACCAAACGTCAGTCATCGACTCGCTCGACTAGCCTCAGCAGCCGTCGCACTACCGCTAATAAACGCTCAGCTCCAAGGAGATAATCAGTGGTGGGATTAATTAGTTTTTTTCAGCAATTTTTTCGTCATCAGCCCGATGGGGCGATTAGCATGGCAACTTTTGACCAGACGCACCTGATGCTTCTGGCGCTGACCACGCTGGGCTGTATGTTTATTATCAGTGATTACTACTTAATTTTTAAACAAGAGAAGTTCAAAAAAATCCTAGCTTACACACTACTCGCCCAACAGGCAATTATGTACGCTTGGCATTTTTCAGCTGGTCAACATTTTGATCTAGCTGAAGCCTTGCCACTTTATAACTGCCGAATTGCGATTTTTTGTGCGATTATCGGTCTGCTCACCAACAACAAAATCGCTCGTCTGATTACAATTTATTGGGGGATTTTCGGTGGAATCATCGCACTACTAATCATCAACCCTGATCAGTTCCTATTCCCGCATTGGGGCTATGTTTCGTATTTCGTCGGGCATATCACGTTATTATGGACAGCGGTTTATTTTGTCAAAACCAACCCACGCCTCAATCTTGATTCGCTCCGCCATATCGCCATTATCACTAACGCTTTTCATCTTATTATGATTGGTTTTAATTATCTGGCCGGCACGAATTACTGCTATCTCAACCGCCTCCCGCTCAAATCCATCCAGCTCGACTGGCCAACGCCACTCTATAATCTGGTGGTCTTGCTAGCGTTCAATGTTTTGCTATTCATCGTCTTTTTAGCCCTCCAAAAACTCAAACCAACCAAGCTATCAACTAAACTCTTATTTGCTAAAAATCTTATCTGATAATTTATTTTTTAAAAACTCTTATGCTATACTATTCTTGCAACTCGCTTTTGTGAGTTAGTACTTTTTAGAAGGGAGGGCGTTCAAATGAAAAACGCCTACTGGTAATATTCTTAACCCAAAAGGAGCTTTCATGAGTAAAGACAAAAAACAGACAATCACAATTTTGCAAGTAATTATTCTAATCTTAACTATTATCAATACTTTGTGGCTATGCGGTATTGTTTATTCATGGAATCAGTTTCAAGTCTCTAACAATAAAGTCCTCAGCACCAACTCCGAAAATAATATCTATCTTAATAAACGTATCTCTTGTCTAGAAGGCAACAAAGCCGACTGCGAAAAATAAACTTTTTTTAAACAAAGACAAAACCGCCCAAGGAGGCGGTTTTTGTGTTAAAATATAACCATAAGTTTTAATAAAGGAAATGCTATGAAATTAATTTTGGCTCAGGGGAACGTTGGCAATAATTACAATAATACCCGCCACAATGTCGGTTTTCGAATTATTGACGACATCGCTCGCAATTACCAGGGGATTTGGAGCGAAAAAAAGGCTTTTCGGGCGCTAGTTTGTGAACTGCGCATCAGTGGCGAAAAAGTTTTATTAGTTAAACCCACCACTTTTTATAATCTCACCGGTTTTACTTTAAAAACCATTGCTGATTTTTATAAAATCAATTTTACTACTGATTTATTAGTTTTACATGATGATCTGTCACTTGATTTTGGTGTAATTAAAACCCGCGACACAGGTAGTGCTGGCGGGAATAAAGGTCTACAATCGATCATTAGCCAAATTGGAGTCGACTTCCGTCGTATCAAAATCGGCATCAACAATGACAAACGCAACCTCATCGCTAAATCCGACTTCGTCCTGGGGCATTTTACCAAGGATGAACAGCAATTCCTATCCGACATCTCGAACCAAGTCCAGATTCTGACCCAAAACTTCATTAGTGGTTCTTTTGAAAACTCCACCTATAAACTCGTTAAAAAATCAAAAAGCGCTAGGTAAGGGTGGGCATCACCTAGCGCCATTTGACCCTTTAACACACCTTTTTGGGCTCTCCCGAGAAGCGTGACCCACCTCATAGTTCACTGGGGTCCGCCGGTTAAAGGGGTTATGACACACATCAAGATAGTTTTGTTAATAAAAAAGGGGAAGGGGATAATATTTCTAACTTGCTATGTGTTAAACTGATGTTCGATGAGGCTCTCAATCCTCACCAACATTTTCATTATAGCATAGTTTAGATATAAAGTCAACTATTAAATACTATTTTATGGAAATTAAATCTATTACACCAGTTAAGCATAAGTTTTTCAATAGGATAGTTGAGACCTATCAACCACCCGAAAAAATCCATTATCTCGGTCAATTACCAGAGGTGGAGGCACCGATTGTCGCCATTGTTGGCTCGCGTAAACCCACCGCCTATGGGCGACAAATTGCCCATCAACTAGCTTTTGACTTAGCCAAAAAAGGTGTGATAATAATCAGCGGTTTAGCCCTGGGAATTGACGCCATCGCTCACAAAGGCTGTCTGGAGGCTGGAGGATTAACTGTTGCCGTCCTTGGTAGCGGACTCAATAACATCACGCCACACACCAATCGCCACCTAGCTCAGAAGATTTTAGATTCCGGCGGGGCGATTCTCAGTGAATACATGCCCGATCAGCCAGCGTTGCCCCATCAGTTTTTGGAACGCAATCGGATTGTCAGCGGACTTGCCGACGGAGTAATTGTAGTTGAGGCCGCCGCACGCAGTGGCACACTCTCAACCGCCGCTCACGCCCTCAGTCAAAATCACGAAGTTTTCGCCGTCCCAGGCGCAATTACCAGTCCAATGTCAGTTGGTTGTCATAATTTAATCAAACAAGGCGCTCAGCTGATCACCTCAGCTGAAGATGCCTGTTTAGCGCTCGGCATCACTAATTCCAACATTGCCGACCCTCAGCCCAAATTACCAATCATTAACGACCCAATTCAGAGTCGCATTCTCAAACTAATTGCTGACGGCGTAAGCGATGGCGACCAGATTCTACAACAGCTCAAACTCAGTCCTGACGAGTTTAATTTCCATCTAACTATGTTAGAAATTAACGGTCATATCGCACCGCTCGGCGCCAATCGCTGGATGCTTAAATTATAAAAAACAGCCACTGTTTGTGACTGTTTTTAAACTCAACAAATAGTTTTTAGCGACCGTTAATCAAGTCTAACTCTTTTTGACTTAGTCCAGGCAGACCGGTTTTTTTCTCAAGCTGTTTGATCTGTTTGCTATGTAACACGCTACTGCGTTTAATTTCTACTCGAAATTCTTCAAATTTCTTATCTAAATCTTGTTGTTTTTGCTGAGTATTATAGAGGACAAAAATACTCAACCCCACGCTAGCCATTACTAGTAACAATAAAATGATATCTTTGATACAAATTTTTTGCTTAGCTTGTTGCATTTTACGCTCCTTTTGTTAGAATAAGCAGTTTTAAATCTTGCTCAGGATTTGTGATTTACTTTTTATTCAAGTTCAAGTTTTAATATTAAAACGGAGAAGTGTCAACATGAGGGTTACGATAATCCCAGTACATAGAAATATCCGCATTACCAGTAACCCAATCACTGTAGACAGTTTTTAGCCATTTTTTATTATGACCTAATCCTATATGTGCCCTCCATTCTTTACCCTTAGCATTATAATCCCAATAATAGACGCCAGTTGACGACTGTGAAAAATTCGCCCATCCAGAATCACCATCCTTTACTTTAATCCAAACTCCCATTACGGCGCTAGCAGTTGTGAAGTCATAGATTGTCCCACCTTCGGCATAAGCCGAAACAGCAGATATAGGCAATGAAATCATTAAAGCAAACACCACATTTAAAAATCTTCTCTTGATTTTATTCAAATCAATCACTTCCTTTCAACTTTGTAAAGATCTAAATTTTATTTGTAAAAACTAGCAAATCACGCTTATGATTATACCAAACAAAAACACACTGTCAACAATTTGCCATTTTGCCGTAAAAGCTTTATACTTATTTAAATGAAGAATCTAGTGATCGTTGAGAGCCCTGCCAAGGCCAAAACCATCGAGAAATATCTCGGTAAAGATTTTACAGTACTCTCCAGTGTTGGTCATATCCGCTCCATTCCGGTCAAAAGTAAAACTCCGCCAATCGACATCAAAAATGATTTTAAAACAATTTATGAAATTGATCCTGACAAGAAAAAAGTCATCACCGAGCTTAAAAAATCAGTCAAACAAGCCGAAACTGTTTGGCTCGCAACCGATGAAGACCGCGAAGGGGAGGCGATCGCTTGGCATTTAACCGAAGTGTTAAATCTCGACCCCAAAACCACCAAGCGAATTGTTTTTCATGAAATCACCAAGAGCGCATTAGAATCAGCAATTGCCAATCCGCGCACCATTGATATGCAGTTAGTTAAAGCTCAACAAGCTCGACAGATTCTCGACCGCTTGGTTGGTTTTGAACTGTCGCCAGTTGTCTGGCGCAAAGTGCCAGGTGGCAAAAGCGCCGGTCGTGTTCAGTCGCCAGCTGTCCGTCTCGTGGTCGAACGTGAGCAGGAGATTCGTGATTTTAGTGCGCAAGCTGATTATAAGATTACCGGGCAATTCCAAACTAATGGCACTGATTTTAAAGCCGAAGTCAAAACTCGCGCGACGGATCAAGCTGAAGCCCAACAGATTTTAGAAGGCTTAATCAATAACCAGTTCATCGTCAGCGAGATTAAAGCTAGCGATGCCGAACGCAATCCACGAGCACCATTTACGACTTCGACTTTGCAACAAGAAGCCAACAGTAAGCTTGGTTTTAGTTCCAAACAAACCATGTCAGCCGCTCAGAAGCTCTATCAAGCCGGTAAAATCACCTATATGCGAACCGACTCAACGGTGTTATCGAAACAAATTATTGCGTCAGCCCGTGATTACATCACCACTACTTATGGTGAAAAATATCACAAAGCTCGCAATTTCGCTACCAAATCGGCTAGCGCTCAAGAAGCCCACGAGGCTATTCGACCGACTAATTTAGCGGTTGAATCTGCTGGCTCCAGCGCTCAAGAGAAAAAGCTCTATGACTTAATTCGTAAGCGCACCTTAGCCAGTCAAATGGCGTCCGCTCAACTCAAAAAAACCACTGCTACTATCACTGCCAACCCAGCCGGTACCACTTTTATAGCGCAAGGCGAAGTAGTGACATTTCCAGGTTTTTTGGCATTATATGAGAATTTATCGACCGATCAGCCATTGCCAGATTTGCAAATTAACGACCAAGTAGAGCTCATCACCGCTGAAGCCCGCCAAACTTTCAAAAAACCGCCAGCTCGCTACACCGAAGGTAGTTTGGTGAAAAAACTCGAGGAATTAGGCATTGGTCGACCATCAACCTATGCCACAATTCTTGATACTATCGTTACGCGCGGTTATGTCTCCAAAGGTCAAACCGAAGGTCAGCCACGCGAGGTGATTTTGTTGACTTTAGCTAATAACCAAGTCACCACTAGCACCGTCACTGAAAAAACCGGTTCCGATAAAGGTAAACTTATCCCACAGCCGATTGGCGAATTGCTTAATACTTTTTTGACGGGTCATTTTGATCAGGTGGTCGACTATGACTTCACCGCTAAGGTCGAAACTGAATTCGACCAAATCGCGCATGGTCAGCTTGATAAAGTTAAAATGCTCCGTGGTTTTTATGAGCCATTTCATCAGTTGATCGAACAGTCCGGCGGAATTAAGCGTTCCGAGATTTCGATGGAGCGCGAGCTCGGTATTGATCCGAAGACTAAACTACCGGTTTTTGCTAAATTAGGTCGCTTCGGTCCAATGATTCAGCTCGGCAAAAGCGATGACGACAGCAAGCCACAATTCGCACCGATGCCATTTAACACCAGTCTCAACACCGTCACGCTCGAACAGGCGCTGGAAATGTTCAAACTGCCCCGTATCGTCGGTCAAACGGCCGATGGTCAAGAAATTTTAGCGAATATTGGTCGCTTCGGCCCGTATATTAAAGTTGGCTCGACTTTTGTCAGTATTAAGCATCATGATCCACTGATGATTGACCTCGAGACCGCGCGCCAATTCTACCAAGAAAAAGTTGCCCAAGAAACTCAAAAAAACATCGCCGATTTTGGCGAAGTGAAAGTCTTGAATGGTCGCTTCGGTCCTTACGTCACCGATGGCAAAGCTAATGCCAAAATCCCTAAAGACACCGATCCGCATACGCTAACTAAAGAACAAGCCCTCGATATTCTCGCAAATACCGGCAAGCCAGCTAAAACTGCTAAAAAAGCGCCAGCAAAAGCTAAAACTACTGCCAAAAAGACCGCCAAAGCTAAAACCGCCACAAAAACCACCAAACGCACTAAAAAATCCACTTAAGTTTCAATCTCCAGAACACGACAGCTCACGTCAAGTGAGCTGTTTTGCTTCACTCGTAAGCGTCTTGTCTCATACCATATCCACTCTTTAAAACCATCGCCACAACCTACCGTTGGTTTTTTGCTATTTTTACAACATTTTATGTTGAAAAAGTCTATTTTATGGTATAATTATATATAAGATAATAATTTAACAAATTTTAAACCGTGCCACCATATCGCTGGCACTCGTCAAACGAAAGGAAAAATTAATACATGACTGGCAAACAAACATCGGCCGAGCATCAAATTTTAACAGACGTCATTAATGATCTTCTAAGCTATTTAGAACAAGATCGCGAACGGCAGATTATTACCCGACGCTTCGGTCTGGACGGCAAAACCGAAACTCTCGAACAAATCGGCGAGTTTTTGGGTATCACTCGTGAGCGCGTCCGCCAGCTCGAAAAAGCTATCTTGATTCGTTTGAAAATCGCCGCTGACGATGGCAAAATTGCCAACTTGCCAGCTTTTGAAAAACTCGTTGTTCGCCAACTGACCGAAAACGGCAATATCCTCATGACCAAAACTCTGACCAAGAATATCTTCGCCGACCAGCTCGATACGCGCGATGATTTAACGGTGGCTTTTATCGCTGAAGTTAGCAACAAACTCGTCTTAATCGACGAAAACGACTCTTACGCCCAGGCAATTGCTATTGCTGAATTTGGCGACGCTAAAACCTACCGCAAACAAATTGACGAAATTGTTAAATTAATCAAAACCAACAAACAACCCCTCAGTCTTAATGAACTTGACGCTAAACTTGATTACAACCATCCGAAGCAGATTCTCGCTTTAGCGACAGTTTCGAAAAAACTCGCTACCCTTAATGATCTCTGGGGTATGGCGACCGACCCGAATGTTAACCCTCGCAATATCAAAGACAAAATTTACGTTGTCTTGAAGCAAAACGGTCAGCCGATGCATTTTTCGGATATTGCTAGCCAGATTGCGAGTAGCAATTTTAAACGCAAAGACGTCACCAAACAGGCCATTCACAACGAACTTATCAAAGACAAACGCTTCGTGCTAATCGGGCGGGGGATTTATGCACTTAATGAGTGGGGTTATAAAAAAGGCACTGTAGCAGATATTATCGCTGATGTCATCAAACAAAACGGTCAGCCAATGTATCGTGACGATATCGTTAAACAAGTCCTCAAACGACGCAAAGTCAAAGAAACCACCGTGTTATTAAATCTACAAGCGCGCCCCGAGTTCAAACGCGTCGCTAAGGCAACTTACGACTTCGTGCCTAAATCCTAAATAATTTATTAAGCGAACACTATTTTTCACACAAAAAGAGTAGGGGAGTTGCGTCGCTCACCAGTCCGCTTAACACACTCGAGGCACGATTGAGTTTTTCAGTAAAATATGAGATAATACGGTTATGTTAGAAATGATTTCCAGCTTCATAAAATTCATCTTGAGTTGGTACGTATGGATGCCAACCGTTACTCTGTTACTCTATTTAACCTGGCGCAACTACCAAAAGCTTGAAATCCAGACCATCGAATCATCAGCCGAAAGCACACTGTTGATTCTCGAAATCCCCAAAACCAACGACAAATCCGAACTTGCCGCTGAACAGTTATTCGCCAGCTTGCACGGTATTTTGCGTGACGCCAGCTTGATTGAGAGTGGCGTGCCTCAAGAACACCTCAGCTTCGAAATCGCCACTGTTAACGGGCAGATCATGTTTTATCTATGCCTGCCAAAAACTTTACGTAATTTCGTTGAAGGTCAGATTTACGCTCAATATCCTAGCGTTCAAATTAAAACCGCCGATTATGATTATTCACTCAATGTCCGCAAGCCAGTAGTCCACACCGCTGAAGTTGACCTCAAGGAATCCGAATTTTTGCCAATTCGTACTTTTAATGGCTTCGAGGTTGACCCCTTGGCTGGCATTACTGGAACTTTAGCTAAACTCGAAGATGCCGACGAGGAATTATGGATTCAGATTCTAATTCGTCCAATTGCCGACTCCTGGCATAAAGATTCTGAAAAATGGGTCAAAGACAATATCACTGATAAAAAGGCTAAATTTGCCCTTGACGCTAAATGGTTTTTGACCGCCCTGGGCGCGCTTGCCAAGCCACCCGAAGCTGGCGAAAAACCCGACAAACCCGAGCTCTCCGAGCGCGAAAAACTCCAAGTCTCGGAAGCTGAGAAAAAAGCTGCCAAACTTGGCTTCAAAGTTAAAATTCGTATTGTTTACGCCGGTAGTAACGAAGACCATGCTCGCTTGCGCATGCAGTCGATTATCGGCACCTTCAAGCAGTTTAACAGCACCAATTTGAACGGTTTTCGGATGTCACAATCAAGCTTCGATCCCGAGAAAATTACTGCCTACCAAGCTCGTAGTTTTAGCGATGAGGGTTTTATTTTAAACATCGAAGAGCTTGCTAGTGTTTACCACTTACCGCACACTAACGTCGAAACTCCTAATATCGTTTGGGCATCTTCTAAAACCGCCGAACCACCGTCTAAGCTCCCAATTATCAACCCTAATGCCGCTCCCAATCCCGCCATTTCAGCTTTTGGCATGACCGATTTCCGAGGCGTCAAACATCAATTTGGCATGTTACGCAAGGATCGTTCTCGTCACCTCTATATTATCGGTCAGACTGGCGCTGGTAAATCTGGTACTCTGGAACTCTTAGCTCTATCTGATATTTATCACAATCAAGGCTATGCGATCATCGATCCGCACGGCGACTTTGCTATCAATAATTTACGCTTCATCCCTGAGCGCCGAATTAAAGACGTAATCTATTTTAACCCAGCTGATACCGCTTTTCCGCTTGGTTTTAACCCATTGGAAATTACTAGCCCAAGCCAACGCCTGACAGTTTCATCAGAGGTAATAGGCGTGCTCAAACGTATGTTCGGTAACTCTTGGGGTCCACGCCTCGAGCATATCTTGCGTTATACCATCCTAGCGCTTCTGGAGCGTCCAGAGACAACCATTCTCGACATCACCCGCATGTTGACTGATAAGGAGTTCCGTAAAGAAACCCTCAATTACGTCACCGACACTGTGATTTTGCAGTTTTGGAAACTAGAATTCGCTAGCTGGAATGAAAAATACGCCACTGAAGCTATTGCGCCAGTCCTGAACAAAGTCGGTGCCTTCACCGCCAACCCAATTATTCGTAATATCATCGGCCAACCAAAATCAACCTTTAATATTCGCCAACTGATGGATGATGGTAAAATCCTGGTTGTTAATCTCTCCAAAGGTCTAATTGGCGAGGATAATGCTGGTATCTTGGGAGCATTCTTAGTGACTAAGATTCAGCTCGCCGCCATGAGTCGTTCTGATATTCCGAACATCGCCGATCGTCGTCCGTTCTATCTCTACGTTGACGAGTTCCAGAACTTCGCCACCGACTCTTTCGCCACTATTCTATCTGAGGCGCGCAAATATGCTCTAAACCTGACAGTCGCTAACCAGTACATTGCTCAAATGAGCGATGAAGTGCGCACTGCGGTCTTCGGTAACGTCGGTTCAATGATTTCCTTCCGCGTATCAGCCGATGATGCACCACTGTTAGTCAAACAATTCGAACCACAGTTCGAGGTCAATGATTTAGTCAATATGCACAACCGTCATTTCATTATGAGCATGATTATTAACGGTGAAAAACAACCGGCCTTTTCGGCTTCGACCCTCAATCTGCCTGAACCACCAGCTGATTATCTCGACCAAATTATCGATCACAGTCGCCGTCATTACGGCCGTAATCGAGCTGATGTTGAGCATGAAATCGCTAGCGTCATTAAGATTCCTGAACAATTCGACACGCCAAGTCGCCAGCGTTTTCAAGAAAAATTACACCAACCAACAGGGGATAACAGGGGAAATAATCAGCTTGATTTGCGTAAGATGCGCCCTTCCGATCATGAACCTGCTCCTGATGGTACCGATACCTCCGATAGTGGCTACCAGCGCCTCAATCCAAAAGCCCTGAGTGAAATCAAGAGTCTCTTTGGCACGCCTAACACCAACACCGGTTCATCGACAGGGCAGAATCCAGCTGGCACTACTGCTAAAAAACGCCCACGCCGTCGTCCGCCTCACAATAAATCGAAAAACCAGCCGAAATAGTCAATTCCCCACCTCTGTTCGAACAGAGGTGGTTTTGCGTCAAGATCTACAGCTTCGGAAGCGGAGCAGGCGAGGCACCAATTACCTTCAATTTTTCAGCGCACAATCCCCGTTGAACAAAAACCGAACTTATGATATTTTTAAATCTCAGTTAGTGTTAATTGATTTTTTACAAATCACGCATGCTAATTACTAATAGTCAAAATAATTAATTATTTAAACCATCAATCCAGCCAATATGCGAAGCTTGAACTTGAATTGCCAAATAATCATAAATCCGCCAAAATCAGGCTGATATACAACATAACGTGAATATTAGCATAATGAACCGAAAAGTCGTTCTGAGCCGTAAATAGGGGCTCTAAAGCACGTTTTAGAGCATATTAAACAATGAGGCTAGTTTTGAGATTTATTTTAGATGAGTGTATATTCATGTTTATGTTTATATCGTAATGTCGCACAATGTTTATTTTATGTCATTAAAGAAGTGATCCCTAGATGGTTCAACATCCAGCCGTACCCAAGCATAAATCACCCCAAAACCCCTGTCAAAACCCAGCAGGGAGTCAAGAATCAATTTTATTAAGACCATTATCGAATGCTCGAACCAGGATTTGAGCTAACTAGTTACTTAAGACCAATGAACCGCCCCAGATTTATCAAAAAATTGCCAGGGGAGTTTCCATACTTCTCGAGTATTAACCATCTCTGGCGCATACTCTAATTATCATCTACCACTGATTAACTCGCACTCGGTTAGTTATTCAGCTAGTCAGCCACTGCCTATGACTCTGCCACTACCACACGTTCAGTTTTAGTCCATTAGTTTATGTCATTTTTTACAACATTTGATGCCTAATTCAAAAGTTTTCCACAGATTAAATACGATTTGCATTTTTTTGATTTTATGCCCTACTCTATGTTTTTCGCCCTACCCGCCCTATTTGACTTTTTTGTTTTTGATATAATAATATATGTTTTTTCACTAGTCCACCTCTGTATTTTATTAAACGAACAAAAACCGAACTAGAGCAGAGATTAGGGGAAAACCCGAAAAAACCTTGACTTTATCGCCTCAACCTGCTATAATCTCCTACATAGCCATTTAGTTGGCTGGCGGATCTTACCCTCCTAGTATTCGCCGGCCTACCAAGTGGCTATTTTTTGTATCTAGTCTCTTTGTCTAGCCTATTTATAAAATACCTTATTGGCGACACGCACATCGAGATATTGAGGCTTAAGTCCAGTTCGCTTGATATAATCGAGACTTCGCGTCGCGTCCTCAACCTGTTCAGCCACATCACGATCAATCGTCATTTTCAGATACAAATCAAAACCTTTGACCTTAAACTCAATTTGATGCACCGTGCCAGTCGGAATTGTTGCCGAGACAATTTGGTGGCTTTTTTCGCCGGTCAAAGCAATCGCTCGGCCGATAAAGTGTAAAAATCGTCCGCTGATTAGTTGTTGATTGAGCTGTCCTGATTGTTTAATGCCAGATTGATCATTAATCTCAATACTTGGGGTTTGATGGTAATTGTGAACAAACGGCACACCAGCTGAATCAACAAAATAGCGTTTTTGATTAACCAGCATGGTCGCCACCGGCTTGCGCAGTACCAGCTCAAATTGAGTTGGTTGCAAAAAGCCACTAGTAATCTGTTTTACCTCGAATAATTCTGGATGTTCCGCCTGAATCGAATGCTCTAAATGTGATTTATCAATATTAAAACTCAGTCGCTCAAATGGCTGTTGCGCCAAATAATTCGCAATCGCCGTTTGGTATTTAGCAGTCTCGGGTGCAGTCCGAAAATCAACAACTTTTACTTCAATTTTAAAGATAAAAAAACGCACAAAAATCGTCATTAACACAATACCGAAGATGCTATAGCGTAGCAGTCGAAGAATTTTTTTACGCCGATTGCGTAGTTTTTTGAGATTGTCACGTTCCGACACTTCACTAGCGCGCAAGGTTTGCCCAACATTAAAACTCCTCCCCGAAAAAGTCATCTGAGAAGTGCGTGCTGAATGCGGTGTCGACTGACGCAGTTGCGAACGCTGACCCAAACGCGGTTGATAAGTCGGCACGGTATCAATTGCCGATTCTACCGTGAAATTCGTGGAGTCGCCAATTACCACTTCCGCTGAAGGATGAGTAGATTCTACAGAGTTTGTTTGCGACTCTGTTCGAGCTAATGAACGCCGAGGCGATCGCTTAGCGTTTGTATTTTTGTGCGAATAATAAAATTTTGGTCGAAAATTATCCACGCTTATCTTCCCCACCCTTAATTTCCGCAATAATTAATTCCGCCAAAATCAACGCTGACTGCGGATTCGCAAATTGCTGGATATTATGACTCAATATTTCTCTCTGACGTTGATCACCTAATAATTCATTAATCGCTTTCCCGAATTGCTCCGGCGCTTGTTCCAAAGCAAACTCATCCAGCACTACCGCTGCTTGTTTATCAGCTAACATCTGAGCATTTTTGAGTTGATGGCCCTCAACCAACTTCGGATTTGGAACCAAAATTACTGGTTTAGCTAGCACCGCCAACTCAGCAATAGTGGTTGCCCCAGCCCGCGCCACTACCACATCCGCCAATCGCACATAATCGGCAAAATTAGTCACAAAATCACGCACGATGAGCTTGTTTTTATCAAAATCTTGACTAATCACCGCCTGATAATTATCCCGGCCGGCCGACAAAATCACCTGACAGTTTTCTGGCAAATGTTCAAGATTAGCTAGCGTCATCCGATTTAAAAAGTCCGAACCTAGTCCTCCACCCGAGACTAAAATCACTAATTTTTCAGGAGAAATCTGCAGCTGTTGTCTAAGATCAGCGACCGATCCACTACCCTGACGCACCGGACTACCGACAAATACAGTTTTGTTCGTTGGATAACGATAGTATTCAACCGGCATACCTGTTGTTATTTTTACAGCATATTTCGATAAAATCCGATTAGTTAGCCCAGCCACGGTGTCTGAATCGTGAATAATCAGTTTAATCCCCATCCAGTGTGCCACAATCCCCACTGGCAAGCACACAAAACCACCTTTTGCAAAAATTACATCTGGTCGCCAAATTAACAGTCGCCACCAACTCTGTATAAAACCCCCAACGATCTTAAACAAATCAATCAAATTTGGAATGATAATTGAGGGGCGCAAATGTTGCCACCAACTGAAGTGATGATAACGCCGAAACTTACCAGCTGAGATAGCTTTAATTGCAACCGATTGACCAGCAAACGCTTCTCGTGCCATTTTCAGACTCTTGCGATCACACCAAAAACGAATTTCCGCTTCCGGTGTCAGCTGGTGCAATTTTTCCACCACTGCCACTACCGGGATAATGTGTCCACCCGAACCGCCACCAACTGTTAGAATTTTCATAGTTTACCTCGTTTGAATGAATAAATGCTATGTGCCGTAAATTGCGAGGCGTTAAACGCCAAGCCAAGCACCCCCGCCACAAAAATCATACTCGTACCACCATAACTCAAAAACGGCAAGGTTATACCAGTCATCGGCGCAATTCCCAGCATTGAAGTAATATTAATCGCAAAATGCGAAAACACCCAAGCAGCCGCTCCAGTAATTAATAACCGATTAAACGCGTCATGAGACGTGGCGACATTTTTTAGCAAGCGAGCCACCAAGGCCGCAAACAACCCAACTACCACGATACAGCCCGCAAAACCAAACACTTCGCCGATAATCGCAAAAATTGAGTCGTTAATCGCCTCAGGTAGGTAGCCAGTTGCTTGCACGCTCTTGCCAATCCCTAAACCAAACATTCCGCCCGAGCCAACAGCGATTTTTGCTTGGATAATATGACGAGTTGAATCGGTAATTTCTGTACTATCGCCCTTTAAGAAAGTCATCACCCGCGCCATACGGTGTGGTTTTACAGCCACAAATCCCAACGCCACTACAGCTCCACAGACCGCAATCAATAGCATGATTTGCGGTTTCACGCCAGCATTCCATAACATCGCCAGCAAAATAAACACCATTGATAAGCCCGTACCCAAGTCATTTTGCCAAACCACAATCATTAACAGCGCTAATGCTAAAATCACCGCCGAATAAAATAGATTGGCTGATTTATTCAGCGTTTGTTTATCAGCAAAAAACTTCCAAAATACCGCAAAAAATACCACCAAACTGATTTTAATTACTTCAGCTACCTGAATAGTCATAAACCGAAAATTCAGCCACCGACATGCTCCTAAACTGCATTGCACCAAGCCCAGCTTATACAGTGGTTGTTTTGAGAATATAAACAAAAACATGCCAGCCCCTAGACCTATAGCTAAAATCAACAATGCGTGTTTTTTAAGTTTTTCGAGAGGTACGCTGGCGGTCATTACAAAGGCCACAATCGCTAGCACCAAACTTATCAACTGCTTCGAGAAAAAATAAGTCTGACTATATTGATTATTACTATCAAACGAACGATTGAGCAGATTTACGCGCTGTGGACCAATCGCATAAATCAGCACCAAACCAATTAGCATCAGCAAAATCATATACATCACGATGTAATAATCTGGACGATGTTTACGAACAATTGTCTGGCTGGAACCAGCTAAATTATTAAGTCCCGGCTTCGCAATGCGCCGTGCCTGAGTTGGCCGATCAGACACTCGCCCGCTAGCTTGTCCAACAATTGCTAAAAAGTTAGCCCACAGCCCACCAATAGTGCCAAAAAAGGTTTTAGACATGACCACCTTTGATCGCAATTAAGACCCCGATCGCTGCCACTGCTGCCGAAATCAGCCAAAAGCGCATGGTAATTTTCGTTTCCTCCCAACCCTTAGCCTCCAGATGATGATGAATCGGCGCTGAAATGAAGATTTTCTTACCAAAAAGACGCTTCGAGGTGATTTGTAGTAAGCTCGAACCAGCTTCAATCACAAACAAAGCTCCAATAACCGGCACTAGCAAAAACGTATCGGTCAGCATTGCGATCACTCCTAGACTAGTACCCAAGGCAAAACTACCAACATCCCCCATGAAAAAGCGCGCCGGATAAATATTAAACCACAAATACACCACCAGCGCCCCCACAACCGTAAAGCAGAACCCAGCCATACCAACATGACCTTGCAACAAAGCAATTGTCCCAAATCCCGTGAAAGCCGATGCCGCCAGTCCTCCAGCCAAACCATCCAAGCCGTCACTGATATTGACCGCGTTGCCAGTTGATACTACCGCAAAAGCAAACACCGGGATAATCAACCAACCCAAATCCCAATTGCCAACAAACGGCACGTGCATGGTGTGATAGCCTAGTTTCGCATAAAAATACCAACCCAGCCCCAAACCGAGCAATAGCACCATGATAAATTTCAAACTTGACCGCAAACCAGCCACGCCCCTGCCAGTGCCGAACACGTTGATCACGTCGTCAATCAAGCCGACCAAACCACCGCCAATCAACGCAGCCAGTGGCAAATAGGTTTGACCACGATCCAGATTCCAGCCGAGCGTTACAATCGATACCGACAGCACGATAATTACGCCAGCCATTGTCGGAATATTGCGACGAAACTTCGCAGCATGGAGTTTAGTAAACACCTTTAATTTTTCGCCCGTCGTGGTGGTTTCGCGTTGTTTTTTCCAGAATTTATATTTATAAGCCACATGAGTGTAAATCGGCGTCAATAAAAAAGCAATAATTATCGTGGCAATCGCCAGACTAAAGCTATTCTGAGCATAATTTGAAATAGTGGTTAGCGAGCTAAAAATCATCTTACTCCTTCGGATATAGTTTTAAATAATCAATTAACCAGTTGGAAATATCAGTAAAAATTGGTGTGGCATCGGTATTACCAGCCAGGTATTTACCCTTACCGTCCACTCTAATCATTATGACATATTCGGGGCGATTTGTCCCGCCATAACCCAAATAAGTCGCAATTGTTTGATTTTCCACATATTTACCATCAACAATCTTTTCACTGGTACCAGTTTTACCGCCGATTTCATAACCAGCTCGGTCAACATTTTTATAATACAGCCGACGTGCCTCAGTCAACATCTGACGTACCTGGGTTGAGGTAGTGTTTTTAACTACTTGCCCATCAATCACTTTTGGTGCTTGTGCCTTAAAAATACCATTTTCAACCGTACCAGCCAGAACAGTTGGCTGATAATAAACGCCACCATTAATAATCGCCGAAAATCCCGCCGCCACTTGCACCATCGTCACATCCATTCCCTGCCCAAAAGACATATTCGAATACCGCACAGCATTACCCTCAACCTCAGTTGGCGGGATGATAATACCAGCCGTTTCTGGTAGTTCGACATTAGTTTTTTGACCAAGCCGGAATCGATCATGAAAATAATTGTAAATAATATTACGTGCCGACCGATCAATATTGCCACCGCCGAGACGCGAAATAATATTCACCATCCCAGTGTTGAGCGAATATTGTAGAGCGTCTTGCATCGTAATATTACCGATTTTGCCCTTGTAGGCATTCTTAATGGTGCGATCACCAACTTTCACCGTATCTTGGTTGTAAAACACAGTTTGAGGTGTGATTTTACCCTCATTAATACCCATCGCTACCGTGAAGACTTTAATGACTGATCCGGCCTCATAAGGGCGATCAACCGTCGCATTATTAAACAGTGCCACATCTTTAACCTTATTAAACTCAGCTACCGAATAACTCGGATAATTCACCATCGCCATAATTTGACCAGTTTGAGGATTCATCACCAGCGCACTACCATTATCGGCGCCAACTTTTTCCAGACCAGCTTTGAGGATTTTTTCGACTTGCGATTGAATATTGCGATCAATACTTAGCACCAGATTATCGCCATTGCGAGCCGGAATGTTGGTGTATTTTTCGCCGACGGTCAGTGGCACGTCGGAAATATCAGTCACCGCCTCTAACACGCCATTTTCACCGGTTAAGCGCTTGTCGAGCTTGCCTTCAACGCCATATTGACCACCATTCGCATTTACAAAACCTAACACTTGCGAGGCTAGCGCTCCCTCCGGATAGATCCGCCGACTCACCGCCTGAAAACCGATACCAGTTAGTTTTTTGGCTTTAATTGCTTCGGCTTGTTGACGGGATAAACCGCGCGCCAGCACCTGATAGCGGGTATTTTTCTGAGTTAGTTTTTCGGCTGGATTACCAATGATTAAATCTTGGTTTAACCCTACCAGCGCCGCCAAAACCGCCTTATCATCCTTCACTACTTGTGGGTCAACAAACATCGTATAGACCGTCTCATTCATCACAAGCGGTGCTGGTGTTTGATGATCTAACGCATAAATCAGACCTCGATGGGCTGGAATCGTCAATTTTTTAACCTGTTCTTGATAAGCCAGCTGGCGATATTTTTGATGATCAATCACTTGCAGTTGAAACAAACGCACCACAATCAACGCCACCGTGACGGTTAAAATTCCGCTCAAAATGCGGACCCGACTGTGTTTAGCGAAGAGAATTTTCACGGTGTTTTAATGCAGACCTTTTACTGTTATTGTTTTATCTAATTATACCATAACCGGCTTAATTAACACTAGTCTTTTACTACCAAAACCACTTAAAATTGCACTTGGATTGCTAAAATTACCACGCGCACCCAACAAAAAATCGCTCCGGTTAGTTCCCAAGTTGCCATTTGACTTTAAAAACTCCAGTGCTAATTTTTCACAAAAGTTGTCTGAGTCGGCTTCGTCATATTTTGCGCCACTGAACTATTCTCGATCGTAGCCAAAGCCGTCAAGCGAGCTTTTTCAATTTCGAGATCAGTTTTTTTAGTGGTTAGTTCGGCGATTTCCGTATCAACTTTATTAATTTCATAATCATAACCAGTGGTTTTGGTTGCTTGAGTCAGGTAAATCAAGCCAAGTACCGTAATCATCAATCCGACCAGGACTGTGTGAGCTACAGGACCGAGTTTGATGTTGGATTGATAGGCGGAAATGTTTTTGTTGCGCCCATAATTCCGATTTCCCCGCCGTGATGCGTAAGTAATACTGTTCATTGTTGGTGTTAATCCTATATTCTTGTTGGTGTTGGTTTTTTGGTAATTGTGTTTAAAAAATAAAACTTGGCGAGAAGACGCCACTTCAAGTTGATTATGAACCCGAAGCCGGCGCTTCTCTGTTGTGAGTAAATTAGCCTAGCTTAAGCTACGCGTACGATGACGCGAGTTGCTCGTGATTTGCTTGCTACTTTGATTTGTTTTGGCATTATAGCCTCCTTTTTGTTTTTGTTTTTTCATTGCGACTCGTAGCACTGCGCTACGTGATCGCGGATTGGAAACGTCTTCAACCGAGCCTAAAATCGGCTTCGGGGTGACTAACTCCAGTTCGGCTAATAAACCGCGCTGAGTCTGAGTTTTGAAAAAAGTTTTCACTAGTCGGTCTTCTAAACTATGAAAACTGATAATCGCCACTCGCCCGCCTGGGGTCAGTAATTGTGGCAAACGTTCTAGTGCCGATCGTAATTGCCCTAGTTCGTCGTTAACCGCCATCCGAATTGCCTGAAAATATTTAGTCGCCGGATGGGTTTTACTATATTTTAATTTTGAAGGTAGAGTCTGACAAATAAGCTCGGCTAGTTCGGTGGTGGTTTCAATCGCCTGCTGACGTCGAGCTGTATCAATCGCCTGGGCGACTCGCATCGCCAGCTTAGGCTTGATTTCAGCATAATCAGTCAGAATTTGGACGATTTGACCAATCGAGTAGTAGTTAACAATCTGATAAGCGTCAAGTTCGGCAGTTTGATCCATTCGCATATCGAGCTTGGCGGTTTTATTAAACGAAAAGCCTCGTTCACCCTGATCAAGCTGTGGCGATGAAACACCTAAATCCAGCAAAATCAAATCGAACTGTCGTTGATCAGTCACCAGTCGCTCAGTTGCGGCCGCAAAATCACTTTTCCAAATCGTTGCACCTTGAGCCCGCAAATCCGCCAATTGACTTAATGCGAAATCATCGCGATCAACTAGCAAACTATCTGCGTAATTAGTCGTTTGAGCTAACACCGCTCGAGCGTGTCCGCCCATACCGGCCGTTAAATCTAAATACGACTCCCCCACTTGAGGTTGGAGCTCACATAAGGTCGCTTCTAATAATACTGACTGATGTAGATCTGACATAATTGTCATTGTAACCTAAACCGCTTGTAAACTCAAACAGTCGGTTCTACCTTTCTAACAGTGTCATTCTAGGTCAGGTATCTGATAACTTAACTGTTTGTGTTTGTTAAGTGTTTGTTTTTTAAAAAAGTGTTATAGAGTTGTTCTAAATTCTTTATTATATAAGGTTCGGTTGTTTCCAAATAAGGGAGAGAGAAACAACCGCTTGAGAGACTTATATGTGAATTTGGGAGGTGTGTGTTTTATGTATTAGTGCGTCGAAACTTTTGTGAGGTGGTTTTCGAATATCTTCCACCGTCAAGTTACCAGATATCCGACCTAGAATGAATTGTTAATGTGCAGGGGTGCAATGAGCCGTCGGTCAATCGAGACTGTCCGGACGCATCAATCGCCAATACTTACCAGCCCTAACAGCAACTACATCACGGTCAATTCCAGCGTAATCCAGCAAATGCTTTTCGATGGTAATGCGACCTTGTTTTTGGTCGAGCATCCCACCGGTTTTACCACGGCGGAACCGAACGTTGATGTCGGCAACTTTCTCGTCGAGAATGCTACCTTCCAAAGCTGGTTCTACTTCTTTATCCCAAACATTTTTTGAATAAAGATGTAGGTATTTTCCAAAACCGCGAGTCAGGATCAATCCGGATTCAAACTCTTTGCGCAAGTCAGCTGGGATGGTCAAGCGATTCTTGTCATCGAGCTTCCTTTCGAAATAGTCTGTGTCCATTTTTACCTTTCTCTCATAGGTTTTTTAAAGTTTGTTTTTTAGTGGTTTTTGTTTTTAGTTTTCCACTGACTTCATTATACTACCCACTTTCACCCACTGCAACCCCCATTTTCGACTTTTTTATTACAAAGTGGCGGATTTTTGGCTAGTTTTCCACAGTTCTGTGGAAAAGTGCGGATTTTTTAATCTTGCCCCACCCTATTCACACCTGTTATAA